>NZ_AQXX01000124.1 GCF_000376785.1 Hahella ganghwensis DSM 17046
TCAGTTGATAAAAGCCCATGGCTTTGTTGGCAGCATGAGTCGAAAGGGGAACTGCTGGGATAACGCGGTAGTGGAGAGCTTCTTCGGTAGCCTGAAGCAAGAACGGATTCAATGGCACCACTACCAGACTCGACGAGAAGCACAGCAAGATGTGTTGCATTACATCACGATGTTCTACAACAGCTTTCGGCTACATTCATATTTGGATTACCAAAGCCCGAATCAATATGAAACGGCCTGGAAAGAATTACGAGAAGTTGCTTAACTGGGTTGTCACAAATCAGTTGACCACGTCAGTTCTATTAGGCCACGTCATTCCGGTAAAAGAGCTGAAATAGATGATGGGATACCTGAAGGTAATGTTGTATCCATACAATGGAATTGGTCGGGAGCTAAGGCGTTGACGCAAGCCGTTAAATAGTTTTTCGCTTGAGCGGTTGTAGCGTTGTCTGGTAGATCTTCTAAGAATTCTGGATATTCGTTCTCAACAATATTTCTAGCTTGAGCCGCAGTTCTCATGCTCCGAAAGTTTTCGTTTATACCTTCCTCTCTATACTTCTCTTCAATTGGTGCTAATTTAGATACTAGAAGCTCAAGTCCATCAGACTTGGTATAGTTTGCAGTTAAAGTTAATTCCCCTCCGTAAATCAGAGGCATAAGTTTTGTTCTATGTTCTGATTTCAGTCGATTTAAATCTCCATTCCTTACATCGCTATACTTCACGATAAAAGATATAGGCTGTGTCTCATCGTAAAATACTGCTGATGGTATATATTTAGGTCTATTAAGCGAATGCACCAGCGCCTGAAGCACAGTTGATTTCCCGGCATTATTTTCGCCTACCAAGCAAGAAAATGATTTTGGTTCGAACTTCTCGCCTTTTAGGCCTTTAAAATTCTTAATTTCTATGCTGCTAATTTTCATTAAATTTGTTTCCGATCAAAATTAAGCTGCCTATGATTTGAAGTTCTAAATGAGTGTCCGCTTTAGGGTGCTCTATCACCATACTGAGTGTCCGCTTTGGGTCGAAAACAGCCTTTCAAAATCCCCTCTCTCTCACCCATCACTCAACCCAATATGACTCTCCACCGGCGCCCCCTCCAACCGCATCTTGATCGCCAGGTTATTCCTGGAATCCGCATTATCCAGTCCGACTTCCCGGGTGATTTTGCCCTGGTGAATCAGTTCCAGCAGGGACTGATCGAAGGTCTTCATGCCCTGGTCGGTGCTTTTTTCCATGACTTCGTGGATGCTGTCGATGTCGCCTTTGTCAATGAGGTCTTTGATATAGGGACTGGCCAGTAGCATCTCGACGGCAGGGATGCGTTTGCCGTCTTTTCCGGTCAGTAGTCGTTGGGAAATGATGGCGCGCAGGTGTAGGGACAGGTCCATTAGTAGTTCCGCATGAGCTGACTCGGGGAAGAAATTGACGATTCTTCGCAGGGCTTTATCTGCGTTACTGGCGTGGAGTGTGGACAGGCATAGGTGGCCGGTTTCGGCATAGGTAATGGCCTGTTGCATGGTCTCCTGGTCGCGGATTTCTCCCAGCATGATAACGTCCGGTGATTCGCGCATGGCGCGGCGTAGGGCATGGCTGAACGAGTGGGTATCGACCCCCACCTCACGCTGATTAACGATGGAGCGTCGGTGCTGGTGGAGGTATTCGATTGGGTCTTCAATGGTCAGTATGTGCCCGGTCTTGTGCAGATTGCGGTATTCAATCATCGACGCCAGCGTTGTCGATTTGCCAGAGCCGGTGGTACCAACCACCAGAATCAATCCACGGGGCTCCATCACCAATTGATTAAGCATTGGCGGCAGGTTCAACGTTTCAATGGTGGGGATGTCTGAGGTGATATAGCGGATGACCAGCGCCACTTCATTGCGCTGCATAAAGACATTCAGGCGGAAGCGTCCAAGCTGATCAACGGTGACGGCCAGATCAAGTTCAAGTTCTTTTTCGAACTCGGCTCGCTGTCGATCGTTCATCACGGAGTACGCCAGTTTCTTGGTGACGCCGGGGTTCAGCGCGTGCTGGGTGATTTGGGACGTCACCCCTTCCACCTTCAAAGCTACCGGTGCGCCAGTGGAGAAGTAGAGGTCTGAAGCCCGCTTCTCCACCATGGCTTTCAGATAGGGTAAAAGCTCCATAACACTATCCTGATTTCATCCTGACTTCAGAAAAGGCAGGTCCAGCCAGAGTTCAATCACCCCAACCCGAGGTTTCTTGGCGGAATAGTTGACGTAGGAACGGGTGATAATTTTAGTGTTGTCAGATTCAGGATATCCGAGCCCCTTAAGCGCATCGGTAATGTCCCCTGCAAGCGCTTTGGCTTCTGCTTCATCTTCACTGTGGAAGAATCGTACCTCGTGCTTACCTACAGCCGAGGTTTCACGATCTTCCGCAGGGACAATATATCCCTTCTCTTTCAGCACCTGGGAGAGTTCTTCCGCCTGGCCTTTGGTAGCGCTGGAAAACTGGAAGAAGACAGTTGTTTTATTCCGCTCCCTGAACTGTTTGTTGACCTGAGTGGTTTCTGTGATCACTGAAGAAATCGCATTCCCACGGGTTTCAGAGCTATCAACATTCATCTCGGAACTGGTGGTTTCTGTACCGGCGATGGAGTTCAACTGGTCAACCTGCTGAGCCAGCGATTGCAACTGGCCGGAGAGCTTTCCAAAATTTTCCACCAGCGGTTTGACTTCCGTGGAATACAACGCCACCAGATTACGCGCATCCACATTCAAGGAGTTCACTTTGAGAATGGTTTCGTCCAACTGGGAGGCCTGGGGCTCAAAATCCTTGATCTTCTTGTCCAGATCCAGCACTACCTCGTTCGCCTGTTTAGCCAGAATCCGCGATTCCACAATCAGGCCTTCGATTTCTTTACGCTTCTCTTTGATATCCGCCACGATGGATTCATCGATTTCGGCTCGGATTTCCGCTTTAATTTCGGCCTTGATATCCGACACGATATCCCAGCTGACAAAGCCGAGGGTTGCGATGACAGTGGTGCCAATGGTGGCATACACCCGAAATAACGCCGGCCTGACCCGTGCAGTCACCTTGTCAGATAACTGACGTTCGAGGAGCTCCAGCTTGTCCTCGTCCATCATCCCATCCTCTCCCTTCAATATGTCGGCGTGAGGTCTGGAAGAGCCCAGGTTTAAAGTCCGACGCCAAGCTTCTTCATAAGGTTCAATGCCGATTTGGCATGATTGGCCACTTTGACCACTTTCTGGTTTTCATCAGTGGCGTCATTGACGTCCTTGATCATGCTGTGCAGCTCTTTGAGTTCATCGTCATTGAATGCACTGCGCAACTGGGGCTTGGACATGGGCAGGGAGTTACTGACATCGTTGGCGATATCTGAAATCTCAGAACCAAATTCATCTCTCAGATCGTTCAGGCTCATGGCGGCTCTCCTCCGTTAGAATCCTGCGCTTTTAAGGGAACTTGCAATAAAGGTGGTGACACCGGGGGGAATGGGAACCAGACTGCCAACTTCTTTCAGGGCTGACTTCTGCAGGGAGGATACGGCACTCGCACTGGCCAGCAGGTCAGTGAGGCTTTCATTGGCTTCCAGGGTATTCTTGACGTTTTGGGAAATGATCTTGCGCATGCTGTCCGCTTCGGTCTTGATTTTCTTGCGGACTTCAGAGCGAATCAGCACCGCCAGGCCGGCCACATCTTCTTGCTGGCTATAACTCAGCGCAGCCGTTGAGGACAGGCCTTTTTTGCTTCGATAGGTGGCATCCGCTTTGGCATAGACATTGGACCATCGCTCATCCAGCATGTTGTAGGCAGATTCTTCCCAGGCCTCCACCATCGCCAGACCATTGTCGCCAATCGTCGTGATCCCCTTGGACACCTGACGGTTTACGTCTATCGCCGCCTGAGGCACGCTCACGCAGCCAACGTTAACTCCCAACACAAAACAAACAACCAGACCAACCAGAACCTTGAAGGCTATTTCCCTGTTCATCACCGTATTCCCGGGTATTGGTGACTGCGCGACGCACAGTGTCGATTATTCCGGACTGCTTCATTGCTAAAGCTAGCTCATCTCGAGAAATCCGCAAGATCGCGCCGCAGTACGACTGCTACATGCCAGCCAATAATGCGTACAACCTGGGAAGCTCTGCGGGGAGTTGTTCGATATTACTGACCAGGGCGTAACCTTTTCTGCCAAAGAGATAGGGCAAGTATTCATTCGCTTCATTATCAACCGTGATACAGAATGGCACTAATCCCTGCCGACGGGCTTCAAAAATTGCCTGCCGGGTATCTTCCAGGCCATACCGTCCTTCATACAGATCAAGATCATTTGGCTTTCCGTCTGTCAGTATCAGTAACAGCCGACGTGAGGCGTGCTGATCTTGCAAAATCGTGGTGGACTGCCTTATTGCGGCTCCGATGCGCGTGTAATACCCAGGTTTCAGCGCCCTGATTCGCCCTCTGACCACATCGGTGTAAGGCTCCGAAAAATTCTTGATCATATTGAATCTGATATGCTGACGCCGCCGGGAGGAAAAACCATAAAGCGAAAACCGGTCCCCCACACTGTCCAGTGCTTCGGCAAACAACAGCATCGCATCACTGATAACATCAATGACTCTACGATGATTATCCACATAGGCGTCCGTCGACATGGAAAGGTCTGCCAGCAACAGGCAATCCAGATCCCGCAATTTACCGGTAAAACGGCGATACATGGGACGGTCTGTTGTACTCCCTGTTTTTCGGTCGGCACAGAACTCCTGCCAGCGATCCAGCTCGACCTCATCTCCGTCCGACTGGTTGCGCTGCCAGTATCTCAAGGGTCTGAGCTGCTCGAACTGCGCGCGAACACCCTGCACCTTTGTTCTTAGATTGTCGGGAATCGCACCACCTTCGGTAGCCTGAACCAACATGGGCTGCAGGCAGCAATGGTCTTTCAGCAGCTCTTGCTGACGATAGTCCCATTCGGGCAACCAGATTCCCGGACCGAGAGGTGTGTCGTCCTCCGCTGCGGACGGTAGATCGAGATCAATACGGATACGCTTTTTACCGCCATACTCCTGCCGAGAAAGACTTAAATGATCCAGGTCCCTGGCGATTCGTTCCACATCCTCATCAGGACCGTCGTCAGCCGTACGATCCATCTGCAGATATTCCGACCAACTAAACAGGTTTTCCAGACGAAACACGAGCAATCCTTTATCACCATCATGCTCATCCACATAACGGCCTGCCGCTTTACCCGCGCTTTGCTGTACCTGATCTTCTCCGGGTTCGACATCCGGCGCGGAATCAGTTCCCTGACGTGGCGGCGCCTCCCCCCACTGCCGTAAAGAGGGATAAAGCCAGAAAGGCACCGGTAGCAGCCCAGCCAGATCACTGGCGGTTATGCAGGGTTGTGTCGGGTCATGCAAAGTCTTGAGAAGTAAGGCTTCCAAAGGCTGCAGCGGTGCGGGTAGATGCTCTTTCGCAAGCCTGAGAGGAAGATAGGCCTGGAGCAGCCTCCGGTAGCGACCCGCCATCACGGGATAGCTCCTTATTAACCGCCCAATACGGGCGCAGGCATCTGTTACCCAGTCCTCCGCCTGAGGCGGCTGTGCCGCCACTGCGGCCAATAACAGATACAGCTCCCGGTTGAGATCCCGGTCCGGATACACGGCAATGGTCGCAGGTAACGCCAGGACTTCAGAATCGAGGGACGGGAGCGACATTTTCAGTTGACTGCCCGCAACCCGCTGCATCAAAGTTCTTGGCAGCTTTACCGGCCGTTCGACGGCCGCTTCGAGACGAACGCCCCTGTCTCCTCCCATGGCCCGGAAAACAATACCGAGTTCCTTTGTGAGATCCTCCAATGCCACTTCGGCATGCCGAAATTGCTGATCAGTATAGCGGGTGGCCACCTTATGCCACAGGTTACCCACCCACTCTTCGACTTCAAACACGGTCAGACACTTTCGGGTATGCCACTCATCTGCGCTTGCTTCTCTTTGACAAAGAAGCTTGCGAAGTAACACAGCAATCCGATCAGGAAGACGACACCAGCGACTTCACGCAGCCAGTAGAAGATGGCAATTTTATCTTGCGTCGCCATGAAAGGCAGTGCTGTAGAAGAATCCGGCAGTCGCTGCAGCCAGACTTGCAGAATACCTGCGCCAGTCAAAAACAGCGTGATGAACACCATGGCCACTGTCATCAGCCAGAATCCCCACATCTCCACCACCTGAGACCGGTTACAGTTACCTTCAGTCCGACCGTTCAATACCGGCATGGCGTAGGAGATAATGGTCAGCACAATCATCGCATAGGCGCCATAGAAGGCCATATGTCCATGGGCAGCTGTAATCTGAGAACCATGGGTGTAGTAGTTAACCGGTGCCAGCGTATGCAGGAATCCCCAGACCCCCGCTCCCAGAAACGCCATCACCGCCGTGCCCATCGCCCACAGAGTGGCGGCTTTGTTCGGATGCACGCGGCGACGGCGATTCACCATATTGAAAGCAAAGATGGTCATGGCGAAGAAAGGTAAGGGTTCAAGTGCGGAAAATATGCCTCCCAGCCAATGCCAGTAGGGTTCCGGTCCGATCCAGTAATAGTGGTGACCGGTACCGATAATGCCGGTGATCAGGGCCATGGCAATGATCACATACAGCCATTTTTCGACCACTTCCCGATCCACCCCGGTGACCCGGATCAGCACAAAGGCCAGGATGGCACCGAGAATCAACTCCCACACACCCTCAACCCAGAGATGAACCACCCACCACCAGAAATATTTATCCAGTGCCAGATTGCTTGGGTTGTAGAAACTGAACAGGAACATCACCGCCAGACCGATCAGTCCCGTCATCAGTACCATATTGATGACCGTTTTTCGGCCTTTCAGAATCGTCATTCCCACGTTATAAAGAAATCCCAGACAAACAATGACAATGCCGATCTTGGTAATCGTGGGTTGTTCCAGGAACTCCCGCCCCATGGTTGGCAGAAACTCATTCCCGGTCATTTTCGCCAGCGTCGCATAAGGCACCAGCAGGTAGCCAAGAATGGTTAACGTACCGGCGATAGCAAACACCCAGAACAATATCCACGCCAGCTTGGGACTGTGCAGCTCAGTGTCACACTCTTCCGGCACCAGAAAATAAGTCGCCCCCATAAAACCAAAGAGCAACCAGACTATCAGCAGATTGGTGTGGACCATCCGCGCCACGTTGAATGGAATCTCCGGGAACAGGAAGTCCCCCATGACGTACTGAAGTCCCAGCACCAGTCCGAACAATACCTGACCGGCGAATAACACCAGAGCAAATATGAAATAGGGTCTGGCTACCGCCTGTGATTGATATTTCATGCAGTATTCTCCTTTATCTGTCTGCCCTGTCAGCCTTCGATATTGGGCGGCCAATCGTTGTCATCGATTTTCGAGGTCCATTTTAGAAACTCTGCGAGGTCCTCCACTTCCTGCTCAGTCAGATGAAACTGGGGTATTTTCCGTCGGTTGGGGACCTCCAGAGGTTGCGCCGCCATCCAGCTTTTCAGGAACTGGGTAAAGGCCTGTTCACCGCCACGGCGGTCAAAGACATTGGCAAGTTCCGGGGCATAGTATGCGCCCTCCCCCATCAGGGTATGGCAACCTATACAATTGTTGCGTTCCCATACATCCTTACCCCGGGCAACAGCTTCGGTAAGAAGCTCTCGGTTATCCCTCTCAGGTAGGGCGTTAACGGTTTGAAACGTTAATGCAAGGAACAGAAGAATGAAGAAAACACTGCCACCATAATAGATATTTCGAGCGGCACTCTTACTGAATTTATCCGGCATGACCTTCTCCCTGGAGTAGACTCAAATGGATACTGAGGATTTTTTTACTGCCTTTTTTAGTACTGAAAATTGCTTGCCGACCAACATACTAATGACCACAAGGGCGATAAAATTGACTGAAATCAATTGGTCCGGCATCTTTCGTCCGACTACCTCCTTAGAGGTATCAGCGTTCTTATTGATATCAGCCCCCTATTTGTATTAGCTCTAGGTATGGCCGAAATGGATATCAATGATCTGCCTCAGAGCGTCCGCAGTTTTAACGTCATCTGTTAGTGGCTCTACCATGCAGGCCTGACATGCCTGCATCGGATCCAGACCACTGGAAATCAATCTCGCGGCATAAATCAGCAACCGTGTCGATGCTGCCTCTTCCAGATCATGTTGCTCCAGTCTTCGCAGTGCCTGCCCAAGATCTACAATGCGTCTGGCAAGAAGCTTATCCACCTGCCCCTCGGTCTCTACGACCTGGGCTTCAATGTCCGGCGCAGGATAATCCAGGCTGATCCCCACAAACCGTTGTCTGGTGCTGGGCTTCATCCCTTTGAGAATATTCTGGTAACCCGGGTTGTATGACACCACCAACATAAAGTTCTCGCCGGCCTCAAGCATTTCACCGGTACGTTCCAGGGGGAGAATTCGACGATCATCAGCAAGTGGGTGAAGAACGACAGTGGTATCTTTACGGGCTTCAATGACTTCATCCAGATAGCAAATCGCCCCTTCTCTGACCGACCTGGTTAGCGGGCCGTCCTGCCAGAAGGTGCCATCGCCACTGATCAGATGACGCCCGACCAAGTCAGCGGCAGTCAGGTCATCATGGCAGGCGACCGTGTACAGCTCGCGACTAAGACGATGAGCCATGTATTGAATAAACCGGGTTTTTCCACAACCGGTAGGTCCCTTTACCAGTACTGGCAGGCAATGCCTGGCGGCATGTTCGAACAGCGCCACCTCACCACCCTGCGCAAGATAATAGGGTCCCTCACCAATGTTTTTCATCAGTGTTTACCTCCTTGATTTTCAGTGACACACCCTACCTCATCCGCCTGAGATCAGCCTGTACCTCCAATGGGGTATACGGGCCTGTAGTGGGAAATTAATTGATCCGAATCAACTTTACACAAGCATCACTCACCTAACCTCATCGTGCCTACGAATCTTAAATACCGTCCGAAATAAGGGGCACACCTCATGAAATTGATCAAGATATCCGTAGTTACTTCAATTCTCCTTTCCACTCTACTTTCAACTCCGTTAATGGCAGCTGATGCCGCGGCAGGAAAAGCCAAAGCGGCGACCTGTGCAGGCTGTCATGGCCAGGAAGGCATCAGCGGAAATGACTTATGGCCCAATCTGGCCGGGCAGAAAAAAGGTTATCTGGAAAAACAATTGAAGGCTTTCCGCGACGGCACCCGGAATGATCCGATGATGACCAGCATGACCAAATCTCTGTCGGATGAAGATATCGCCAATCTTGCCATCTACTACAGCCAAATTAAGTGACCTTGCTGCAAAGAGGAAGAACTTCACTGAATACTCGCGCCATAAAAGAGGGACCGCTTCGTTATTTTTGGGGAGGTCTCACCATTTGACATAACGAAACACTCATGATGAGAGGGAATATGTTATGCGACGAACCAAACACCATTTAGCCATTTCCTTGATCAGTCTGGCGATAGCAGGCTCCTGCTCTATCGCACAGGCGGAAACAGAAGCCGAACACGCACACAAATCACCGGGACAATACGAAAGCTCTGCAACCGCCATGACAGGTGAGGACGTCAAAATCGTCAAGTCACCCGGAGCACCAGACCTGACAGAGCAGGAATTCCAGAAAGCCACCCGTATCTATTTCGAACGCTGTGCCGGTTGCCATGGTGTGCTGCGAAAAGGTGCAACGGGTAAACCACTCACTCCCGATATCACCCAGGCCAAAGGATCAGCCTACCTGGAAGCATTGATCAGTTATGGCTCTCCCGCCGGTATGCCAAGCTGGGAAACGTCAGGCGAACTCAGCAAGGAAGAAGTCACGCTGATGGCCAATTTTCTGCAACATGAACCACCGCAACCTCCTGAGTGGGGCCTGGAGGAAATGCGCAACACGTGGAAAGTGCTGATCAAACCTGAAGACCGTCCAGACAAGCAACTCAATGACCTTAACCTTAAGAATCTCTTCTCCGTCACGCTCCGGGATGCAGGCCAGATTGCGCTGATCGATGGTGACAGCAAAGAGATTGTTTCTGTGATCAATACCGGATACGCCGTACATATTTCCCGTATTTCGTCTTCCGGTCGTTACCTGTTCGTTATCGGCCGCGACGCCAAGGTCAACATGATTGACCTGTGGATGAAAGAGCCGGCTACGGTCGCTGAGATTAAAGTGGGCCTGGAAGCTCGCTCAGTGGAAACTTCCAAATACAAAGGTTTTGAGGACACCTATGCAGTGGCAGGATCCTACTGGCCGCCGCAGTATGTGATCATGAACGGTCAGACCATGGAGCCATTGAAGGTTGTTTCGACCCGGGGAATGACGGTCGATACCCAGGAGTACCATCCTGAGCCTCGTGTGGCAGCCATCGTTGCCTCCCACGAAAAACCGGAATTCATTATCAATGTGAAAGAGACCGGTAAAATTCTCCTCGTCAATTATGAGAATATTGACGCTCTCAAAGTGACAACCATCGATGCTGCACGCTTTCTTCATGACGGCGGCTGGGACAGTACGCACCGCTACTTCCTGACCGCGGCCAACAAGTCCAACAAAGTCGCCGTTATCGATTCCAAGGAAGGATCACTTGAAGCCCTGGTGGAAGTTGGAGCCATCCCGCACCCTGGCCGGGGGGCGAATTTTACCGACAAGAAGTTTGGCCCCGTATGGGCGACCAGTCACCTTGGCGACGGCAGTATCGCCGTGATCGGGACAGACCCTGACAAGCATCCGGATAACGCCTGGAAAGTCGTGCGCTCCCTCGATGCTCAAGGGGGCGGCTCCCTGTTTATCAAAACCCACCCCCGTTCCCAGCATCTCTATGTTGATACCCCCTTGAATCCTGACACCGGTATTAGTCAGTCTGTCGCGGTTTTTGATCTCAACCGCATTGACGAAAAATACAAAATCCTGCCGATCGCTGAATGGGCGGATCTTGGTGACGGACCTAAGCGGGTTGTACAACCGGAGTTCAATGAAGCGGGTGACGAAGTCTGGTTCTCGGTCTGGAACGGCAAGGAACAAGAGTCCGCCATTGTGGTCGTCGATGACAAGACCCTGGCTCTGAAAACCGTCATCAAAGACCCCCGTCTGGTCACGCCCACCGGGAAGTTCAACGTGTTTAACACACAGTACGACATTTACTAGCCGACCACTCCGGAGGGCAACCTCCGGAGCACCTCAACGGCCGGAGACCTTATGCTCAAGCAAAACGGGATCAGAGTTAACCGGAACAGCCTGCGTGGCAGGGTGGTTCTGGCATGCCCAATGGCCGTACTGATGATCTGTTTCCACGGAACCGCCCTCGCTTCCGAGGCGGCTGCGCTGGTAAATCTGGTCAGGCAGGACTGCGGCTCCTGCCATGGTTACCACCTGAACGGCGGTCTTGGCCCTTCCCTGCGCCCTCAACAAATAGCGCAGTTCAGTACAGAAGCGCTCAGCAACATCATTAAATACGGAAAACCAGGCACGGCCATGCCCCCCTGGAAAAACCTGCTGGACGATACCAACATCAATCGGATCAGTCAGGGCCTGAAAGATGGACTTTTTATTGAAGAGGACTCCCCATGAGCCGATTCCAGCAACAGATATCCTGCGGGTTGATACTGCTCTCTATCACGCTACTTACCGCCTGCGGCCAACTGAACCGCCTACCGGATCAGACACCCGACTCGGCGTCCTCCGACGACACCTCTTTTCACTCCGATATCACGTTTCAGTCCGATACTTCTTTCCCTTATATGGGTGGAACCGGTGATCTGGGATTGGTCATTGAGCGCACAAGGGGCAGCGTACTGATTGTAAACACGTCCAGTCAGCAGGCCATCCGGCGCATTGAGGGGCTTGGAGATCTATCCCACGCCTCCGTCGTGTATTCACGGGATCAGCGCTATGGTTTTGTATTCGGACGCGATGGAGGATTAACCAAGGTTGACCTGCTGCAGGGCGAAATTGCCTCAAGAATCATTCAGGCAGGCAATAGTATCGGAGGCGCGATCAGTCAGGACGGGCGTTATGTGGCAGTTTCGAATTATGAACCCGGAGGTGTCAGGATATTCCGGAGTGACGATCTGTCCCTGGTCGCGGATATCCCGGCCACTGAGCTACCGGAGACAACAATATCCACAAACAATCAACCTGTGCGCAGACACTCAAAAACGGTTGGGCTGGTGGATCTTCCGAGCAATCGCTTTGCTGTGAGTCTGTTTGACAGCCATGAAATATGGCTCATTGAAATGACCGACACAGATCCGCAGACCCAGGGAATACAACCACAGGTTACCAAATACACTGGGGTGGGACGTCAGCCCTACGATGCACTGGTCACTCCTGAAGGCCGATACTACATCGCCGGACTGTTTGGCGATCAGGGCATGGCAAAACTGGATCTCTGGGAACCGGAACGGGGAATACAGAGAATCATGCCGACCTACGGCCTCAAGGAAAAACGTCTGCCGGTTTACAAAATGCCTCACCTGGAAGGCTGGACCCAGGCTGGCCCTTACCTGTTCGCACCGGGGGTTGGTCATCATGAAGTGATCGTGATCGATACCCGCTCGTGGGAGATCATCAAACGTATCCCGACCCACAGCCAGCCCGTATTCGTGATGGCTCAGCCGGACGCAAGACGGATCTGGGTTAACTTTGCTCATCCTCATAACAACATTCTGCAGGTCATTGATACCAAAGAGTTGCAAATCATCAACACCATTGATGCCGGGAAAACCGTCCTGCACATGGAGTTCACGCCCCGGGGAGATCAGCTCTGGGTATCTCTTCGTGATGAAAACCGGATCGTGATATTTGATCCCTACCGTATGTTGCCCATTGCCAGTGTGGCAGCGCAGGCACCAAGTGGCATCTTTTTTACTTCCAGAGCGCATCGCCTGGGGCTGTGAGACATCGGAAGGAGACGACTCAATGAACCAGATCGCCCTCACTGAGCGGGAAAAGCAACTTCTCACCCATTACCAGCGAGGATTCCCGCGCACTTCCCGGCCGTTCCGTACCATTGCCAGGGAACTCTCGTGCAGCGAAGACGACGTTCTGAACAGTTTCAGGCGATTACAGGAGGCTGGCGTCATTTCCCGGCTGGGACCGGTATTCAATCATCGTAAAGCAGGCACCAGCACACTTGCCGCCATCTCAGTTCCTGACCGTGAGCTCGAGAATGTGGCCGCGCTCATCAACAGTTATCCGGAGGTTAATCATAACTACCAGCGCGAACACACTTTCAATCTCTGGTTTGTGATAACGGCGCCAGATGTGTCCCTGCTGGACGAGGTTATTCAGGACATTGAAAAGAAGACCGGACACCCGGTGCTGAGGCTTCCCATGGTGAAACCCTACCACATCGACCTGGGATTCAAACCGGATTTTGATTAGTGGCGTGTAAAAACGCCCGGATATAGAGAGAAAGGAGGTTCGTGATGCTGAATCAAAAAGGTCGCCATCCAGTGCCGGATCTAATGCCTTCACTGTCCTGCAATTTACCGGTCGACCGACCTTCCGCTATTCATCACCTGAAGTTGCTGCTACAGGAAGGATTGCCTCTGGTTGCCCAACCTTACCAACACCTGGCCGAGCAAACCGGTCTGACCGAAGCTGAGGTCATCAGGCAACTCGATCACTGGTGCGCAGATAACCTCATTCGCCGGTTTGGCATTGTGATCAATCATCACCGGATCGGTTATACCAGCAATGCCATGGTGGTTTGGCAGATCCCTAAATCGAAGATCGACCAGGTGGGTTCAGATATCAGCGCAACCGGCCTGGTGTCCCTATGCTACCAGCGTCAAAGCGGCGGCTCGCAGTGGCCTTACAACCTGTACTGCATGCTTCACGGTAAGCATCGTCAGGAAGTCCTGCAACGTCTGAAAAAGCTACAGACTTCCTGCCACCTGGAGGATACCCCTCACGCCGTGCTGTTCAGTACCCGCCAGTTTAAGCAATGCGGAGGCAGGTACAACGGCTCAATCGATTCCATCAGACAGGAGCGACCATGCAGACAATGACATCAAATTCAGGGAATAAGCAGAACGCATGTCGGGCACCTGACGTCCAGCCTTCTCTGGACGAGCTCGACCGGCAGATCATCAATCACCTGCAGAAAGGTCTTCCGGTCTGTGATACCCCTTATGCCAAGGCGGCTGAGGCACTGAACATCACTGAAACCACGCTACTGGAACGACTGAATACACTGATCAACACCGGTTACCTCACCCGTTTTGGTCCCATGTACCACGCGGAAAGACTCGGAGGTGCACTCACTCTGGCCGCCATGAAGGTGCCGCCATCGGCCGTTGCCACCGTCGCGGACATCATCAACAGCCATCCGGAAGTGGCCCATAACTATGAAAGGGATCATGAGTTTAATCTCTGGTTTGTCATCGCTACCGAGCATCCTCATCAGATTGAGGAAGTCACGACGGCAATCGCCACGGAATCAGGATACCCGGTGTTTAACCTACCCAAGCAGAGGGAATTCTATGTGGGACTCTACTTTCACGCCTGACCAGACTGTTACAGGGCCTGCGGCCCCAATGCCAGCACAGCCAGCTTCAGAAACATTCGATGTCTGCGGCGAGTTGTCACAGCTCGACCGAACATTGGTACAGCTCACTCAAAAAGGACTGCCGCTGGTTCCACGCCCTTTTGATGAACTCGCAGAGCAACTCGGAACCACTGCAGACGAAATCAAGGCCAGGTTTGAGAGAATGCTGTCCAGCGGTCAGATCCGCCGAATTGGGGCCGTCCCCAATCACTACAAACTGGGTTATCGGGCCAACGCCATGACGGTCTGGGATATTCCCGATCACTGCATTGAAAAAATGGGGGAAAAGATCGGTGCACTTCCCTACGTCAGCCATTGTTATCAACGTCCGCGGATACAGCCTGAATGGCCATACAACCTGTTCGCCATGATCCACGGCCGGCAGAAGTCCGACCTGGCGAGCTATCTAGCCGAGATGAAAGATATACTGGGTGCTGCCTGTCGCAGCCATGATGTGCTCTTCAGCACCCGCATTCTGAAGAAGACCGGACTGAGAATTGCGGGGGGTCGATAATGTTCAGAATCAGCCAATTCATCAAACCGCTAGTGCAGGAGACACCTTTTGTCTGCCGCCCCAAGCCGCAGGCACCGGTGGTCATCTGGAACCTCATCCGCCGCTGCAACCTGACCTGTCGTCATTGCTATACCACTTCGGCAGATATTGATTTCCCCGGTGAGCTCACCACCGAGCAGGTTTACGACGTTCTGCTGGACCTGAAGAACATGGATGTCCCCGCCGTGATTCTCTCGGGCGGAGAGCCTTTGCTGCGGCCGGATATTTTCCTGATCGGGGCATACGCCAAACATCTGGGACTGTACGTGGGGCTATCCAGCAACGGTACACTGATGAGTCCGGATATCGCGAGAGAGATCGGCCGGACCGGATTCAACTATGTCGGCGTCAGTGTAGACGGCCTGGAACAGACCCATGATGAGTTCCGTCAGAAAAAAGGCAGTTTCAGAGACGCCCTCAACGGGATTGAACACTGTAAACAGGCCGGGGTAAAAGTCGGTCTTCGCTTCACTCTGACCGAAAACAATGCCAATGAGTTTCCGGCCATGCTCGACCTGATGCGGGAGCGGGATATCGACAAGTTTTATCTGTCCCACCTGAATTACGCCGGCCGGGGTCGACGAAATCGCAAGCGTGATGCAATGCATCTCACGACCCGCAAAGCGATGGAACAATTGTTCGAGCGGGCTCACGAAGATGCGCTCGATGGCAGACAAACCGAATATGTCACCGGCAACAACGATGCTGATGGACCATTCTTGTTGGCCTGGGCCGCTCAGCGTTATCCACATCGTCTGGAGGAACTGAAAGCACGCTTAATCCACTGGGGCGGCAATGCCTCTGGCATGGGCATCGCCAATATTGATAACACGGGTGAGGTCCACCCGGACACGTTTTGGTGGAACCACAATCTGGGCAACGTCAAAGATCGGCCCTTCTCGGAAATCTGGCGCAACACCCAGGATCCTTTTATGACAGGGCTGCGAAGCCAGCCACGGCCCCTCCGTGGTCGATGCCGAACCTGTGCCGTCAGAAATATGTGCAATGGGAATACCCGAGTACGAGGGTTTACGCACAGTGAAGGCGATTTCTGGGCAGAGGATCCGGGGTGCTATCTCACTGAGGAGGAAATCCGCCAGCCCGCCTTTATCAATTGACCCGAAGGAAATCGTCGTGACCAGAGTGACCACCAACAAACACACAACCCAAAGGTTCTTTACCCGTTTCCGTGGAAGTGCAATCGTCGGACTCTGTTTGATTGGACTCTCAGTAGAGGGGTTCGCTCAAGCGCCAGTTGACCAGCTTACCCAACCAGACACTACAGCCGCCCTTTACCAGACCCATTGTGCCAGCTGCCACCATCCCCAACGGCTGGGAGGTCTGGGACCGGCACTGCTGCCGGAGAACCTGAGTCGTCTCAAACCACAGCATGCCATCGAGACCATACTGCAGGGACGCCCCGCCACTCAGATGCCCGCATTCAGTGAGCATCTTAGCCAGGAGCAGGCAGCAAAACTCGCCGAATTTCTGTACCAGCCGTCCCCTGCCCCCGTTACCTGGGACGAAGCAGATATCCGCGACAGTCATCAGGTTTATTTCCCAGCGGAGAGTCTGGGTCATCGTCCACTGTTCGAGGCCGACCTGATGAATCTTTTCATTGTTGTGGAAAGCGGTGACCATCACGCTACTCTGCTGGACGGCGATACTTTTACCCCGATACATCGGTTTAAAACCCGCTACGCCCTTCACGGAGGTCCAAAGTTCTCACCTGACGGCCGCTATGTCTATTTCGCCTCACGGGACGGGTGGATCAGTCAGTTTGACATCTACAATCTGAAAACCGTGGCCGAAATCCGGGCAGGCATCAATACACGCAATCTGGCTCTGTCAGCCGATGGTCGCTGGGTGATGGTAGCCAATTACCTGCCTCACACCCTGACCATTCTGGATGCAGACAGATTAGAGGTCATTAAAACGATCCCCGTGAAGGCCGGCGATGCCACTTCCCGAGTCAGTGCCGTCTACACTGCCCCGCAAAGACACAGCTTCATTGCCGCTCTAAAAGATTTTCGGGAAGTCTGGGAAATCCAATATGACACCCCGGGGTTTCCGATCCGGAAAATGGCGACCGAGGATTATCTGGATGACTTTTTCTTTGACCAGCAATACCGTCATTTAATCGGTACCTCACGCAGCGGCGAAACCGGTCAGGTCATTGAGCTCGACAGCGGTTCCACAATTGCCACGCTGGACCTTCCCGGTATGCCTCATCTGGGGTCAGGAATCAGTTTGGAAAGTCAGCATGGACCATTACTGCTCACTCCCCATTTAAGGGAAGGCGCAGTGTCAGTGATCAACATGACAGATTGGCGGCCGGTTAAAACAATCTCCACATTTGGCCCTGGCTTCTTCGCACGCAGCCATGACGGATCGCCTTATGCCTGGGTTGATGTATTTTTCGGGCCACACAAGGACAAGCTGCACGTCATTGATAAGAACACCCTGGAGATCATTTCAACCATCACCCCGGAGCCAGGAAAAACCGCCGCTCATGTTGAGTTCACCAAAGATGGCAGATACGCCCTGGTCAGCCTGTGGGAAATGGAAGGCGCATTGATAGTGTATGACGCCAAAAGTCTGAAGGAAGTGACCCGAATCCCCATGTCGAAACCGTCTGGCAAGTACAACGTGTACAATAAAACGCACTATGTGAGCGGCACCAGCCATTAGGCTTGTTGAATCACATCTCCCGAATTCAGTAAAGTTTCGGGGAACTAGGGAACCTCTGAAAACGTTAGCGAGGCCGCCAGTGCAAGGAAAAAGTCGTCGGAAAAAGCGCAGTTTATCGTGAATAAATGAGCATTTGAGCCGACTTTTGACGCCGCAATGGCAACGCAAATAGTTTTTCAGAGATTCCCTAGATACTAGAAATCAGAAATCTTTGCTCAGTCCTCCTGCTGATCAGCAGAAGGAGTGGGTTCGGCGGAATCGACGCTGAAGAAGAAAAAACAACCTCCCAGCACCGCAATTCCATAAAGTCCCATCAGAATCATCTGACTGCTTTCCGACAAATGATATGATCCTCCGATAAATCCTGCCAATGTGCCCAGTATCGCGCAGAGTAAAGCGATAAAAGCCGTAAGTCGGGCAATAAGGATTGCCAGTACATCAAACACTTTCACAAACATCGAGGCTAATGTGAACGCACTGACGATCAACAACATAGAGGACCACAACCCTCCGCCGAACAACCGAATGCAATAGAGACTGAGAGAAATCATCAATAGCGACAGCAGCAATTTCAGTACGAATTTCATCTGTATTTTCTCCGTTCAGCTCGTTCAAACCATTCAGCTCATTCAAGAAATAGCGACGACAGGTGATATCCGTACACTTTATGAGTTTTCTGCCACTTCTCCAGTCATTCGGAACAAAGATAAAAAAAGGCGACCATTGGTCGCCCTTTTTAATACTTGACGCTTTTCTAAGCAATCAATCTATTAGGCACTCGGCATGCCGAAGCGGTTTGCGCCAGTATCTCCCGGTAGGAATCCATTTTCCACCAATGCCCAGATAAAACCGATCACAGGAATAAAGTTAATCAAAAACCACCAGCCAGATTTATCTCTGTCATGCCAACGTTTGACCTGAAGAGCCAGAGAGATCCATATAATGGGGATGTACAGCACCAGGAACAGTATATTCATCGCTTGCTCATCCACACCCATGACAGCAAGGATAAAACCGAGAATAAAAGCAATGACCATCATGCCCACCGTCATTCCGAGAGCGGTCAGCCAATAAGTCTTGCGTCCAATTCTTCCTGTGAAGGAAAACAGAATCTGCATGATCGTGAGCTTTGCGTAGGTGATATTGCCACTGTCCAGGTTGGCGTCAGGCGCCTTATATACATTTTCCATTACTTAACTCCATTTTTTTCAATTTTTTCGTTTTGCCTAATGAAAGATTAAACCGGCGAAGCTATTCTCCGAGAATCTTAATTTTTATAAAAGATAGTATTTGTAACTATTTGTCATTTTTTGGGCAAACAGGAAATTCTCAAAAAATCAATCACCTGAGCTATCTGGCTTGTTCCAGCTCGCTCGCAATCTGTGAGGCCAAACGGGCATTATTCAGCACCAGTTGAATGTTACTCTCCAGGCTGGAACCGCCTGTGAGCTCAGCAACCCTTTTCAATAGAAAAGGCGTCGATTCTTTACCACTGATCTGTTGCTGCTCAGCTTCCTGCAGTGCCTGTTGAATCGCCTGATCGATAACCGATTTTTCCATTGCATACTGTTCAGGAATCGGGTTCGCGATGACGGCACCGCCCTGCAACCCCATTTGCCACTTGGCAGATAAAAATGCGGCGATTTTCTTTGGATCATCAATCCGGTAATCCACACTCTGATCACTCTCACGGGTGTAAAACGCCGGTAATTTATCGGTCTGATACCCCAATACGGGAACTCCTTGGGTTTCCAGATATTCTCGAGTGAGTCCCAGATCCAGAATGGACTTGGCGCCGGCGCAGACCACCGCCACACTGGTGTGGGCCAGTTCCTGAAGATCAGCAGATATATCAAACGTCTGCTGAGCTCCGCGATGTACCCCGCCAATGCCTCCGGTGGCGAAAATCCGAATTCCCGCCATGGCCGCAATGATCATCGTCGCCGCAACCGTGGTGGCACCGTGCTGTCCTGTGGCGACAACGTACGGCAGGTCACGCCGGGAGCATTTGGTCACAGATAAACCGGCCCGGGCCAGTACGTCGATTTCATCAGGACTCAATCCAGCTTTCAGTCGGCCGTCAATAACGGCAATGGTCGCAGGCACAGCCCCGTTATCTCTAACCACCTGCTCCACTCTTTTCGCCGTTTCAGCATTTTCCGGCCAGGGCATGCCATGGGAGATAATGGTACTTTCCAAAGCCACAACCGGTTGGTAATTTTTCAACGCTTCGCTGACTTCAGCACTGATGTCCAATTTGTACGTCATAATTTCTCCGTCCAACGTAAAGCCTGTTCTAAATTGAGTTCCGGGTTAACTGCATGTTTTGAAGACAGTGTCATCGCCGCACAAGCCAATCCCAATACCGCCTGTTCGCGCACTGGCATCTGCTCCAGTTCCGCGTATACACACCCTGCCATGAGCGCGTCACCTGCACCGGTATCGCTGACCAATTCAGTCGCATATGAGGGTTGTTCAATGTAATCGTCCGCTGTTGCCAGAATCAGCCCCTGGTTGCCACGGCTGAAGAGCACTTTCTTCACCCCGCGACTGAGAAGTTGGTGAATCATATCGCTATCCGATCCATCGCTTCCCAAAATTGCCCGCGCTTCAGCACGATTAACCTTGAGTAGATGCAGTTTATGCAGTAACGGCACCAGACGCGGAGCCTTGGATTCAGAAACCGCATCTGCAGAGAGTGCGCAATTGAAAGACTGAGTCGATATCCAGCTAATCAGCGCTGCTGAACAATTGGCTTCAATAACGATGTGGGTTGCAGATTGAAGCAGCGACTGGCGCTCGATGAGATCTTGTGCACTTAGTGCGTCAATGACCTCCATATCTGCAACGGCTCCTTGCAGCTCCCCCTGGGAGTTATTGATTGCCAGATAGGTTCCGGTACGGTGCTGGGGTTTAATCAGACAATATTCGGTACTGATGCCGCATTGCCGAATCTGATCAAGAAGCCACTGTCCTCGGGAATCATTCCCCACAGCAGACAATAAATGCGTCACAATTCCGAGGCGAACCAGGTTCTCAGCAATGTTGCGGCCCACGCCTCCTGCGGTCTGAGATATCCCCCCTGGATTGGAGTCACCAGCAAGGTAACCACTCAGGCAGGTTCCAGTCAGATCCACATTTGCACCGCCAAGGACGACGATGTTTTTTTGCGCGGGAAAAATGTATCCCTTGCCGAGAATCTTACCTTTACGGGTCAGTCGCATTATATGCCCGGCAACGGATTCCCTGGACATGCCCAGCTGATCGGCAATCTGCTGCTGACTGGCCATTGGATGACGCTGCAAAGTCTGGAGAACGAGTTGTTCTTGAGGATTCATACTGTGCCTGAGCGCCCATGTTGACCTTGAATGCCAACAAAATAACAAAAGTTAAAACACCAAACAATTGTTATTTTCAAATCATACTGACGACCAGATAAGTTTCAGCCGTGTGAAAAGTGGCGGCTTTACCAGAGTTGAGTTACTGAAGGGTGTCTTTATCTGCCAGCTGGATTCCCAGCGTCCGCAGTTGATCCGCAATGCGAGGATCCTGAGTCTGACGCCAACGCTGGTACAACATCAGCACATCATTGGCATCAAATATCACCTGTCTTGAACAGGCTTTGGCAATCAGCTCCAAAATACGGACAAACTTTTCAGCCAGTTCGGAGAATATATGGCGGTTTTGCTGAGCATTTTCTGAAAGGTAGTCATAGGCTCCGCCTCCCATACCAACAAAGTAGTCTTTCAATATGCCGCGGCGGGTATAGTTTTCCGGGAATACGGCACCGAGGAACAATGCCAGATCTCCCAGTTGCCTTAAAATCAGGCAGCGTTCCCAGGAGTGCCTTGCCTCATTGGCATCCTTGTATAACAACGCAAGGGGCCGAATACTGACTTGTCCGCAGTCATAACTGAAGAGTTGATCACTGTCCCCAAAACGGGCAAGCATATTTCCCAGATACCAGAGAGTGTCTTCATGGGGCGTGGGTGTCATTTCCTGCCCACACTCCTGTAGTCTTTCCCGAAAATAATCGGCTAAAGTCATTTCAAAGGTTGGCTGTGACGATAAAGGCATATGCACTACTCCTTTGGATGATCTCCTTTAAGTAAGTATATGTAGAGATTAGTGAATGCCGCCAGATATTAAAAAGTCTTAAGACAGCAAAAAAAATTTATCCTCCCCTTGAAAAGTGTTTGGGCGATCTTATTTAACGGTTCGGAAGTCATCTCATCGTTCGATCTGAACCTGGCTTCCGAATTCCATTCGACATGATATTTCATATGTGTTTTCGTAATTTTTTATGGAGGAAATCCAATGAGTATCAAGCCGCTCTATGATCGGGTGGTTGTTAAGCGTGTCGCTGCAGAGACCACCAGCAAAGGAGGTATAGTCATTCCAGACAATGCCAAGGAAAAATCCACACAAGGGGAGGTTTATGCAGTGGGTGAAGGTGCTCTACTCACCAATGGAGAGCTGCGCCCACTTAATGTCAAAGTGGGAGACCGAGTCTTGTTTGGCCAATATGCCGGCACTGAAATGAAGTTAGAGGGTGAAACCTACCTGATCATCAAAGAGTCTGACATTTTCGGAGTCATTGAGTCATCAAGCAAGCAGGAGGAAGCAGCATGAGTGCGAAAGCTATCAAGTTTTCCAGCGATGCCCGAGAGCGCATGCTGGCAGGCGTGAATATTCTTGCAGATGCAGTAAAAGCGACTTTAGGCCCTAAGGGGCGAAATGTCATCCTGGACAAAAGCTTTGGGGCGCCTCGAGTAACCAAAGACGGGGTCTCCGTTGCCAAGGAGATAGAACTTAAAGACAAGTTCGAAAACATGGGGGCGCAGATGGTCAAGGAAGTCGCCTCCAAAACAGCCGATGTGGCCGGTGATGGCACAACCACAGCGACCGTATTGGCGCAGTCGATTCTCCGCGAAGGGCATAAGGCTATCGCGGCCGGCATGAACCCCATGGACTTGAAACGCGGGATTGATAGCGCTGTCAAAGCGGCACTTGAGCAATTGAATCACATTTCCAAGCCATGTGCTGACAATAAGTCCATTGGTCAAGTGGCCACCGTGTCAGCGAACTGGAATACCGACATAGGACAGATACTGGCCGATGCGATGGAAAAAGTCGGCCGGGATGGTGTGATCACCGTTGAAGAGGGCAAATCACTTCAGAATGAACTTGAAGTGGTTGAGGGGATGCAATTTGATCGCGGTTATTTATCCCCCTACTTCATCAGCAATCAGGACAAAATGCTGGTTGAGCTGGAAGATCCGTATATCCTGCTTTTCGATAAGAAAATCAGCAATATCAGAGACCTTCTACCAGTACTGGAATCCGTTGCCAAAGCAAGCCGCCCATTACTACTGATTGCCGAGGATATTGAAGGCGAAGCGCTGGCGACACTTGTAGTGAACAACCTGCGCGGCATTTTGAAAGCGGCGGCAGTCAAAGCGCCTGGGTTTGGCGATCGGCGTAAAGCCATGCTGGAAGATATTGCTGTTCTGACCGGAGGCACGGTCATCTCTGAGGAGGTTGGCCTGTCACTCGAAAATGTGGAATTGGAACAGCTTGGCAGCGCCAAACGCGTGGTGATCGGTAAAGACAACACAACCATTGTGGACGGCGGAGGCAAAAAAGCAGACCTCGATACCCGCATCAGTCAAATTCGGGTGGAAATTGAGAATTCCACCTCAGACTATGACCGCGAGAAGCTGCAGGAACGTGTAGCTAAATTGGCCGGTGGTGTTGCTGTCATCAAGGTCGGTGCTGCAACTGAAATCGAAATGAAGGAGAAAAAAGATCTGGTTGATGATGCTTTGCATGCAACTCGTGCTGCGGTGGAAGAAGGTATTGTGCCAGGCGGTGGCATCAGCCTGGTTCGCGCGGCAGATGCCATACGCAAATCCGACATGAAAGGAAGCAATGCTGATCAACAAGTAGGAATTAACATTGCTCTGCGTGCGATGGAAGAACCCTTCCGCCAGATCATCGCCAATGCTGGGGTAGAAGCCAGTGTTGTTCTGCAGAATGTTCGGGCCAACGACAACATTGCCTATGGCTACAATGCGCAAACGGATGAATATGGCGATATGATTGAGCTAGGCATCATCGATCCCACCAAAGTCACACGTACAGCGTTGCAAAACGCTGCCTCAGTGGCTGGACTGATGATTACCACCGAAGCCATGGTCACAGAGCAACCTAAAGAAGATACAAGTGACAATGCATCTTTGCACGACTTAGAATAATTGATTACATCAGGGGCCAGAAGGCCCCTTTTTTTATGCCTTACCAGGGGGCTCCGGTATACTCAACTTTTACCTCTTGCACTTGGTTGCCGCCGGGAGCACCAACACCAATACCTTCTGTTGAACGAACACGGGCGGTCTGCTGCCGTACCGACGCATAGAGCGCGGATATTGTGGTCAATTCAATTGGTGTATTGGCAGCAATCCCACTGATATCCATACCCCAGACACTGACCACTTCATCACCGTTGCCGGTAGCCATGGCCACATGCGCCATGCGGTTGAAAAACACAATATCCCCTGCGCTCATCGCTCCGGGAGTTCCAACCTTATGGGTTTTCCAAACCCAGTCATTTTTATAAATGCTGTCCCAGGATTCGTTACCATTCCAGTGTCTGTGATAAAGCTCCTTGAGTTTTGCTGGGGTAATAGCTCCGGAACAAACGGCAGCATAGAGCGGCAGCTCAAAACAGACCATCATGGTTGTACTGCCCGGCGAGGCAGGCATGGGAGGATCATTACTGGTGACATTGGCCCGATACCACTGACACAGCGTGCTGGCAGGCTCGTGGTTGGTCCAGGTCACAGTTTTATTGTTATTGGCCCACCCTTTCGCCCAGTTACAGACTTTGATTTGCGCTGACATGTATCATTCTCCGTCGATGACAACTTGAGGAACCTCTGTACAACAACCTGCGTTGCTTAACGGCGTAGAAATCTGTTTCGGATTGCTTTGATGTCCACAACCACAGCTTTCTGCAGAATCATCCTTGCTCTGGTGGCCTCGCAGATGTCAGAGGCTCCATGAATCTATTTAGCAGTAGATCAAATTAATAGTAGATCCAAATAATAGTAGACTGGAGTTGCCGCAAATGCTTCCTGATAAATGGATTTTAATGAACCGAAAAAAGCAACGTGGCCAGGGAGTATGGTTGTGCAGGAAAAGGGAGTATGGTCGTGCAGGAAAGCTGTATGGTCGTGCAGGAAAGAAGGCTGCCATCCCTGGCATCTAGTCAGTCCTTCACGGGAGACTGGAAAACAATGATCGGCTTGATGGCGTTACGCCAGATCTTCCTGGATCTGAATCAAATAGGAAGCGAGTTTTACCGGCTGAGAAAAGTTCGGGCAGTGTCCGCTGGCCAAAGAAAAGGTTTGGCGAACACCTCCCTGAGCGGCCATGGCGCGCTGTGCATCCAAAGGAACCGCATTGTCATTAGTAGCTTCAATATAATATTTGGGCACTACACCAAATTTCTCATCGCTCACAGACAATGGCTCAAATAGCGGGGCAGCCGGTTCAGCAACAAAGTACTGGGATGCTTCAGCAAACGCCGCCTCAGGTACATCCTGGGCGAACGCGGCATGCATTTTGTCCTCAGCCACATGGGCTGTGGTCTTATCCTCGGACAAATAGAAGTTTTCCACCGCCAGTGATCCGGTAATGCCCGGCACTGCACCACCAAAGCTTCCGCCATTGGGTAGAAGCATCGCCGCCACATAAACAAGACCACGAATTTTGCCAGGCGAAGCCGCTTCCGCCACCTGACTGATCACCACACCCGCAAAACTATGACCTACGAGGACCACAGGATTTGCTGACGCTTCGACCTCTCTGAGCACGGTGTTCACATAATCCAGCAGATGGATGTCCCCCGCTGGCGTTTTGTCTGCACCATGGCCCGGGAGGTCAGGCGTAACCACTGTATGCCCCATGTCATTCAGCCTTTGCTTGACGTCTTGCCATGCCCAGGCTCCCAACCAGGCACCATGAACCAGAATAAATGTAGCTTGACTCATTATTACTTTACCTCTTTCGTGCATGTCATCATTACGCTCGATGTATAAAAGCCGGCATTCAGTCCTGGGAGATATTCAGTGTCAGAACAGTGAAATCATCCTGAGACAGCTTCCATTCACCGGAATCCTGCTTCACCCACAATTCCTTGCTGATAAATCCGCTGGCAATATTCATCTGCCAGTCAGCAGACAGCACGGCATTTCGTTCATCAATCACTTTGACTTTGATGTTCATATATTCGAGCTCTGCCGGTTGATGCCGGGCGAAATCACGCCAGAACAATGCAATGGCACCAGCCCCGGTAAACTCACCTACCGGTGACACTTTCATCGTGGCTCCTGGCAGATAGCCATTCAGACATCCATCCAGATCACCTCGATTAAATGTCGCCACCCACTCACGACTGGCGGCCATCACCTCTTCAATCACTTTCTGGGACATTTTGGTCTCCTGTTTATCTCATCATTGTTTGCTGTTTTGGCTTGCTGTTTGGTTGGTGAGGAGCATATTATTCGAATTCATTTGAGAGATAATTAGAGCTTTTAAGAACTCAATGTTTAGAAATAATGAACAAAAGACCCTTCCCTATCGGATGCTGGTGTTTCATGAGGTTATAAAATCAGGCTCGTTTACGGGGGCTGCTGAGCGTCTGGGGCACACCCGCTCAGCCATCAGTACTTATATCAGCCAACTGGAATCATTGGTGGGAACTACACTAATGACCCGCAGCACCCGACGCTTGAGCCTGACCCCGGCCGGCCGGCAGTTTGCCCTTCGGTGTGAGCAAATGGCAGAAACGTTGCAGCTTGCGATTGAGGAATTGCAGGATTTTGAGCAGGAACCCCAGGGTCGTATCACCATTACGGCGCCACATGCCTTCGAATCCCTGCTGGTCGAGTCCGTTATTGCAGAGCTTTGTCGGCAGTACCCCAAGCTGATCGCAGATGTCACCTTCTCAGACCAACGTTTGGACCTGTTGGAACACAAACTGGATATGGCGATCTCTGTGGGCCCGCAAAAAGATAGCGACTACCATGCCATTAAGCTGGGAGAGCTGCGCTCATATCTGGTCGCAGCTCCAAAGTATCTGGAGTCTCAGGGAAGCCCTGAGCCGCTGACGTTGAGCCATCACACTCTGATACAGCTCCCCTGGCAGGAAAAAGCAGCCCTTTACTCCGGAGACCAGCGGATTATTCTGCAAACCTCCAGAATAATGAAAGTGAATACACTTCCAGCAGCAATCAACTATGCCATTCACGGATTGGGAGTGTTGCTGGCCCCTTCTATCTTTGTCGCCGATGCTGTACAGGCAGGCAAGCTGGAACGGGCCATGCCGGGCTGGCAGGCGGAGACGAGAGAGGTATTTGCCTTACACACGTTTGGAAAACGTATGCCTTTTATCCTGCGACAGACAGCCGAGCGGCTTAAGCGTCAGTTGGAGGCGATGGGGTATTGATAGGCCTCCTGATTCAAACTGCTTCCTATTCAGGTGAAAGCGCGTCTAAAATACCCTCCCTACATAGTTTATATACCGTTCAATTAGCCAATAGGGATATCACCGGAAGTAACCGGCGAGTGTCCGGCATACACACAGGAGTGTTGATCCATGAATATGAAACTGAGGAATTCAATCGCGGCGCTGATTTGCACAGTCGCCTTTTCAGCCAGTGCTGCGGCGGATCTGGAGATTACGTCGGATACTGTGCAGCGCTCACAGGACGGAAGTAACACCGTTTACACGGGCAACGTGATTCTCACCACTAAAACTGCTAACAACATTGAAATCACTTCAGAACAAATAGATTCCCAGGGCGACAGCCAAGTGTTTTCAGGAGAAGTGATCATCAGTCTGGACAATCAGCAGGTCATGACGAACAAGGCCATCGTCACAAATACCAGTGAGGGGATAGAGATTAATATGGATCAGGCGACGATCAGCACACTGTAGTACTGGCAACAGTACATGCCATTCTGAGTATGGGAGGCCCTCCGCCAGCAATTGCCTGGCAGAGGGCCTCCCCAGGGTATTACTGATAGACCCTGACATAATCCACATACATTTTTTGTGGAAACTGGCTGCCTCCATCAGGACTACCCGGCCAAGTGCCCCCCACCGCCACATTCAGCAGAAACCAGAATGGCTGGTCATACACCCATTGACCATACTGCTCGACCTGAGCCCGGGTGACAGAGTAAAACTGATGGTCATCGACAAACCAGCGAATGCCGTCACTATTCCATTCCACCGCAAATACATGGTAGTTGGCATCTACGATCTCTCCCACATCATGAGTTCCTGCGATAGGCGTGTTACCTGAGTATCCGGGTCCATGTAATGCACCATGGGTCAGAGTCGGTTCAAAGCCCACATGCTCCATAATGTCAATCTCGCCCCCTTGCGGCCAACCCACAGATCCAAAGCTGTCACCCAGCATCCAGAAAGCTGGCCAGATTCCCTGGGTCTGGGGTAATTTGATCCGAGCCTCCATACGCCCGTACTTGAACGATTTCTTGTCTCTCGAAATCAATCGCGTTGAGGTATAACGACAGGACCCATACCAGCAGTTATACCCGGCGGGATTTTCCTGCTTGGCTTCAATCACCAGTACATTGCTGCCAGCCTGGTCATCGTAGGTGATATACGCGTTCTGGCCATTGGTGTAGTACTGCAGCTCTTGATTTCCCCAGCCACCGCCACCGGTTTTAAAGGTCCAGTTGCTCATATCGAGAGTATCGAATTCATCGCTCCAGACAGGATCGTTGTTACCACCATCATCTTCCTTGACCACTTCCACCCAGTTGAAATTCCAGCCTGAGCTGACCGCATAGACTCCCAAACTGTAACTACCGGCATTGATATGGGTAGTGAACTCCACAGTTTTCCAGTTCTGCCAACCACCTGTTGCCGGAATATTCACTGATCCCAGCACAATATTGCCACCATTAAGGTCGACCGAAGCATTTCCGCCACTAATACTGGCCACTCGCATTTTGACCCGATAGGTTCCAGTGGAGGGTATCGTCAAGTTATTGTATGCCAGCCACTCAGTCGCCTCGATCCAGCCGAGATTGAAGCCTCCTCCAGCATCAGTTGTCGCTTCAATATCAACGTCATCGGCACGATAACCCCCTCCGCTGTTACCAGGTGTTGTATCAAAAAAGTAGTCATAGTCTTCCGCCTGGAACACCTGCGCCTGAGCGCTTGCCGTCAGACACCCGGCAAAAAGTGCAGATACCAAAGCAGGTACATAATTACGTTGTATCATCATGAAATCCCTTATATTAAGCGTCGCTCCACCCCTTCACTGAACGATGGTGAAGAGACGATTGATTCATCGCCCGCTTACGGACAAATGTGCATGTGTACAGGTTAAAAGTGCCGCCCGGGTTAAGCCCCGGGCGAGTGGATTTACTGAGGGCAGTAGAAAGTCACTTCGTAACTTAGGTCCGTCGCTGCCGGACAGCTCGACAATCCATACCCATCGTCATAGGCATAAGCGTATGTTTCACAATGGGAGTGAATCATGTTGCGATAGTCAGTACGATCTGCCGGCCCGGAGCTGCATTCATCCGGGCTGATCGGCGGGGTTGGACAGGTATACATTTTCGCCTGGGGATCAGGAGGACTGTATGTCTGAAACCCATCGGCCCAGTGGCCGAAAGTCAGCTTGGCGGCCGGGGAGTAACAACCGGCAACCGCGCCAGAACTGGGATTGAATACCCTCATATCCACATTGGAAAGATGCGGGAACTGGCCATCCGTACTGAGATCTTCATTCATCGGACAGTCAGCAACTCGCAAAGAGGAGCAGTCGATTTCTCCACCTTCAGGCCCGCCGGGACCATATACCGGAGCCGGTTGTGGACCGACAGGGCAATGCCCATTGACGACGACCTTCACCGGCACTGTAAACCCATCCACCATACTGGAGTTCCACCAGTCTCCCCTGCCCAAAACCTGATCAGGAGCGGATGGATTTTTCGCACAGTCACTGTCGTTGATGCCCGGAATACAACCAAACGTAGCTTCAAACTTTGAATCAATAGGAGGCGCGCATCCCTCCGGAGGGCAGGTAAAGCCTAAATCGGCAGGTCCACCACTGGCTCCGACGACACAATTGTGACCATTGGCGTCACAGCCAAAACCAGGCCAGAACCTCATTGACGGCAAACCTTTGTCGGGAATGTCATATTCAATGGATTGGCCGCTCGACAGGCGGTGTCGGTTCGGACCGTTAAACTGCACTCCTGGTGCTGTCAGCCATTGCACCCACATGGGTTCATCACAGCCGTTGACAACTTTCAGGCGCTTGTGGGTTCCGTTGGGATCTCCCGGTTCACCGCTATTCCCATCTTCAGGAACGATTTCGATCCAGTTGAAGTTCCAGTTTGCTGAGGTAGCGTAGACTCCCAGGTTATGGGTTCCTGCCTGAATGTCGACGGTTGCCGAGATGGTGGTCCAGTTCTGCCAGCCACCGGTATCCGGTATATCAAATTCCTTCAACACCGTCTGGCCGGCGTTCAGATCAACTGATGCTCTGGCCCCTCCCTGGCTAGCCACCCGCACTCTGACAATGTACCTTCCTGCGCTGGGTATCTGCAGGTTTTCATAGACCAGCCACTCGCCACGATCGATCCAACCAACATTAAACCCACCACCCACATCGGCGGTTGCCTCTACATCCACATCATCTGATCGGTAAGCACCACCGGTATTCCCCGGGGTGGTATCAAAAAAAACGTTATAGTCCTCTGCCTGAAACAGCGTCGCACTGACATTGGCAGACATCAGGACCGCCATACTGCTGCTGGCAAACAGCCACTTTGCGCATTTGAAACAGCTTCTGAAGAAGCTTTTTGAGTGTGGTGTCATATTTACGAACCCTCCTTTGGTGTGTTTTCGTCAAGGTTTCTGACGAATGCAATCCTGCTAACTTCATCTCTACTCCCAAGCTCGCCCGGATAACCTGTGCGATTTATCCGTCGATTTCCTGGTTCGTTCAGACGTCAGGATTCAAAGCCAATTAAGCGTCAATCAGTTTTCTCACTGACAGGTAGCGAGTAACCGCAACCAGCAAGTGAAGTCGTAGGAAGTGCCACATGGAATGTCGTATAGGTATAACGTCAGACATAAGGTGTTACCTTGTTATTTTTTATGTTGTAGACCTTACACTGTCTTATGAAAGCGCTTTCATAAAATCATGAAAAAATGTTCGACTGTCAACGCAAACCGGATAAAAAACATACACTAGGAGAGAAAGATCTTAGAAAACTAGTAATTAATTCATAGAGATAGATTTTTGTAACAAATTCTTAAAACTTTCTTGCAAAACCTTTAAGGGAACAATTGATTGTATTCTAAACGAATCAAAGCCGGAGTTAGGCACCGGTAGTGAAGAGAGAAAGTGGAGCGCTGACCGGTGTCAGACTCGCAGAGTCAGACACCTTGAAAAGTTCTACGTAGTTGTTACGGGTAAGTTTATCCTTGCCTCAATGCTGCTTCCGGCTGATCAAATCGCTCCTGCTGATAATCCCCGGCAGTTACGCTGATGACAAGTCCCAGCACGACATATATCAGCATGCGTCTGACATAACCGACCCTTTTACGAATCCGTTCGGGCCAGTCTTCGCTGTTTTTGATGCCGCTGAAGACCATCCACCAAGCCTGGTTAACACCGACTCGGCTACCATCACTTTTTCGGTAGTTGATCAGCAGAATCAGATTAACCATAAATATGGGAAGCGATACGAGAGCAACACCAATTGCCACAATACTGATCATAGTTAACAACGTGAGCTCCAGGGCCATCAAAATCTCCTAGTAGGACCTGCAAATAAGATCTGCAAATAGAACCTGCAAAAACAGCAACGTCCATTGCCGCTATTGTACTTCTCCTGCCGAAAAATCACGAACCCAGGGCTATTCCCTGTGTGCCAATGGGGGCTGTTCCTTCAGCATTGGACTGAGCACCTCAATCCTGTCTGTCCAGATTCCTCCCTTGTAATCCGGCCCCAGTCGATCGATGTCTTCAGGAGCATCAATCTCCATGACATAAAACTCACCGCCGGTTTCGTGAACCATAGAGATAAAGTCATCTGGCCAACCCGGCACTTTTTCTGCCAGTGACAATGGTCCTCCAAAAATCTGTCCAGCACACTCGCCCAGATCCTGACCTTCGCTGCTGAGGAGCGTTCTGTAACACTGCGCGATCCTCGGCTTGGATGGCCAGGCTTTGATTCCGCTGACACCCGCGACATACTCCAGCATGTCATCCGTTCCGCCGTATACCATCAGGTGCTGTCGCTGCCTGGGAGGAAACTGCCCGAGGAATTCCCCCAGGATTCTGGCTTCTTCCATATCTTTGCTTTTGATATCGATCAGAAACTTGCCATCGGGAAAGTACTGAAACACTTCCGTCAGGCTTGGCATTAATCCCACACCTTTCCCGCGCAAAGGAGTGGATTCTCCGCTATCAGCGGTATAGCCGTAACCAATGTCCAGGGTTTTCAAGCAGGTCATGGTCTGTTCCCTGGTAACCCCCTGCCCGTCCGTGCGACATTCGAGGGCCCAGTCATGGAATACCGCAAAATGGCCGTCCACTGTCGGATGAATATCCAGCTCCACCCAATCGGCACCGGCAGAAAACGCAGCCTCCATTGAGGCCAGCGTATTTTCAAACAGTTCGTGAACGGGAGGGTATATTCGGTCTGCCGTACAGGTTGCATTGGTCAGTTCAGTACAGTCATAGAGATGGTGAACACCTCGGTGGGCAATGACCGGGCCCAGTGAATAGCTGAGCGATGAAATCATCATGAGTAACACGGCAACTGTTGTCTTTAGCGTCATGGTTTTATGCATTGGACTGCCCGCCATTCAAACCAATTAAAGAATGCCCAAACCCTGTAAACTGGCTTTGCCAAGCACAATTCGCTTATTGGCTTCAGCCGCGGAATACATATCGATATTCAAGGCAAAGCTGTAAACCCGATCGCCCTTGGTTACCCAGCCGACCCACCAGCCGATATCATTGCCCCAACCGGTTTTAGCATATAAGGTCCAGTCCAGATCTTGCTCCAGCTGCACAATCTCCCGCGTATCCGCCTGTGCCTGAACAGGAAATGGCAGTTCGCCCTGTGCCAGTCGTGCAAGAAAAGACGTTTGCTCCAAAGCACTGATCCGTAAAGGTCCGTCCAGCCAAAAACGATCAACAACCTCGCCTATGTCGGCATTCCCATAATCAAGCTTCCTCACGTTGGCCTGCATCCTCTCAAGCCCGGTACGACGTGCCAGCTCCTGATAAATCGGTACATTGGAAATGGGGATCGCATCTCGCAGGCTCATATCTTTTTCCCAGATATCCATAGGTTGAGGCTGTCCACCGTAGGGCAGAATTTCGTCCACATTCTCAACCGAGCCAATAGAAAGCCCGATCAGTGTATTGGGAATCTTGAATGTGGAAGCCGGGATAAAGGGAGTGACGGCACGTTCCCGGTTATATCCAGTGTATTGTTGTTGTTTGACGTCAAATAGAACGAATGTCCCATTCACACTCGCCGCTTTGAATAGTTTGCCGATATCGGCGTTCTCTTCCCAATCATCAGCGGAGACATTCAGGGACATAAGTACGAGGAAAAAAATCAGAATATGTTTCATAAGGTCCATTTCTAAAAGAGGTTTGACAAGAAATGGCCATTTAACGGCATACATCAGGCGCCGTCGGGGCAAATGATGTCGCAACCAAGGGGAAATATGGCGAAATGTGGCGCAAAAAAAGACCGCCAGTAGCGGCGATCTTTTTCAGAGTGTAGGTGAATAAACAAACACTTTAAGCCAACTTTTGGCGCTGCAATGGTAGCGCAATTCGTTTTTCAGGGATCTTAGAGGTCTAGCGTCATGAAAACACTGTTAGGATCTTCCCGATAGTCGGCAAAGGGTTCACAATACTGAAAGCCGAAACCGGCATAAAGCTGACGTGCCGGATTAAAGGAGTCTTGTGACCCGGTCTCAAGACTTACCCGAGCATACTCACGTCTCCTGGCCTCCTCCAGCAGATGTTTCAACATTTTCTTGCCAATTCCCTGCTCCTGAAAAGCCGTGGCGGTACGCATGGATTTAATTTCGCCATGATCAGCATTAAGCTCCCTCAAGGCACCACAGCCAATCAGTTGCTGATCCCGCCATGCTGTCCAGAAAGTAATCTCAGGCTTCCTGAGCCCCTCCAGATCAAGCGCATGAATGCTTTCCGGCGGAGAGCGTTGGATCATCTCCTGCATGTGCTCCTGCAACAGCCCAGTCACTTCAGGGCCGTTTAAATCATCAACTTTTATTTCAATCGAATTCATTGTTAGTCGTTTGTTCATCACATTACCTTGTCCTTTCCGGGTATATGGGCCTATCGCATGACTAACGCTCGTACTGATTTTTTATCGTTTTATCTTCACATCATCTGCCTGCAGAAGCTTTTCCAGTTCTTCGTATCCTTCCAATTCCATCAGCAGGCGTCCTTTTTTTATGTTCTGGCGATATCGGTCCAGCACCTTCCCTCTACCGCGCCGACCAGTGCATAAAGAAAATTCAAACTGGGCCTGGTCGCACTTTCGTTAACCAAAGTCAGGTAGGCACGGATCGGACCGATCTCTCGCAATTGCTCCGGACTGGTGATACCGACGGCCATCAGTTGCTGTTCGGATTTCGGCCCAAGCCCCTGCAGATCTCTCAATCGCATGCCAGTCTCCTGCTATTTAACACCCCGGTTAACCGAACTTTCCCTGAAGCTGCCCGCAACGTCCTGCAACAGACTCACCTTGTCCTCAAACCTTGAGGTCAGTGTCCAGCCGATAATCTGATAATAATGATTCTCTCCTTCAATGGTCGTCAGAAGATATGTTACCTTGATGCCTTCAGTCGAGCCTGAAAACGCCATTTGCTCAGCCTGAAGCCCGTTAACCGTCAGCGTTCTTCTCTGGTACACCAGCGTGGGCGATCTCAGCGCTTCATACATCAGAGACTGAATCAGATCGGTGTAGGCAGTCAGCGTGTATCCGTCTTCAAAATCCGCTTTAGGCTCTTCCAGAATCAGGTAATAGGTATCTTCGAATAGATTTCCAACTCCCAAGGAGGCCTCTTCGTTTAGCTCATCCATTTTGTTCCAGTTCTCAGGAACCTGCAGAGAAAGGCGACTGTCCCTGCTGCGGACGGTTTGCTCCAGCCCCCGGGTGGAAGGACTGTCAGTTTCTGCCGCATTGACAGAACCAGGCAATGAAGGAGTCGCCCGATCAGTCACTGAAACTTGCGGACCGCCCCGGCACTCACTCATTCTGTATCTGTCCGGCATCAGCCCACCGTAACAGGTCCATTCCACTTGCCCATTTCGAATCCTGGGAGCCCACTCAATCGTATTATCAATCCCCAGCTCTTTAATCTTGAAGCTGGCCACAATGGTGGCATTGGATGCCAAAGCGATATTCACGGCATCGTTGCCCAGAGAATCAGGCAACCCCAGTTCCTGATTGCGGCTTGGATAGTTACCGGTAGATGTGATCACATCAGCCACTCTGGCCTGGGTATCACGCACCAAAGGCATACCACTGGAGACCCTGGCACGAATCGTATAATCCTGATAGGCCGGTATGGCGACTGCAGCCAACACTCCCACCTGCATCACCATGATAAAGATACCGATGACAGCGGCGACAATCACACCACTGCTCGAAGGCACGCTACTGTACTTACGCTCCCAGCTTTCCTTCGAGGAAACGAAGAACACGATGGCCTCTACCAGTGACACCAGACTGGGAATCATCGTCCCCCATAACAGCAGGTAGAATATTCCCCACCATTGCCCCAGGTAGAACCGATGAACACCAAAGCCCCCTAAAAACAATGCCAGCAGGCCGGCAACCGTTTTGTCTTTTGATTTTGTCAGCACCTGTTGGGTGTTGCATTTCGGGCAGCGAATGGCGGAGGCCGAGATACTTGATCCACAATGGCGACAATATACTTCCGGTTCCTGGCTAACTTCAGCAGCAGGTGACTGGTAAATGGAATCTGCCTGCTCGTCTGCCGCTACTGGGCTTTCTGCGTTTGAGCCCACAGAATCGACATCCGGGTGAGCGATGCTGGCGGATTTTGCACCGGAAGCTCCTGCTTTTGGCGCATCGTCTTCCAGCGTCTTCGTGACAGTTTTTTCTGCCGCCGGAGCGGCAACTTTTGGAGACATTGTTCCAGGAGGCGCAATGACCGTTTTGTCATTGCCAGAATCAATTGGGGGAGCAACCGCCTTGGGCTGGCTCTCTATCAGCGCCTCTCTCAGCTCACAGGTTCCTCCGACTTTTTCAATGGCGAGTTTGTACTTCTCCGCCATGTTCCGGTCGACATTTTTCTTGATCACCAGACGTCCCTTCGCCAGCATCTTGCGAACGTTGGCGCTGTCCTGTTTAAACAGCTTGGCGAGCCTGGGGACCACCTGCTCTGCTTCCATTCCGGGTTGGCACTGTCCCAGCAGTACAATATCGACTTTCAGATCAGACACATTGATTCCTGTTTGTAATGACTTGGCAAATTTTTAAGCACATGGGACTGAATTTTCTATGGAACGTTAGAAAATTTGTCTTAAACAACTTATAGGGCGTTATTTCTAATCCATAAGTCTTTATATTTCCACCTGATATTGCAATAAGCGGTTGCATCAAAGAAGACAGATTCTGCCGCCAGAATCAGGAGAACCCGTAGCGTTCGGGCCTTCGAGAGACTATTGACCCGACTACAGGTGAAGGGCTGAAAATAGTGTCGGGACACACAAAAGGAAAAACGATGCTAACAGTCACCCAATTGGCCAGAAGGTATAAACTCTCGCGTGCAACGATACTCTACTATGAACGGGCCGGCTTGCTCGCACCTGCCCAAAGATCTGACAATGGATACCGCTGGTATGGCGACAAAGAAGCACAGAGGCTTGAGGCCATACTGGCTTATCGCTCCTATGGCGTTCCGGTGGCCCAGATACAGGACCTTCTGAAGCGGCAATGCAGCAAAGCTCAGAACGACATTCTGCGCGAGCAGTTTCATAAACTGGAAACTGAAATCCGCAAGTTGCGGCAACAGCAAAAAGCCATCGTGGCCCTGTTACAACAACCAGAATTAATGGAAGGCTCGATGGTCACCAAGCAACGTTGGGTAGACATCATGAGTGCAGCGGGCTTCGATGAAGAGGATATGCACAACTGGCACCGACAGTTTGAAAAGATGGAACCTGAGGAGCATCAGAAATTTCTTGAATCGCTGGGAATAGAAGCGGATGAGATCAAGCGTATTCGCAATTTCTGAATGCCGCCCCGAAACGCAGCCGTTCCAGACTACATTCCATTCACAGACAACAGAACTTGACCAAAAGCTTTCAATGTGAAAATTTCACAGTTTTCTTGAGCTAAAGTTCACTGCGACACTTCTTCCTCCAGGTCATGCTCTTCCCTGCCATTCGGATTTGTCGGAGAACCGTATCAGTGAAAAGAGCGCCCCTGAAAACCTGTTTAGACACCCCCCTGGTCATCATCGCCGTTGCTTTTGCCCTATTCACCAGCATCACCCTGGAGCTCCGACACTCCGCTTTGGATCAGGGCAATGGAAACTTGGCCGCCTCAGAACGTCACCCGGAAAAAGTTCGCCAAGGGAACCCTCTCCTGCCAGCAATTCAAATGAAAGATGCATTGCAGTACGAAATATCCATCAGTCATCAACGTCTGTTGGAACTGTGGGGGATCAATGAGTAATTCAATAGTGGGCCGGTAAATCATCATTGATAACGATTTTCTTTTTCTCCATCCGGATATAACCGCCAACTACAAGATCTTTCATGATCCGGGAGACCATTTCCCGGCTTGCCCCAACCCGATTGGCAATATCCTGCTGGGTCAAAGGTATTTCTGTGACCAGATGATCACCCTGTTTCTCGGATAGCTGCAGCAGCGTATTGGCAACGCGACCATACACATCCATAAGCGCCAGGTTCTTGACATTACAGGTCAGTGCTCGCACCCTTTTTGACAGATATCTCACCAGATGATAAGCCATCTCAGGATTATGCCGGAAGGCTTCAATCAGTGCGGTTTTGTTCAAAATCAGAAACCGGCATGCTTCTGTCGTCATGACCGACGCTGAACGTTCCTGGTCATCAAACAGCGCCAGCTCACCGAAATGATCACCGGCTTTCAGATCATTAAGGGTGACCTCACGACCATTCTCATCACTGCAGAACACCTTGACGCGTCCGGACACAATGACATATAGCGAGTCACTATGGTCTCCCTCAGTTATGACGATACTGTTTTTCTGAAAGGTACGGAAAGCGGCATGTTTCTCCAATTGCTGGAGTTGTTCAGGGGCAAATCCGGAAAACAGCGGGATTTTGGCCAGGTAACTCATAGTGGTACTCTCCAATGTTATTGCCAGCCAGTGCAGTTAGAGCCCGGCTCTGTTTTTGTTATTAACTTCGTACAACACTATTTACCCGAATAGCACCGGATATCCGGAGCTATCGGTTATCCGGAGCTATCGGAAAATTTTGACACCATAAAATCAGTATACGCCTGTTACCAGATCTCAAGAAGCGCCAATTAAGGTTAGGGTATTGTTCGCAACCCTGCTGTGAAACTATAGTCTATGAAACTGTCAGTCGAACGATCGTCCATGGAAAATACAGCCCAGCGGAACAGGACCTACCGGATACTGCCATTGGTATTGTTGTTGAGCCTGTCTTTATGGTTGATATCTCCCTGGGGCCAGTCCATTGAAGAAGGTTTTGGGCTGGATGTCCTTTTCTGGCTCCGTGGCCCTATACCACCGCCGGAAGACGTGGCCATTATTGCGATTACGGAACGCACGTCCGAAGCCCTCCAGCTCCCACGCCTCCTCACTGCATGGCCACGCTCGGTGTACGCTGACCTGGTGCAGACATTAAACCAGTCAAATACGGCGCTGATGGTCTTTGATATATTTTTCAGAGAACCCGGAGATCCTGAATCTGATAGACTGTTTTCACATGCATTACATGCAAGCGGTAAAGGGATTCTGTTTGCCTACAGTGAACGACAGATTGTCGAGCTGAACGGACAAAAGATACAGCAGGACAGGATTCTCCCCCCCCTGGAACTCTTTTCGTCATCCGCTCTGTCGACTGCCCCATTTATCCTCCCCAAAGTCTCTTCCAAATTGACCAGATACTGGCTGCGCTGGGAGGTTTCACCTCCTCGCTTAACCCTGCCCGGTGTCGCTTACCGATATACCATGCTGAATAGCCAGCCTAGAGAAGGTTCAGAAACCGACAGGTCTTCCTTGGATCAACTGAACAGCATTCAGATCTACAACTTCTACGGACCTCCGCGCTCTTTTCCCACAATCTCGCTAGAGGACTTTCTATCAGCTCCCCGGCAATATCAATCATTGCTGGATGGGGCGGTCGTCTTTATCGGTTATTCCGCCAGTTTTCAGCCGGATCAAAAAGATGGTTTCTACACGCCATTCACACCGGATTCCGGATTGGATATCAGCGGTGTTGAACTGGCCGCGACAGCCTATGCCAATCTTATCGAGGGCTCCTATATTCGGCATAATATCCTTATCTGGCTGGTAGCATTCCTGCTTTACATCGGATTGCTTTTCTTTGTTGGTATGAAGCTCTCCGCGGAACGCGGGCTGATCCTGATGACGGTGGCCGCAGGTTTTTATCTGGCAATAAGCCATGGCCTGTTTACCCATTTTCACTTTTGGCTTCCCTGGGTGACTCCGGTCCTGATCGCTACGCCGCTCATTGCGATCTTTTGCGTCCGGTATCGCCTACTCCTCGTCCATCAAAGAGCCAAAGCACTGGAGACTGTCTTCGGACAATACCTTCCCGCCCGGGAAATCCAGCGCCTGGCCGCTTCCCCTGATCGTTTGCCGGCACAAGAGACATTATTCGGCGTCTGCATGGTAACAGATGCCACCGGCTTCACCAGCATTGCAGAAAAGCTGACAGCCGGGGAACTCAGCGAGCTACTGGACGATTACTACAAGGCAGTCATTTCCCCGATCCGTCGTCGGGGAGGCATGATTTCCGATGTTGCCGGTGATGGTATCATCGCATTGTGGCCTCATGTCGATCAGGCGCATATCTGGGAACAGATGAAACCAGTCATCAATGAGCTTCAGGAGTCTATCGACCATTTCAATCGGCTTCATGACAGCACACCTCTGCCAACCAGAATCGGCATACACGCCGGCGAAGTGGTCCTGGGTCATTTCGGCGCATCCGACCATTTTGAGTACCGGGCGATAGGCGATATTGTCAACACCACCTCCCGCATCGAGAATGCCAACAAGTTTCTGGGTCAAACCCTGCTGCTGAGCGGTGCCTGCGCTGGCCCTGACACAAAAGATCTGAGGTTGATTGGACATTTTCTCCTGTCAGGAAAGCAAACCCCTCTCACTCTTTACACCATCACCGGCGAGGGTTGGAAACCGCAATTGGAACGCCAGTTTAGAGAAGCGCTCGCAAGCTTTACCGCAGGAAACTTTACTGAGGCTAAAGCACTTTTTGCAGAGCTGCTCAGAGAAACTGGAGATAATGCCTGTGAGTTTTATCGTCAGGCATGTGACACAGAATCACCATTTATCACTTCCATTACCGATGCTCACTATCTGATTTCACTCCCGAAAGAAACCTGAGGATGAACTTTTTCGTCACTACCGCGCAACATACTGTCAATAAACTGGATTTATTCCTCATTTCGTCCCAAAATAACAGTTAACGAGGGCTCTCATTTTTCACTCGGCCATGTTCGTCTTAATGAGTTTTTCTGGGATGAATTCTATTAGGTGAGAGAGCAATCAACCGACGGCTCCTGCCGAGAGGTTGAGAAATTAGCGCCGGAACCTCTGAAGACAGTGCGCCTGACAGGCCATTCAGAGTTTTCCCGAAAAGTGGCGGGTATTGGACGATTCAGGAATCAGGATTGATTCGGTTCCGACAGTCAGTTTGTCCTCATGAAGTTATCAGCCTGAAATAATAACAACGCTGTTAAGCCTGGAATCCGTTGAGACAGACCTTCTTTCTGTATTATGAAGGCTCATCATCAGATTCCTGATATTATTCAGGAGTGCTCTGTGGGCGTTCTTCTGCGCTGCAATCTGCCGCAGCAAAAGTTAAATCAGAAGCCAATTCAGAAACTGTTCTCACCTGCAGGTTTCCAGGTCCTTCTCTGGGTTAGTCTCCCGCTGCTGTCCTTATCAACCATGGCCGCCCCTCCCTGCGATGACTGGATGGGGAGAGTCATTGCCGTTGACGGGAATCTCGAAATTTCTTCAGAGTCCATCTCCTGGCACAGGCTGAAAGAAGAACAATATATCTGTCCCGGCGATGTCATCCGCACCGGAGAATACAGTCGGGCATCGGTTTACCTGAGCAACAATACCTACATGCGGCTTGACCGGAATACTCTGGTACATTTTCCCGATAACAAACCTGACAAAAGCTTCTGGATTAAACTTCAGTCAGGCATTGCCCATTTTCTCAGCCGAATCGTCAATCGATTTGAAGTCGAGACACCTTACGTCAACGCCATGGTGGAAGGTACCGAGTTTGTGGTGGATGCCGAAGGTACTATGACCGTCCTTGAGGGACAGGTTCTCGCCTCCAGTGACAGCGATCAGACCATCCTGACACCGGGCACCCAGGCAAGCGCCAACGCCTCTTCTCAGGCAATGCAGGGCATCATTGTCGATACAGAAGACAGCATCCAATGGACCCTGTATTTCCCCCCTGTTATTACGCTTCAGGAAATACAGTCTCAAACGACTTCACGGGCCGACCACCCCCTGTTGCAGAAGGCTTTGGGGTTTAGCCAAAACAGGTTGCCGGATAAAGCGATCGTGCTTCTGGAACGTCAGGCAGTTCTGTCACCTGGACTGCAACTGGCCAAAGCCACACTTCTACTGTCTGTTGGCCGGCTGGATGAGGCAAGGAAATTACTGGCCCAGCTGCAGGAGGTCAAAGAAGTTTCACATCTGGTCTATGCGTTAAATGCACTAGTTGAAACGATAAACAATAGACCAGATTCTGCACTGAAGTTTGCCCGGCGCTCGGTCACCCTTGCCCCGGACAGTTCGACAGCCTATCTGGCACTATCCTATGCACAACAGGCCGCTATCATGTTGGAAGAAGCGACAGCCAGTGCTGAACAGGCCACCAGGATAGCTCCAGAAAATATACTGGCATGGTATCGACTGGCCGATCTGCATCTCGCCTCAGCCCAATACCCAGATGCCCGGGCTGCGACAGAGCATGCACTTCTTCTGGAGCCGGAAAACCCTCTGACGTTGATTATGGCCGGCTATGTCGCTCTGTTCGAATTGCACCTGGAACAAGCTGATCTGCTTTTCAGTCAGGCTTTGGATTTATCGCCTGGCCACCCTAAAGCCTGGCTGGGTCGGGGCCTGGTGTCCTTGCGCCGAGGAGAAATAGACGAAGGAATACGTTATCTGGAAACGGCAGTCAGTTTATCCCCCGATCAAAGCATTCTGCGCAGCTACCTTGGACGAGCCTACTTTGAAGATAAACGGGACAGTGACGCTGTCGACCAGTGGCGGCTGGCCAGTGAATTTGACGAATATGATCCAACCCCACTCTTCTACCTCGGGATACAGAAGCTGTTCGCCAATAACCCCACTGGGGCTGTGGCAGATCTGGAACTTGCCAAAGCGCTGAATCACCATCGTGCTCTGTACCGCTCTGACAGGCTTTTACAAAGCGACTCAGCCACCCGCAGTGCCGCACTGGCCAGGGCATATGAGCAAGTCGGATTTGATCAGGCGGTACTGCTGGAGGGCTGGGACGCTTTGCGTCAAGACCCCACCAGTGCTGACGGGCACCGGTTATTGGCAGATCGCTATGCGGGATTGCCCAATCATGAGACGGCAAGAGTGTCAGAACTCCTCCAGGCTCAATTGTGGCAACCACTGTCGGCTCATCCCCTTCAGCCAGAAATCGGCGAATCAGACCTGTCCATTCTGGAAGGTCTGGGCCCTTCAATGCCCAGCCAAAATGAATATCATTCTCTATTCACCCAGAATGGTGTTTACGGCCAACTGAATGCTATCGCAGGAGGCAATGATACCTGGGGTGAGGATGCCGCCATTTCTGCATTACAGGGCCCCGTGGCACTCAGCCTGGGACAATACCACTATCAAACGGATGGATTTCGGCCTGCCGACAGCGAGCAGGAGCACGACATTTATAACGGACTATTACAGTGGCAGATTTCACCGGCAACCACGGTACAACTGGAAGCCAGAAAGCTCGACATCGATAAACATATTTATACACTCGAGTCGATATCACCTGACCCGCCCCCGAAACCCCAGGAAATTAACAGTGAAACTTACCGGGCAGGTATCAGAAGCCATTTGAATAGTCATCATGATGTTGCATTCTCGGCAATTCACCAGAATCGGGATGAGTATCAGGAGGCCAATGTCATTACCTCGGATCGATCCCAGAAAACCATAGAGCTTCAGCATATCTACAAGCGGCAGAGCTTCTACCTGCAAAGTGGTGTTGGTCAGTCAGAAGTAGAGGGTCAGACCGATATCGGTCACGAAGGGGATTTCTTCCAACTGGCGGAAACTGAAGATCTGACCCACAAAAACTTTTACACCTACCTTGGCCTTCAACCCTCTGAGAGTCTGTTTTTGTTGTTTGGCACCACCTATGATAACCAGGAAACTGATGCCAGCCAGACGATCGTTTTCAACTTTATCCCCTTTCCACCTGACACGAGCCTGCACAGAACAATTGAATGGTCGCCCAAGTTCGGACTTCAATATTCTCCAGTTTCGGAACTGACACTAAGATTAGCTGCATTCAAAACCATTAAACGGGATATTACGGCCAATCAAACGATAGAGCCTGTGCAGATTGTCGGGTTCAATCAGTTTTACGATGACATTAACGGCTCAAACACCAAGGTTTATGCGCTGGGCGTGGATTTCGCCCCTGACAGGGATGTCCGTTTTGGTGTCGAAAATATCTATCGTAAAGTAAAAACCCCTATTCAAGCATTCCAGCCAGAACCGGATCAGAATCAGCGGGAGTTCAATTATCACCACGCCTATTACTATCAACACCTGACCCACCAACTGTCACTGAATCTCGGTTATGAATTTGAGGACATTGATCTGGTGGACAAGCAATTCAGTTCCAGTGGCACGATATACCGAACCAAGACCCATATTGCCCAATCTGGTTTGAATGCTGCGATTAACCCGTGGCTTTATAGCCAAGCCGATATTATCTATACGGATCAGACCGTGGACGCTTCATTCTCCTCCTCTGACCAACGGGAGTTTCGGGAACATCTCTGGAACCTGAATCTCAAGGTCGGCGTGAAGCTTCCCAAACGTTTGGGGGAATTCCAATTCGGAATCAACAACCTGTTCGATGACAACAGTGAAATTCTCAACAGCGAGCTGAACTATCTGCGTTATTCACCGGAAAGATTTTTCTACAGCCGGATTCAGTTATCACTCTGATACCACACACCGCCCAAGCAGGAGGCACCATGAACCCCATAAAACTCGTTAGCTGTATCGCCATGATCTCGTTATCACTCACCGGATGCGCCAACTTCAACCAGCATTACGGCCCCGGAGATCCGGATGATCAGTACTTCGGTCGCGACCACCCGAATACTGGAGATACTCATTACACAAAGACAAAAGACCACGTAGCCCCCTACCGGATTACCATGAACAGCCGGGGAGAAATTGTGGTATTGGATAGGCAGGGAAAAGAGATTCCACCTAATGCCGGCTATCCGGTGAAGGTCAAGGCCAGCTATATTGAATCGATAGAAAGCGTCACTATTGTAAGATATCGCGGCTCACCAGAATATGACGTGGTAGAAGCCGGTGGAAAAACCTATCACATCCCGGTAGCCCATACACACTGACAGTAGTTTCGATTAACGACAACAGTTTCAATCAGCGACATTGCCACTGTTTTCGCAGAATCAATGTCGCTGATGCTTCCGCCGTTTTCTATTTTACTGTTCCCTTTTATCGTTTCCTGGTTTTATTCGCTCTATATCTTATGGGTGCTATCTTTCCGTGGGTCCTTTATCTAAAGATACCTTTCAGAATCGCCAACCATCGCCATAACTGAAACACCTCAACCAACGCTCCGGCAAAATAGGTCAATGCCGCCGCCGTCAGAATCTTCTTTACAGCGGGTTGGTGATGACGGGATAAGTACTCCCCCTGAAAGAGTATTGGCATGGCCTTATTAAAACTGGCGTCCCATTCCATCGGCAGAATAATCAATTGCATCAAGGCGGAAGCAAGCATCGCGATGACTCCTGCCAATACAGTAAGAAGCGCCAGCTGAGGAATATGTACAATGGCCAGTACCAGAGGTGAAGCTATCAGTATCACGGTTCCCATCTGTTGTATTCGCATTGCCATGGGGGTATACCGATCGCGCAGGTGAGTAATCGTCTCCCGACGGTGATACTGGATGGCATGACCCACTTCATGAGCCGCTACGGCAACAGCCGTGAGCGAACGACCTTCATAAAATTCAGGGCTCAAACGCACCCGTTTCTCTGAGGGAGAGTAATGGTCATTCCCTGACTCAGTTTTTTCAACCTTAACCCCCTCAAGCTGGAACCGTTTGATCAAATGGTCGGCCAGTTCACCACCGGTTCCCGGCAGAGACGGCATTGGATCACCATATTTCTTCAATACGTGCCTGATCCATAGTCGGGGACCGGCAATAAGCAGCAATAATATTGTAAAAACAAGTATGTAGATCAAGCAGGCTTCCTGTTTAAGAGCATTAAATATGAGACAAGGTTCACATTATAACGAACCTTGCCTTCCGCAACCTTGTCGTCGGTATTCCCCAATATCAAGGCCCAGAAGCCAACTCCGGCCAAAAGGCCTATGCAGAACAGAGCCCTGGACTACCTTTCCGACCGATAGTGCAGGATAAATCTTTCCATTACCCTCCCGGACCATCAAAAAGAATATCTAACTACATAATTTTTAAAGATATTCAATAACAATCTATCACATATTCGTCAGGAATACTGCCAATGAAAATAAACGCGACAACGACCATCGTCGCTGTTGTCGGCGCCTGTGCCCTGGTAGGTTACCAGCTCTGGCAATCTCCCAGAGGAGCACAGTCATCAGATGTGGAAGTGGTCAGTCAGAATACCACCTCCAGCAAACAATCTGGGACTCTCGCCGCCAACAGTCAGGGGTCGTCTCAACCCTCCCCTGCCGCAGCAGGACAGTTTCGAGCTCCCCCAGGAGCATCTGCTGCCGCAACCTCCCGTCGGCCACATGATGAACTTCCTGTTCCCGATCCCATTCCGCGCGAACTGGCTCCCCCATCCTCGACCCCAGTTCAACTTTGGGAAGTCGATGCGGCTGACAAACACGCTCAGGTTGATGGAATTGCTGCCACAAATCTGCGTGTTGAAACCAGGACTCTGGACAGTATCCAGGTAGGGCAAACACTTGAACTCCCTATTCCTTCGCTGAACAAGGTGTTATCCGCAGAGATTGAGAGCACCCACAATCAGTTCGGGGATGTGAAAGTGTGGAAAGGTCCTATCAGCGGTGGAGATACCACCGACAACCTGATCATCACCCAAGGTGATATCAATACGGTTGTGGTGGTATCCACCATCCAGGGTACTTACACGGTCACCATCGATAATGCCACAGGCAATGCAACCCTGGTGGATGAGGCTGATGTCAATGCCGGAATGATTCCGCACGATGATTCGCGCACCGTTCCGCCCATTGAGCTGACACCACCAAATGCAAACGCAAGCTGATCGGGCTTGCATATAACAACCCCATTTGAAGGGATCCCTACAATGAAGAAAAAACTTTCTTGTGCACTAGGCGCCCTCATCATGAGTGCCGGCCTTGCCCACGCTGAGAACGTGGTCGATGTGCTGGTTCTCTATACTGATGATGCCCAGCAGACCCAGAATGGTCGGGATATCGCCGCACGTGCCGCCGCCTATATTGAATTTAGTAACCAAGCTTACGCCAACAGCAACATTGACATGAAACTGCGTCTGGTCGGACTCGAAAACCTGGACTCGGGCTATACCTATGTCAATGGTGGCAACCTGGATGGCCTGCGAAATAACCGTCAGGTAGCCAGCCTGCGTCAACGTTATGGCGCCGACCTGGTCACCCTGCTGAACCTCCGTCAGCCGATGCAAGGCGGTTATGTCTGCGGTATCGGCTATGTTCCTTCCGGAAACAGCTCGACCGGTTCTCTCTACAGCAACGCCTCTTCCCTTGGCTTCAGCCTGGTGGGTGTGGATTGTGGCCTGAACACCTTTACCCACGAACTGGGACACAACATGAGTCTCGGTCATTCATACAGACAGAATACCGAAGGCGGCACCTGGCCCTGGGGTCGTGGCCACGGTGTTTACGGCAGCTTCAGTACCATCATGGCTTATCCGCATTCCTATGGTACTTACAATCAGCTGCAACAATTCTCCAACCCGCGTCAGGTCAAATGTGAAGGCCAGGCTTGCGGTGTTGACATGAACCGTAGCGACGGCGCCGATGCGGCGACCAACCTGGTCCGACTGGGCAACCAGATTGCCAGCTTTGTTCCTACCGTCATCGATAATGGTGATGATGGTGGAGACGACGGTGGAGATGATGGCGGAGATACCGGTGGCGATCTGCCAACCTGTAACAAACCAAGCCTGGAGAACAATCTGGTTGATAACGGTGACTTCACCGATATCAGCGGCTGGGAAAGCTTCTCCCGTGCCGGTCAACTGGGTCAAATCAAGAAGACCACCAATTGCCAGGACTTCATTCTGAGCGTGTCCAACCGCTCACAGTTCTACTCCGGTCCATTCCAGTCTCTGACTGGAAAAATGCAGGCAGGTAAGCAATACCGGGTCACCGCCAAAATCGGCCTGGGCAGAAATGGCAGCCGTGACAACGCACGAATCGCTCTACAGATCCGTGACGGCGCAGGCTTCCACTATCAGTATCTGCCCAAGGTCTCGGTCACCTCTTCTGAGATGACAACCTACGACCAGACTTTCACCCTGGAAGCAGATGATGCTCTGAATGCGGTCGGACTGCTGGTCTATGGCCCACAAGCCGGAACCGATCTGTTGGTTGATGAAGTGAAGGTCGAAGAAATCGGTGATAAAACATCACCAGAACCTTCGAGCATTTACAGCACAGGCTTTGAAGAGAATGCACAAGGTTGGGGTCGCTACTTTGGAGGCTCGCTGGCATTGTCGCGAATCGCTAAAGACGGCAACTACAGCCTGGCAAGCTACAACCGCTATTACTGGTACACAGGCCCTGCCCTGGATGTGAATGGACTGCTTGAGAATGGTAATACCTACAAGGTCAATGCCGATGTTTACCTCAGAAGCAGCAGCCTGAGCAGCGATGATGTTGAGTTCTGGCTATATACCGTGGATGACAGAGGTCCACGCTGGAAGAAGCTCAGCAGCGACACCATTTCGGTGGCCAGCTGGCAGAACCTGGAAGCCGAGATCAAAGTTGAAGCATCAGGCTCTATTACCCAGATGCGTCTGCATGTGATCGGTCCGGATCCCTATACCAGGATCTACTTAGACAACCTGAAGATTACGAAGTAACCCTCAACCTTCAGGTAGTTCCCTTAAGCGCTGCGGCTTCTGCCAAAGCGCTTTTTTTTGATTTGAGAGGTCTCATTGGTAGGCGTATATTATTTATCGGTACCACGGGCACACACCCTAGCCAACGAAGTCAGAATCTGGCATCTGAGCAGGAGGAACCATCATGTTACTGAAAGAGAAAAGTGGCGGTCATATTGTCGAAATTGAACGTTTCCATGATCTCTGCGACCCAGTCAAAACACATGTGAAAGGTTGTCTTGAGTACGGTGAAGAATTACAGGATGCTGAAATGTATGAGAAAGCAGGATTAACTTTCCTGTCCGGTGAGCCTTTACCCAAATGCTGGACCGATCCCCATTACCGCGATCACGAGATTCGGGCCAGAAGATAAGGACCCCCGATCATTGAATGACGAAGCACAGATTAGAAAATGATAAGGGTCAAAGGAACAAAATAGCTGAGGAATGGCAGGTAACAGTTTCCTGTGTTACCCGGTGAAAAGTATTACATAATGTAGCACGACGTATTCCCACAGGAAACATTTGCACCCTGATGTGGCACATCACTAAATGACAGTTTATTACTTACATGTAATAAATCCCCTAAAACCGCCATTTCCTCACATCAGGAATAAATATTGCAGAATCAACGGCCTGTCTGACATTTAGAGTTGCTCCCATCGCGATCAGGCGCCGGCAGCCCTAAGGCCACAAGCTGACGAGGTTTGCCAACAACCCGATCCGCGACTCAGAGAAGACAGAATCGCAATTCACTGGAGTGAATCTGGGCTAACTAATTGAAGTCTTTGAATTCATTGCTGTCAGCCGGCACTGAACAGGCATAACGCGATAACTTAACACTGTTCAGGCTGGTAGTGGATGCTGTTGTGACAAGGATGCTTCTATAGGAAGCAGAAAAATATACAACGATAAGGAAATACCATTCATGAAACGTAATATATCAACGAGCCTGGCAATGGCAGGAACTTTGTTCTGCTCAACATTGTCATGGGGCCATAGTGCTATGTTCCCTGATTCGTTCAAGTACGATTCTTCCAATGAAAATGAAATCCCGGTCGCAATGTCCATGCTTTCCGATAGTGCAAGCACAACCACTTGTACTAACGGCAGTGCTAATGGATATCCATGCAACAACGTGGACTTCCGTGCCTTTATACCCAAGGCAGACCTGGGTGGAGGATCATCTGACCTCAACGATATCTGGGGCTACACAGACCCACTGACAGGAAAAGAAATTGCCCTGGTTGGTAAGACCAACGGAACCTCCTTTGTCGATATCACCGACCCTGACAATCCGGTTGTGCTCGGCTTTCTTCCCTCCCATGACAATGGTGAAGACAGCTGGCGGGATTTGAAGGTCTATGGCGACTATGTCTTTATCGTCGCAGACGGCTCAGGTAACAATACCCACGGTCTTCAGGTCTTTGATCTGACCGAGTTGAGAAACGTGACCAATCCGCCAATGACGTTCTCAGAATCCGCTCACCTCAACGGTTTTGGTAACGCCCACAACATCGTGATCAACGAAGATACCGGCTTTGCCTACTCCGTCGGTAGCAACCGCTGCAGTGGTGGTTTGTATATGGTGGACATATCCAACCCTCTGCAACCCAGCTATGAAGGTTGTTTCTCCGCTGACGGCTACACTCACGATGCGCAGTGTGTTGTCTACAACGGTCCAGACAGCCGTTACTTCGGTAACGAAATCTGTGTTGGCTACAACGAAGACACCATCACCATTGTGGATGTTTCCAACAAAGCCAATCCCCAGCAAATCTCCCGCACGCCTTATCAGGGTTCACAATATACTCACCAGGGCTGGTTCCTGGACGAGAATCATTCCATCCTGATTATGAATGACGAGCTGGATGAGCAACGGAACGGGATTAATACCACGTCCTACATCTACGATGTCAGCAACCTGGAAGCGCCCGTTGAACTGGGACGTTATGTCGGCCCGACCCAGGCGATCGACCATAACCTTTACACTCGTGACGGTTTTGTGTTCGAAACCAACTACCGTGCCGGCCTGCGTATTCTGAGCACTGAAAATATTGAACAGGGTCAGCTTTCTGAAGTGGCCTACTTCGATACTATTCCAGGCTCAAACTCTGCTCAGTTCTCAGGCACCTGGAGTAACTACCCATACTTCGAGAGCGGCAACATCGTTCTGAGCGATATCGGTAACGGCCTTTTCGTTGTCACTCCTGACTGGGATGCCATTGAGAATCCTGATCCAGGCGGCGGCGATGTGACTGAGACCTTCAACGGCAGCGTTGGACGTAATCAGGAAGAAGCCTATGGTCCGTTCAAAGTGAAGCCTGGCAGCACCTTCAAAGCCAGCATCACCGGCACCAACGACGCAGACCTGTATGTTAAAGTCGGCGCGCCTGCCACCACTTCTGACTGGGACTGCCGTCCATATAAAAACGGTTCTTCTGAAGAGTGCACCATTAACGTGGCTGCAGATCAGAACGAGGTTTATGTCATGGTTCGTGGCTACAGCAGAAACGATTCTGACTTTACGCTGACAGTCACTTACGTCAAAGATGGCGATGATCCGAACCCTCCCGGTGAAACCGTTGAAGAGTTTGACGGTAGCGTATCCCGCAACGCTGAAGATAACTACGGTCCCTTCAAAGTCACTGCTGGAGAGCCTTTCAAAGCAGAGATGACCGGTAGCAACGATGCAGACCTGTACGTTCGTTTTGGCGCAGCACCTACGACGAGCTCATGGGATTGCCGTCCATACAAAAATGGCAGCAATGAAACCTGCGAGCAAACCGTTCCCAACGGCCAGACAGAAGCATTTGTCATGGTCAGGGGTTATAGCGGCGCGGCTTCGGATTATCATCTGAAAGTAACTTATAAATAACAAACTGCTGTAATTGGCCGGGCCACCCTATCCAAACGGAACATCGGTGGCCCGGTGTTTTAATTGCGAATCATGTTGGAAATAATAACGAACAAAGGACATTCCGTTGTGAATTACGGTCTCATCGCTATTAACTCAATTTCAAGACTATCCAACCGGCGAGGAAATCTGTCTCGTCTGTGGCTACTGGCCAGTCTGGTACTGGCCACAATCTCAGCACCGGCAACCGTATTAGCCGCCCCCACCGCCTCTGGAGAGGACCACCATCATCATTCGGATAAAACCCCGCCGCCGCCAACCAAAGGCAGCCTTCTGATGCAGAATGCCAGCAATGTCTGGCAGCAAGCCGTGGCATTGGAAGATCAATCCGGTGAAGCAATCAAACATGCCACCATGTTGCGCAAGGAAGTCAGCAACCTGCGCAGCAAAGTCAGAAAATTGAAAGCCTCCAAAAACACCGGGGACATGGAAAAGCTGCTGCAGGAAACCATCACTCAGCTGGCATCCCAGGTCACACCATGGCAGGCCCTGGCAGGAAACCTGCGCGCCGAGGCGGACAAGCTCAAGGGAGAGAGCCAGCAAATCATGAAACAGGGGTTTATCTCTATCTGGCAACCCTGGATCAAACATGAAGGCAAGTTGGCGCTTTCTTCCATGTCCGGCGAAACCATGGCCATGGCACACAATGTTCAGGTTCGCAGTATGAGTCCCAGCGTGCCCAATCCGACCATGGAGAAAATGAAGCAGGACGACGGTGAGTCAATGAGCATTAACCGCATGGCCATGTCAGGCCAGAGCATCCCGCCAGGTCTGGAAACCAGTTCATTTAAAGTGTCCAGAAACCAGGATATCTTCGGTCATATCGAGGCTATTCCGGACGACAATACCAAACCCGGAGAATTGCCACTGAATGAAATACACCAGTGGTACCTGATTCTCAGTGATACTGACGGCCAGCCGATCCACGACGCCAAAGTCAGAGTGGAAGGCCATATGCCCGGTCATGTGCACGGACTTCCGACCCAGCCAGAAATTGTCGAAGAGGTGTCACCGGGTGTCTACAGAGTCGACGGGATCAAGTTCCAAATGTCCGGCTGGTGGGTCATGCAGTTCCTGGTCAATCACCAGGACGAAGAAGATTCGATCACCTTCAACCTGGTTCTGTAAACCATCCAGGCTTGAAACTTCAGCATATAAGGAGAATCATGTTGCGCCGCGCTGTATCAGTATGCACCTTGATACTTACGATACTTCTCCCGGGTACTTACGCCTGGGCTGAGGACGATCTGTATCAGTTCACACCGGCAGACATTGAGTTTCTGTCGCAATTCAATATCGGCAACCTGGGAACGCCCCCGGAAGCTCCAGACAATCAATGGGCGGATAATGAAGAGGCTGCCGAATTCGGCAAGGCGTTGTTTTTTGACCGACGCCTGAGCAAAAACCAGCAGGTCTCATGCAGCCATTGCCATCAACCTGAGCAGTACTTTACCGATGGTCTGGCGCATTCCCAGGGAATCGGCCAGACCCGTCGCAGTGCTCCAACCATTCTCGGCATAGCCTACAGCCCCTGGCTGTTCTGGGATGGTCGAAAAGACAGCTTGTGGGCCCAGGCTCTGGCTCCGATGGAACATCCGGATGAACACGGGTTATCCCGCGCAGAACTGGCAAAGAAAGTTCTGGAATACTACCCGCAACAGTACAGCAAACTATTCGGCAAAACGGAGTCAGAACAACCCGACTGGGATGATGTGGACTTTCCCGCCTCCCCTAACGGCTCTGAAACCGCCTTGGAAAACTGGGAAGATCTGGACCAAGAGGATCAGAAAGCGATCAATCGTATTTTCACCAATATGGGAAAATCGCTGATGGCTTACCAGAGAATGCTCACTCTTCCACCAGCACCATTTGATGGCTTTATCGCAGCTCTGAAAGACAACCAAATGGAAAAGGCCAAAGAGCTAATGTCTCCCAGCCAGATTCGTGGATTACGCCTGTTCATGGGGAAAGCCAACTGCGCCAGCTGCCATAATGGACCACTTTTCACCAACCATGAATTCCACAATATCGGAGTACCAGAAGCAAATACCGAACATGTGGATCTGGGAAGGTATGAAGGCGTTAATCTGTTACGGGAGGATGAATTTACCTGTCTGTCTCCTTTCAGTGATGCCAGCAAGAATGAGTGTAAGGAAATGCGCTTCCTGAAGACTCAGGGACCAGAGCTGGTCGGAGCGATCAAAACCCCCACACTGCGTAATATTGCGGCTACGTCCCCATATATGCAGGCCGGTCAGTTCGATACCCTGCAACAGGTATTGAATCATTATAATAAACCTTCTCCACCGTTTTATGACCGCAAACAACATCCCAGTCGTCCTCATTTTGACGTGCTGCCGTTGAACCTGCAGGAATCAGATCTGCAGGATATTGAAGCCTTTCTTCATTCCCTGACCTCACCGCTACCCAAGGATGACCCTTGGTGGCCGGTAGAGGACAAACAGGTCACTCAGAACCACCCCTAACCCCTTAAGTTAGCCGGTTTGGTAGCCGGATATTTGTCCGGCTACCTTTTTTATTCTCCTGAATTCTTATTGGATTTTTTCCAATCAGAATCACTGGGACCTGTTTCCACCCGCTTTCATCCTTATCTTTACCCAACCTTACCCTTATATTTTACCCTTGCCCCAAAAGCATTCGTGCCAGCACAAAAGAACCAATACCAACGCCAACCACCAGCAGCGTATGCCGGGTCACCACCGACATTACGACGGTCACGATTCCCGCCAGCAGAAAAGGATCATCCAGACCGGAAGTCAGATTGCCATCATGGATAAAGATAATCGGTACCCACATCGCAGTCAGAACTGACGGCGCAGTATATTGAAGCATTCGCTTGATTGGGCCTTTGAGGCTGAACGATATGGCGGTGGTGAAAAAAAGATACCGACAGTAGAACGTGATGGCCGCCATCAGGAAAATTGTCCACCAACTGGTCGTCATACTTTTTCCTCCCTGAAAGACAACAGGAAACCACACGCCATGCCGACCACGGTGGCAATAATCAGCCCCTGACTGACCTTGAACCATTCACAGATCAATGCAGTGAGACCACTGGCTAACACCGCACCTAAAACCGACCATGAACGAACCCCAGGAATGACAATGGCGATAAAGGTGGCAGCTATCGCAAACTCAAGCCCATACTCCTGTAGGCTCGGTAACAGCTTGCCCGCCAGAATTCCAGCAAGAGTTGCCAGATTCCAGACCAGATAAAACATAAAACCGACAGCAAGTGAATACAATGGACTGAAGATGTTATAACGAGCTTTGAAGGCCACTGTGATGGCAAACATTTCGTCAGTCAGAAAAAAAGCCAGTAGGCAGCGCCACGCCAGCGAAAGAGGTTTGATATCCTCCCTCAGCACAGCGGAATACAATAAATGCCGGGAGCTGATCACCGCCGATGACGTCAGGATCGACGATAACGGTCCTCCCGCCCCGATGATGGAAAGGCTTGCCAGTTGAACCGCCCCGGCGAACACCAGGAGTGACATACACTGGGCCTGAAGAGGCGTAAGCCCCGCCTCAATCGCCAATGAACCACACAATACTCCCCAAGGCACTACCGCCAGCGCCAGTGGGAGGATATCGATCACCGCCTGGAATACGAGCCGTATATCACTATCAGGATAGGAGGAATAAAACGTCTGCTCATCAGACGTGCTGGTATCAGACACAACTTACACCTTATCAGTTAAGAGCTGGCCAGATTACTGCGTCAGTATAAATTGAGATTGTAAATTCTTGCTCTGCTGCTGATACCGGCCGGGTGTTGTACCCAATGCGCGTTTGAAATGAAGGGTGAAATGACTCTGATCATGAAACCCACATTCCACGGCCACCTGAGCCGGTTTAAATCCACCGCGGAGCATGCCTTTCGCCATTTTCAGGCGGGCCTGAATCTGATAACCATGAGGCGCCAGGCCAAAAGCTTTCTTGAACTGACGGACAAAATTATAAGGGCTTAATCCTGCCAGGCCTGCCAGTTCAGTGAGTGACACATCCAATGCTGGCTGACTGTCGATAAAATCCTTCACCAGGAGAAGTGCTTTTTTCGCCTGCGGAATTTCTTTTGGGCTTGGGCGGGTTCGGGAGTGGCGCAATACCAGTCCGGTCATCACGGCAAACAGGATGGTTTCCGTCAGTAACTTGCTGCAGCCGGCATCGGTATGGGAAAACAACATTCTTAACTGAGCAGCCAGATGCGGATCATTCACGACAGCATTGGGAAAGTAGGGGATCCCGTTGCTGCCACTGAACAGATCTCGACACACCCGTTCGAATTGTTCCGGTAACGGATACATGGCACGCTATGCCCAACCGTCAGTCGACGCGGACTGTCCAGTGTGAACATCATCGGCGTTGACCAGTATGATGCTGTCCTCCCCTGCGACATGATTCCCTCCTGTGCGAAAGAAACGCTGCGCACCGCGGTCTATTACACCGATGGTATAACCCTCATGCACATGTCGTGAGAAATTCTGTTTATGATACTGAGCACGCACAAATTCCAGCCCCTCCAGAACATCCAGAGTGCCGAAATCAGCAATTTCAGAAGTGCGTTTATCCGCCATGATTCACATCCGTCAGCATGATTCAGTCAGCATGCTTTTTCCCATCAGGAATATCTTGTATAAAATTGCGCATCGTTACAGGCGTATGATCGCCGGAAGGCATCGCAATGTTTTATCAGATTTATATGCATACTTCCATTGCCTATACTTTTCTGCAGACCCTGTAGTGTGTAGGAGGACCTGTAGTGTGTACGAGGACCTGGGTTCCCAGAATGAGTTCATCCTTCCAAGTGACGAAAGGAAAAATATGAGAACGCGCTTTTTCAAAACCACGATTATTGCCGGCATCACCATTCTCCTGCTCGGGTTTATCTGGCCCGGATTCTGGTGGTTGCTGGTCCCGATCGGCGCCGTAATCTGTATCGGCCTTTATGATGCCAGCCAAACCCGGCACAGTCTGCGGAGAAATTTTCCGTTCATCGGCCGCGGACGTTGGCTGATGGAACTGGCCCGGCCTTTCATCCAACAATACTTTATCGAATCTGAGGTCAATGGACGTCCAGTCAGTCGCATGTTCCGCTCCATTGTCTACCAACGGGCCAAAGGTGACATCTCCAGTACCCCTTACGGCACCAAGGTACACATCTATGATTCCGGATATGAATGGATCAGCCACTCGATCTGCGCATTGAACATTGAAGACATCAATACTGATCCGAGAGTGTTGGTGGGCGGCCCTGACTGTACACAACCCTATAATGCCAGCCTGTTGAACATCTCTGCCATGAGCTTTGGAGCCTTGAGTAAAAACGCCATCCTCGCCCTGAACAAAGGGGCCAGTATTGGAGGCTTCGCACACAATACAGGTGAAGGAGGGCTCTCCGATTATCACCTGAAACATGGCGGTGACATTATCTGGCAAATCGGCACAGGTTACTTCGGTTGCCGTAAAAAAGACGGTACCTTTTGTGAAGAAAACTTTCGGAAAAAAGCCACTCATGATGCCGTTAAGATGATTGAAATCAAACTGTCCCAAGGGGCCAAACCCGGCCATGGAGGGATATTGCCAGCGGATAAAAATTCTTCGGAAATCGCCGCTATCCGGCTGGTCGAACCCCATACGGACGTAATTTCCCCTTCTTTCCACAGAGCCTTTTCAACACCGATCGAACTACTTCAGTTTATCCGAAAACTCCGAGAGCTCTCTGGAGGCAAACCCGTCGGCTTCAAACTCTGCATCGGACGCCAGAGTGAGTTCATTGCCATCTGTCAGGCCATGCTGGAAACCAATATCAAACCGGACTTCATTACGGTCGACGGAGGTGAAGGTGGTACCGGTGCCGCACCACTGGAATACAGCAATTCGGTCGGTATGCCGTTGAGGGATGCTATCGCCTTTGTCGCGGACTGCCTGACCGGGTACGGATTGAAACAGGACATTAAGGTCATCGCATCAGGCAAGGTCTTTACAGCTTTTCATCTGATCCGATGCCTGGCTCTGGGTGCTGATATGTGCAACAGCGCCAGAGGCATGATGCTGGCGCTGGGTTGCGTGCAGTCTTTGGTCTGCAACACCAATCATTGCCCTACTGGCATCGCCACACAGGACCCTGAACTGAGTGAAGGTTTGCATGTGGAAGACAAAGCACAGCGGGTTGCCCGCTTTCACAAGGAGACCGTCCATGCTGCTGTGGATATCAGCTCTTCAGCTGGGCTTAAAAGCCCCTCAGATGTGACGCGGACACACTTGTTCAGACGGATAGACCAACAACAAATCAAACGTCTGGACGAAATCTTCCCCTATCAGCAGCAAGGTTCCTTCCTGGAAGAGCCCTACCCTGACCACTACCGGCACGATATCCTGGAAGCATCGCCAGAGACCTTTATGCCGAAGAGCTATATTGCTCTGGTTAACTAAGTCGGGTGGCTTAAAGTAAAACTTGAGCAACGACAGAAGAGAACTCATCGGCTCATCCAACGCTGTTTGATGAGCCCCATTCTGCCATCCGCTTTCATATGGTCCAAAGCTGACTGCCAGCTCATCACCAATTCATCAGGCGTTGCCAGAGAGAAGGCGATATATTTGGGTTGCTGACTGATTTCATAGACAATTTTCAGCTCCCTGGCTTTGACCCTCTCCTGCGCCGCCAGGTAATAACCAACCACGTCCACCGAGACCCATAAGTCCAGATACCCTTTTACCAGTTTTGTCGGATTGGTTTTATCGCTACCGGCATTACTGACAAGGTTTTTAAATCCCTGCCCCAACAAATATCTCTCTGCGGAATAGCCTTGTGCCGTCCCCACTCTTCCTACTTGTCTGGCATCGGCCAAATCATTGATCTTTATCTCTGAATCATGCCTGGCAAAAAACACCAGATTAGACACAGCGATCGGCCCTACCCATTTGAATTGCGGGTCGCGTTTTACAGTACGTGTAATCGTGAAAAGTCCGGCACTCTGTTCGCCGGATATATTCATCAATGCTCGTTTCCATGGAACCGATCGAATTGGGAAGTCAACTTGCAGATCGTTCATGATCTCACGCACCACATCGACGGCAAGACCCTTGGATTCATTATTCTCAGTGAAGCAGAACGGGGGATACTCGGAAATATAGAGCTGCAGTTCCTCCGAAGGGTCTTCGAGAGATTCGGCCAGGATATTATGAGATAGCAGTGACACTGGAGTCAGGCCAATCATGCAGATCATGTACAGCCGTACAACGCGGAATATACGCTTACATGCTGCGCAGAACACCAATTCGGGCACCTGAATCACCAAGCATGTGTTGAAATGATCTCCCGACGTTGAGCCTCATCCTCCTCTCAGGCTCATTGCCTTGAGACCCTGTTGTTTCAAAGGCCTTTTAGATGCGCTTCAGGCCTCACTAAACAGTATAGAAGCCTCGCCTCCAACTGCACATTTTTCAACCACAACATCAGAGGCAAACCCACCAGGGTCATCACTGACTCCAGCATTACAGTGTATTGGATGCAAAAAATTCAGAGGAGCTCATTGATCAGGTGTTACGCGCCATTGAATATCAAACTCGCGCAGTACTGCCAAATATTCCTCCAGAGGGATAAGACCAATACAGGGCATCGCTCCACGCTGCGTCACTTCTCCCCTGGCAAGCTTTATCGCCATCAGAATCGAAGGAATACTCGGAATATACAAACCATCGCCATGTCGAGCGAGGATTTCAAACAGAATCTGCTTGGGTTTTCCCTGCTCATCCTTTCCCTTCATCTCCATATAAAAACCGGTATCGTCATTTCCCAAAGGATCAAATAAGCGGGATATTTTCAACAGATAAGGAGCAAGCGGTTGTATGGGCGGAAACAGACGGGATTTGACTAACCAGGACAGGGTAAACAAAATCAGATGAAGAAACCTGAGTTCCATACCTGCCTGAAACCTGACCGTTTTCAAGGAAGGATAGTGCCTTGGAAATATGGCCAGATCCGGGATATCACAGTTTCCGAGCAGCCTTTGATTCAATCCCCAGAATGAGCGCTTTCTCAGTCCTAACCAGCCATACACCGTGGTGCTGATCCCGTCCCTTATTGTCTGAAAAGGTTTACCCGCATAACTCAATACTGCAGACGTGGTCGCAAGGCCTTGATTGGTCAACTGGGCAGTCGCGATTGCGTAATCCACCTCCTCGAGCACCTTAAATCGTTCCCTGTAGGCATCGATAATTCCACTGGTCAGTGTCGGTACCGAGCTTGCGCCACTGCACACGAGCACACCACTCTCTCTGGCCTGAGAATCCAGCTGGTCAATATTCGCCACAAACTCTCGGGCATCAGCCAGATCGATATAATGACATCCTTGTTCGATACAGGCTTCCGCGACACCATAACCCTGAGACTGATAAGGGCCGGACGTATGAATAACAACATCCGGGGCGATCGTTTTCAAAGCTTCGGCCAGATTCCGGTGGATATCAATATAGGCAGCTTCAGGCGGAGGGGATGAACGATGAAAAGAGCCCAGCCGGGTTACCTGTTGTTGCGCCTTTTGTAAATTTCGACCGGCAATAATCAGTTGCAGATCCGGTTCTCTGGCCAGCATACGACTGATAAAACGACCAAAGTTGCCGTATCCGCCTATAATCAGAATTCGTTTGGACATATCAGGAGATCACTTCCAGGAAGGATAAGACTTGAGTCTACCATCGGATTGGCACCTTCCCAAGCGCCCCTCCGCCTAAGTTAATAATACCGAATAAGCATTATATCGATTTAGTCGATAGCGTAAAAACAACAGAGAAAGCATAACGACTATGGGGAGTGGCAATATTGCATGCAGGCCAGCTCTTCATGACAGCAACCCTGACGTCCGTCCCTATCGATGAAGATCAGGCTTCTGGTGCGTAGGTATCCATGTCCGCCCTAGCAGGGGACCAAGGACAACGACAGAGGGAAGTCTGTTTTACCTTAAACAGACTTGGCCACCATCAGGTAGAAAATAATCACCAAAGAAGTAAACGCCGGCCATCCAAGAAGCACCCATAATCTGAACAGACGATGGTAACGAACAGGAAGCTGCTCCCCTGTCCGAGCACTTTCTTCCACGAGTTTTCTTAATTGAATCTGAATCCATACAACGGGAATCCAATAAGCCCCAGCAAGGGCATATAGAGCATATGTCATCATCAACCAGGGGCTCATCCAGTCAAACCCCAGGTACCAGACCAGCCAGGCACCGGAAACCGGTTGTACAACAACAGCAGGCAAGGTAAACAGATAATCGGCCAGAACAGTACTTTGCACAGCATATAGCTTTTGCTGAATGTCCTTACTCCACATGGAACGAAACATGAAAAAGGCAATACCAAGCCCGGTACCGAATAGCACTGTGGCACTCAGTATGTGTAGAGTTTTAACCAACAGATACCAACTCATTGTTCACCTGAAGATAACAGAAAGCAGACAGGAAAAAGCGATAAGGCCGGTATCAAAGCATGTCCTGGCAGGTTAGTCCAGTTCCCCATGTTGAGGGATATCGTAGTAATGAAAGGGCGGCCGGTGAAGAGCAATCATCCCTGAACTCCATCACTAAATAAAAGTTAAGGATAGTCCCGCTATCCAAAAGGGTGATACAGGGAGTATTTTTTATCTAGCCTCTTAGTCATTTTGTTATACCCATCACAGACTATTTTTTTCAAATATGAATTGAGATTAAATACCGCTGCGTAACAAGCGACCGGCAAAGGATTATTTAAGCCGGCAGAAAAGCCAGACATCGCCGGCCATCGACACCAGCCATATAAGCCATTTATCCACGAAAAGCACCGGGGCTTCTGTTGGGCAAGAGCTGAATAACTTTAATAGACATCTCTATCTTCTAGCGAAAGGATCGTAGGCAGTAAACGGTTCATTTCCTATTTAGGACCTGCATACAGGTTCTAGCGTTTAGATGGAAATAACGCTTAATGGGCCAACAAAAAGATGAGCAAGTTTCATACGGCCCCCCGCAGGCTTACGTCTGCGCGCAGTATTGCATATCTGCTGGCAGGCACTCTGTCCCTGCACCTCTCCCGTTCTGGCAACACCTGTCGATGAGTCGCAATCATCTGCTGTAGATCCAAATAGTCAGACAGTGATCGATCAGCAGCGTGAGCAATTGGTCATTGCCGCCAGAAACGGAAACCTTCAGCAGGCCGTCCAGGAGATGACACGCCTTTACCAGAAGACTGAAGACAGCAAGGTACTAAATGACCTGATTGCTTTACACAGCTGGAACGGTACTGTCGGCAGTGCACTGTCTCTTTGCTTCCCCTGTGATATGAAAACACTGACAGAGGATAGCCTGGAAGTTCTCGCCAAGGGTCACCGTAACCGCCAGGATTTCGAAACCGCAGCAGAGTTTTACACTCAACTGAACAATAAAAACCCTGACAATGCCGACGGCTGGCTGGGCCTTGCCCTGGTCAATGCGGAAATTGGCGAGGATATCAATGCCCAGAAGGCCATTGCCAACTATCGGGAATTAACCCCCGCCGGTGTGGAGCGGTTTGAAAATGAGCTCTACATCATGACTGTACTCAACGACAAGGTCGGAGAGTTGGGTGTTCTGCAGGACTATTATAAGTACTCCGACAATCGGGATATTGGCTTGCGGCTCTACAAAACAGCGTTAGATCTCGGCGCCAGCGCTGCAGCGAAGAACATCGCCAGGGAACACCCTGAGTGGTTCACCGACATCGATTACTACTGGCTTGAGTATTACCAGGCAACTCTGAACATTCGCAGTGGCATCAAGTCTTATCGAACAAATGTTCTGAACCAGGGCATCCAACAACTACAGGATCTCGCCGACACCGTCCCAGAAGATCACCCGCTGTCCCGTAATCTTATTCTGGATATATTCTATGGACTGGTCTCAGCCAAAAGGTATGAAGAAGCAACTGCTCGGCTTCCTGAACTGGAGCCCCTGGAGAATATACCGCCCTATGTGGAAGAGGCCAAAGCCGACCTGCTGATTGCCACTCGCAAACCCTTCGGAGCGGTCGATATCTATTCACGGTTGTATGCAGCCACTCAGGACCCGCTTCTGGGACGTAAACTTTACTATGCCCATATGGACGCTGAGCAGTATGAAGCCGGAACCGCTTTACTGAACCGGCTTCTGGAATCTGAACCCACCAAACGCTGGGACTTTACCGGCAGTTTCCGGCTGAACAATGAAACCTATCAGCAACTGCGGGAACAAAGTATTCTGCATATCGCCTGGAGTGGGGATCTGGATACAGCAGAAGCTGAATTCAGATCCGCGTTGATAGAGGCCCCCGGCAATCCCTGGCTTTGGATGGACCGGGGAAATGTGGAGCGCTGGCAAGGGGACTTTACCGCTGCCGAGAAAAGCTACCAGCGCGCGGAATCAATGTTACACGGGACATCCCGGGCTCCAGCACAGAGAAGCCTCTGGATCACCCAGTTGGAAAAAGGGGACTGGAGAGGGCTGAATGAACAGCGACAGAAACTGAACGCTACCTACCCTGCTGCAGACCAAAGAAACATTAATCAACGCTGGAAGGAAGCCACAGCACCATTCCTAGTTACCGAAATCAGTCGCATGCGGACTGAAAACGATGCTCCGGCCCAGACTCAAAACTCCGAAGACTGGCGTCATGAAACCCGCTTCTACTCTTCACGCTGGGAAGGCCAGCGATTGTATGCCCATGATCAGCGACTCTATGGTGAGTGGGACAACCGAGACCTTTATGCCCGCTACACCGGTCTTGGGGCGGAGTTAAGCTGGTACCCACTGAGCCTGGATATCGAGGGGGGGGGGCCGGCGGAGAACTCAACGATAAACAGTATTTCTGGAGTTCATTGAACTGGACCCTCAGTGACGATTTCAGTCTCAAAACAGGTTACCGTTACAACCCCCCGGACACACCTCTGAGAAGCCTCTACAACCACAGCTATATGCGCCAGTGGAGTATCGGATTTCTGCACAAACCCGATTCAGGCCTGTCCTGGGGAGGCCATGTTCTGCACAACAGATTGACTGACGGCAATGACCGCAAGGCCTTCAACATCTGGCTGGATAAATCATTATGGCAGACGCCCCGCTACAAGCTGTCCGGCATACTCAGTGTCACTGGCAGTGAAAATGATCCGGTGCCTGTCAGTTATTTCAACCCACTGTCAGACCGCCATTACCAACTGGCGTTGCGTCATCACTACCGCCTGAAGCTTTCCGACCACTGGGATCTGGACCAAAGCCTGAATACCAGCCTCGGTCAATACCATCAGTCCGGATATTCCCCTGAACTCGGATGGCAACTTGAGTACAGCCAGAAATGGCGCTGGAAAGACCAACTCAGCTTTACAGTCGGAGCCGGCCATAACAAATCAATCTACGATGGGGAGCCGGAACACGGCTTATCGATATTCGCCAGTTTTGAGTTGAGGTTTGTCCAGTGAGATACGCAGTTTTCATGATAGTTCTGATAAGCCAGGTGTTGATCTCAACATCCGTCCTGGCGAGGCCGGAAAACAGTTACGTGGTCCTGGCCTACCACGACCTTTATGACGTCAATCTGCAGCCAGCCAGGCGAATTTTTGCCAATACGGTGAGCCGCGACAGATTTGTCGAACAACTCAACTGGATCAAACAAAACAACTATCACCCGGTCAGTTTCCAGCAGATTCTTGACGCCAAAGCCGGCAAATCCAAATTACCTGAGAATGCCGTTCTGCTGACCTTTGATGACGGTTATGAATCTTTTTACACCACCGCCTTTCCACTCCTGAAGCTCTATCAGTATCCGGCAGTTATTGCCCTGGTAGGAAAATGGCTTGAAGCCGAACCCGGTAAGGAAGTCCAGTACGGCAAGACGAATCTGGACCGAAAGCACTTTCTCAATTGGGCTCAAATCCGGGAGATGGAAGCCTCCGGCCTGATCGAGTTTGCCTCCCATACCTTCAATCTTCACTACGGTATCAACGCCAACCCGTTTGCCAATGAACAACCGGCGGCGGTCAGTCCGGAATTTAAGGCGGTCACAAGTGGCGGTGACAAGAACGGTGATTACGAGAGCCCTAAGGCATATGAACAGCGTCTGAGAGAGGATTTCAGAAGTACCCGCCGACAAATGAAAACCCACGGATTGAAAGAACCGCGACTTCTGGTCTGGCCATACGGTGCCTATAGTCAGCAAGCGATAAGAATTGCCCAGGACGAGGGTTTCCACTACACCTTTTCCCTGGATGAAGGTTATAACCTGGTGACCGATTCAGGAGATCATCTGCTCAGGTACCTGATGGACCAGGAAATCAGCCTGAGCCACTTTGACAGAATTCTTCGCGGGGAACCCAAAACACCTGCCCCCAGAAGAGTGCTCCATGTGGATCTGGACTATGTCTATGATCCTGATCCGAAAGCACAGCAGGCCAATATTGACCGCTTGATCGAAAGAGTGAGCAAATACCAGATCAATACGGTGTATCTCCAGGCTTTTGCCGATCCTGATGGCAACGGTGTCGCTGATGCCCTGTACTTCCCCAACCGGCATCTACCGGTTCGTGCCGACATTTTTAATCGAGTGGCCTGGCAGCTACGCTCACGTGCGGGAGTCAAAATATATGCCTGGATGCCGGTTCTGGCCTTTGATCTTGGCGAAGGTTACCGCTACGTCACAGATATTCGTACAGGTAAGCCTGCACCGGAGCACTATCTCAGGCTCTCGCCTTTTTACGAAAGGAACATCCGGATTATCGGTAACATTTATGAGGATCTCGGCTTTTACGGCAAATTTCACGGCATTCTGTTCCATGACGATGCCTTTCTGGGCGACTACGAAGATGCTTCGCCTGAAGCCTTGAAACAATACAACGCCTGGGACCTGGGCCTGTCCATCGAGGATATCCGGAAAGACAAATCCAAACTCAAACGCTGGAGTCAACTGAAAACAGACTATCTGATCTACATTACCCGGCGTCTTGCCGCCAGAAGCAACCGCTATTTTGCCAGTGATGGTCAACGCCTGAAGCCTTGAAACAATACAACGCCTGGGACCTGGGCCTGTCCATCGAGGATATCCGGAAAGACAAATCCAAACTCAAACGCTGGAGTCAACTGAAAACAGACTATCTGATCTACATTACCCGGCGTCTTGCCGCCAGAAGCAACCGCTATTTTGCCAGTGATGGTCAACGCCTGAAGCTGGCCCGAAATATTTACGCTCAACCGGTCCTGAATCCCGAAAGCGAAACCTGGTATGCGCAGAATCTTGAAGCTTTCGCAGAGGCTTATGACGATGTAGCCGTCATGGCAATGCCCTTCATGGAACAACAAAACAATCCAGAACACTGGCTGCGTAAGATTTCCAGAAAAGCGCTTGAAAGAATCGGTCCGGAAAAACTGGTCTTTGAGCTGCAGGCAACTGACTGGCGCACCAATAAACCCATACCCGATCACGTACTCAAAAGACAGATGCAGGTTATCAGTGAAGAAGGCATCGAGAGCTTTGGGTACTACCCGGATGACTTTATTTCCGGCGTGCCCAATATCAATGTCATTAAACCGGCTCTTTCCATCAACTCATCACTGGGAGCCCCCAAATGACGATGGACTTACTGTTGATCGGTATTTATCTGTACCCCAGTGTCATGGCGCTTGTCTGGATAACAGGCGGCATCTATTACTTTTTCCACTGGGAATACCACTACCTGAAGAAATACCCGGACCACAAACTGACCCTGCGACACTACCCTCTGATCTCAGTCATGGTGCCCTGTTACAACGAAGGCCCAAATATCGAGGACACGATTCACAGCCTGCTGAAACAGGATTATCCGAACTTTGAAATTCTGGCCATTAATGACGGTAGTAAAGATGATACCGGTGCGCGTCTGGATCGACTCGCAAAAGCACACGCCCGGCTCAAGGTGATTCATCAGCAGAACCAGGGCAAGGCCTCCGCTCTTAACCACGCCCTGGAGTATGCCAATGGCGAGTGTATCGTATGCATCGATGGCGATGCCCTCCTCGACTGCAATGCTCTCGTGTGGATGGTACGCCACTTACTCAGCGAGAACGGCGTTGGCGCAGTCACCGGCAACCCCCGAGTCAGAACCCGTACCACCATGGTGGGGCGCATTCAGACCGGTGAGTTCTCGTCCATTATCGGACTGATCAAAAGAGCCCAGCGAATCTACGGCACCTTGTTTGCGATTTCCGGAGTGGTTTGCGCTTTTCGTAAATCAGCTTTAGAGGACATCGGGGGCTGGCGCACGGACATGGTGACGGAAGATATCGATGTCAGTTGGCGGTTACAGATGGCCGGCTGGAATATCCGTTATGAACCCATGGCCCGCTGTTGGGTACTGATGCCCGAGACGATTCGAGGATTGTACAAACAAAGACTACGCTGGGCTCAGGGCGGTGCAGAAGTCAGCCTCAAATACGGCTGGCGTTGCCTGTATCAGGGCAAACTACGATTCTGGCCACTGCTTCTGGATTATCTGGTCAGCGTGTATTGGAGCTATAGCGTGATCGCGATTCTCGTTTGGCGCATCGTAACGATTTCCGATTTGCCAACCACAGAACAGACGCTGACTTTCGAGATCTGCGCAGTGTTGATGATTTTTCTTTGCCTCGCCCAGTTTCTGGTCAGCATTCTGATAGACCGCCATTACGATCAAGGTCTTCTGAAAAACTTTCTGTGGTGCATCTGGTATCCCCTGTTTTACTGGATTCTCAATATCGCCACCATCACTGTTGCCGTACCCAAAGCCTTATTTAAAAAACCCAATCAACCTGCCGTTTGGGAAAGTCCGGATAGAGGAGAAACATTTCGTGGCTGAATCGACTGAAACCCCGTTGATCTATACCCAACCCTCCAGGCGAAACACCAGCCTCCTGTTGCGTGACGGGGCCATTTCACTGCTAACGTGGATGCTTTGGGGCTATTTACTGCTACACCCGATTTACTATTTTATGTACGTCCAGGGAGAACCCACCTCACCACTACTCCAACTGACGCTTCCAGACCTTCTCAAATGGACCGGTACGTCATTATCCGCCATTATGATTATTTACTACTTCTGGTCCCGCACCCGACTGTTAAAGTGGTGGTGGAAGCGACGCAATCTCTGGAAACAGGTGGCAACCGAATTGGTCGGTGATGCCCGATAAGGCGGCACTTAGAAGTCAACCGAGCGCCCAATTACCCAAAACGATCCATTACGTATAAAATGCTGCGATATACAAGGATTACCTGAAGCCAAATAGACACCGGTTGCAGGTAATGCCAAAGCGAGTCGTGGCGGACCTGTTGGCAGTGGATACAGCGGGGGCTTCTTCGGCCATTTAAATGGTAACGATGGAGGTTTCGGTGGTGATGGCGGCGGGTGTGACGGCTAAGCCATAAGCTATACCCAGACATCTTCGCTATCTTCATCCTCAATAGAATAGAGATAAAAAAGAAAAAGGCCGGAAAACCGGCCTTTTTTATTGCTAAGCTGAGTGCGTATTACCCAGCCATCATTTTACTCAAACGTTATGCTCCACTGATTCAACGATCCGGTGTCCTGTCTGGCAAGATCCCTTACACGCAGCTGCCACTGGCCTGCAGAGTCCTTGGTACCAACAGAAACCGAAAAGGTTTCCTTGATATCATTGGCAGAACCACCTGAGCGGTTGTGGAGATTGTAGCTGGTACCGTCGGGGTGCAGCATGTCGACAATCAGATCACCTTTATATGTGTGGGTGATATCGATTGATACACTCACTGTGCCGGACGCACCAGTGCGGGAGACCTCAATCGGGCTCGTTACACCGGTGGAGTTATTATCCGGAATAGCAAACTCGGTGTTGTTCTCATAGGTATCCGGATTTCCGCCGCCATCACCCTCACCAATTTCCACCGTGTAGTCTTCCACCTCACCGTAGTTAAAGGTGCCACAAGGTGTAGGTGCTGCGTTGTAACGCATAGCCACCCGCATGGTGGTTTTGCCCAGGTCTGCATTGGCAGGAATGCTCAGAGTACCGGTCACCTCAGAAGAACTGGCGCCACCAGAAGTGAAGACTTCCTCACCGGCATCCTCAAAGTCACCGTCCTTGTTGAGGTCGATCCAGACTTTCCAGTACTCGTTATAGCTACTGCCGGAGAATTGCGGCGTCAAGGTTACAGAGTTACCTCCACGCACGGCCGGGACCACTTCACCAGTCACCGTTTCGGTAAAATCACTGTATTTGCTGGAACCGGAGGAACGGCTGTAATCACCCAGAGAAACTCCACCTATCCATTCTTCAGACGCATTGTTTCCACCGGCAGAGCAATAATTGGTGGGTGGTTCAGGATTGTTATCGATCACCAGGAATATGGCGGATACAGCCCCCCACACACCGTCAGCATCACGGCTACGCACATAAATCATGTGTTTGCCTTCAGACCAACCGGTAGTGTCAATGACACCCTGAACACCTTCCGATTTATTATTGTAGCTGCCGTCAGCCGCTGACAGAGCAATAGCTGTTGCGCCCTCGTCCCATGGCGCCTCATCAACATAGTATTCCGCTGCGGCAATGTTCTGAGTACTCTCGGAACCATTGCTGTTGTTGAAACGGGTGTCCGTAGCTGTTGCGCTCAATGTGACCGGCGTACCGGGTTCAACACCGGTACTGGAGGCTCCATCGCTCAGGGCCAGCTCTGTTATATCCGGTCCGCCGGGCATGATGTAGGGCGCACGAACCACTTTGGCGGCATAGATCAGTGCCGGCAGGTTATCCGGCTTAATGGTGTTCTCGAAGGTGCTACACCCCTGGAAGAACTGTGTACCCAGCTCAAATGTAAAGGCAGGAACCCCTAACTCACCGTAGCTGATGCTGTCACTGGTGCCGTCGGTGGGATACAAACCGATGGATTGCTGAGGCGTATAGCCGTTGTAGTAAGCAAACTTACGCCCCAGGGTCTGCATGGCCGTCCCGTTAGGCGCCGTCTGGTTGGTATCACCCCAAGGCCATAACACCAGTTCACTGTAGCTGTGAATATCCAGGTGGATACCGGTAGTGTCTTCCGGCGCAGCATCATTGCGGCCGGTACCTCTGCGATCAGGCCAGATACTGCGGGCATAAGCTTCCAGTGCCTGTACTTCTGGTTCAGAAGCAGCGCTGGGACCACGGTAGGTGGCGTTACATTCGCTTCCACTGGAACCGTTACCGTTGGTCGAGTTCCAACTGAAGGTAAAGTTACGGTTCAGGTCAGCACCACGGCTGTTGCTGGTCGCGCCGCAATAATTCTGGTTGGTGTTTTTCCGCCAGGACAATCCGGTCTCTGCGCGTTTTCTGCCATCCGGATTGGTCTGCAGCATCAGGTGCACTTCATGGTTATCCATGATCCAGGTGGCGTCTGCATCATTGCCGTATCCATTTACCAGCCAGCGGGCAAATTCGAGTGTCAGGGGTGCTGTTGTATATTCCCGTGCGTGAATCGCACTATTGATGAAGAGAATAGGTTTATCACCAGAGGTATTCTTGTTGGTCAGCTTCAATACATAAATGTCAAAGCCGCCGTTCCCCTGAGTTTTCTCCCAGGAATTCCCCACATCGATCCATTCCGCAAGATCCGGGTGGTCCTGTGCCATGCCTTCCGCGACAGCAAAGGTTTCTTCCACCGTCTCATAACATTCATAACCCGGAATACCGTTTATACTGATATCCGAGCTCATTGCCTGTGGGGCGTCGATACTCTGCTCCAGGCGATTCTGCATCTGTTCCAGCAGCTGATTCCTTTGCTCCATGAAGTCGTAAGCAACTTCAAAGCGGAAACCGAAAGGCTCCAATTTTTCCATATCTTCAGAGGACAGCTCCATCACCAGATAGCCGTCATCATAGTGAGACTCCAGCATCTGACCGTGAAAACTGATGGCGGCCTTGCGCGCGATTTCTCTATTCGGAAAATAGGCCCGGTAAATTTCGTTGCTGTTTTTTTCCTGCTCCAGGAGCTGGATCGTTTCCTGTTTGGAAACTGGATCTGCATATGTCAGTGCCGGGATCAGGCTGGAAAGGACAACCGCAGATAGCGGGAGGTATTTGGATATCTTCATGATGTCTCCTTGTTATATTAGTTCACCAGGACTCTCCGGATAGGAAAACCCATGTGACTGGAACCAGGGTATGGCTCCCGGACACCGCCAGTGCGGCATCCTGTTTCCATTCTCCTCACCCGCTGTGATAAGGGTTATCCTCCTTAGATGCTGATAGAGATATCGACTACCATCTGTACAAACGGGCGAGAGAAGTAAAACTAGCCCGTTCGCCGCGAACAATCAAAGTTAATTTATTTGTGTTAAAAAAAATGTGATCAAGTTAGGGTCTGTCGACGCTTTATCTGATGCACAGGTAGATCCTGAAAACAGATCAATTGCGGCGCGAGGGTGTGAAGTTCCGTCATTCAGAATGAATACCGGGCAGCCCTGCTTTCAGTTGCTACCCGCAGGGTTAGGCTTCACATTGATACAAAAAGTCACCTTTCACTCTTGCCCTTTAATACTCAGGCGGCACGTTTCACACCAATTTCACGCCACTTGAGGTAATCTGTTTCCATCATCACGAAAAGACCGGATCTGAACACATGCGAGTATTGGTGGTAGAAGACAACGAGGACATTGCAGCAAGTATTGCGGAATATCTGGAAGCGCAGGGATGCGAATGCGATTTTGCCTATAACGGCCTGTCCGGCCTTCACCAGGCAGTCAGCTATGAATACGATCTCTATATTTTTGACATCGCAATGCCGGGAATGAACGGGCTCGAACTCTGCAAAACGCTCCGTCAGGATAAAAAGGACTCGCGTCCGGTGTTGTTCCTGACCGCCAGGGATACTTTGGAAGACAAGCTGGAGGGATTTGCCAGCGGCGCAGATGATTACCTGGTAAAGCCCTTTGAACTACAAGAGCTATACGCCCGACTGCAGGCCATCGCAAGACGTTACTATGGCGGAAACACAAATGTCCTCGCACTGGGCGATCTGCAGATCAATCTGGACACGCATGAAGTAATTCGGGAGGGCAAAGAGATTGAACTGGCCCCCATTACCTTCAAGCTCCTGCAAACCCTGATGCAGCACTCTCCCAACCTGGTATCCCGGGATCAGTTGGCTCATGAAGTATGGGGGGACACTCTCCCGGATAGCGACTCATTACGCAGTCATATCTACAAGTTAAGGCAACTGATCGACCGACCGTTCAATAAGCCTCTGATACACACGGTGCAGGGCCATGGCTTCAGGATGGTCGACAAATGAATTTTCTGCAGAGTCTGCGGTTTCGTATTCTGGCCAGTTGCGTCATTTTCGCCCTGATTGTCATTGTCAGCTACAGCCTGCTGGTTCTGTTCGTGGCACAGATCAATGATGACGAGCTGTTTAACTGGCATATTGCCAGGGAAACCAGCCATCGCGCAGAAGCTTATATCAACGAACACCCCCAGGGGGTCCTTGCTGCCAATGAATGGACCTTTGCAGGAACTGACAGGCAATTTGTCGACTTTCTATATTCCGACCTTGCTCTTTTCCCTGGCCCTTCCCCCTCTTTTCAGGAAGATATGACGCTTGAGGATTTATCGCTGACCGAAAATACCAGCGATACAGAGCAAGGCTTTACCATCTTTGAACTGGGATCTCAGAACAGGAAAATCCATGTCGTTCGGAATCCATTGAAAAGCCCCCGGAATAAAGTCAACTTCTATTATCTGGTGGATATCAGCGGTTTCGACCGGCAATCCACTTATGCGGGTTTTGGCTCCATATCCCTACTGGGAATCAGCATCGCCTTTACCCTGATCATCGCGGTGATAACCGGCTTGGGAATCGCCCGTCGTGTGGTCGCCCCTCTCACTCATTTCAGCCAGGATGTCGACTCAGCAACGATTGAGCATAAACCAGTATTGAAAGGCCACTACTACCCTGATGAAGTCGGTTTTCTGGCCGATCGGATCAACGCCATGCTGAGGCGCATTGAACGTTTCGTTGATCGCGAAAAAGCCTTCGCGCGCGATGCCAGCCACGAACTACGCACGCCTGTTACCAGCAGTCGCATGGCATTGGAGCTTGCTCTTCCAATGACCGAGGATAACGAAAAATTACGGAATCTGTTGTTGCGGGCAAGCCGCGCCAATAAAGACATGACTCATCTGATTGAGAGCTTCATGCTACTGGGGAAAGAGGAAAGTCATAAAGAACCTGCAGAACTCTGTCACTTGCACGCACTGGCTCAGTCTGCCCTGGACAAGAACGCCTACCTGCTCCGGGACAAACCCATAGCCTGCATAAACCGTACGCCGGAAAACATCCAGGTTGAGCAGCCGGTCCAATTGCTGTCAATTGTTCTCAACAATCTGTTACGCAATGCTTTTCAGTATACACACGAAGGTTCCGTCGAGATTTGTGCCGATGGTCAACACGTCACGATTCAGGATACCGGCAAAGGGTTTCCTTCCGACTTGATATCCGGCGCCAGGGAGAGTCAAGTACCTCCCGAAGGCATGGGACTGGGTCTGAATATTGTCCGTCGTATCTGCCAGTTACGAGACTGGCAATTGGACATTCAACCCCGGCAAAGTGGCGGCACCCGGATAACGCTGTATTTTCAGGCAACCCCCTAGCAAAACGCCAACACTCGCAATTTTTTCTGAATTTCACATCCGCGTCACACAGCAGTGACGCGGTCATCACATTCTCTCTCAGACAATGCTCCCACCAATCGTTCAAAACGATTGGATCGAACGGACTAAATCCTTCAGGAGCATTTTATGAAATCCATTGGTTGTTTGAATTTTTCTCTTCCGAATATCCACCTGTCAGCCTTCCTATGTAGCCAGCTTCTCGTCGCAGCGAATGCCTCGGCACTCTCCTCTGATCAGGCAAATTCAAAAATTACTGTGAAATACCCTGATGCAGTGATTACAGAGATTCGGGAAATACCAGGTGAAGACGGCGAACTCTATGAAGTGGAGTTTGAGTCAGGAGGTGAAACCTATGAAGCCGTGATGACCCGGTCAGGAGAATTCAAGTCTATTGAGGAAGATTCCAGGCAACCATGGATTGTCGGTCTTGGCGCGATGTATGACACTGGCATCTATAAGGATCAGTCCACGGGGGTGGAACCTGTTCCTCTGGTATCCGGTGAAGTCGGAAATTTCTGGATGCAGGGACTCACTTTGGGTTACTACGCCTATCGCTCAGATTCACTGGAAGTTTCCCCGATTCTGCAGGTCAGCCCGGGTCGGGGGTACGACAAAGATGACACTGAAAACAACAGTCGTCTCTACGACGGCCTGGAAGATCGCAAAACAGCCGTCGAAGCAGGCCTTACACTGAACTACCGCCTGTCATGGGCAGATCTTTCAACCACTGTACTCGCCGACGCAGGAGACAGCCATTCCGGCTTTAGTACGGAAATCGGCCTCAGCCAGGATTTTCACCCCTCGCAGACGGTCATGGTTACCCCATCGATATCCGCCACCTATCACAGCTCAAACTTCAACCAGTATTACTTCGGTATAGATGAGGAGCTCGCGACTGGGTTCCGACCCGCTTATGAAGCAGGCTCCGGCGTGGATTATGCAGCCGAAGTCACCGCAATCTGGCGCTTGTCACAATCCTGGAGTGTCATGGGGCAGATTTCCCATACTCTGCTGGACAACGCAATTGAAGACAGCCCTCTAGTCGATGAGGGCCATGAAACGTCAGTCCTGGTCGGGGTTGGATATGCTTTCTGAACCAATATCTCTGAAGGCTGTCATTCTGACCAGCCTGGGGTTAATCACGGGATGCACGACTGCGCCCCAACTGCACGATAGCGGACAGCTGCCTTTCAGGATTGAGCCCCAATGGCAGGTTCCCGATATCCAGGGAGCAAAGAACCCGGCCATCGGTTGGGTGACGCAATTTGGTTCCCGACAGCTTGAACAGTGGATCACTATCGCCCTGCAAAACAATCTCAACCTTCTTGCTGCCCGAGAAAAACTTCGTGTTGCCGGTTACCAACTGCGTCGGGTTCAAGCTTCAGGAGGGGTGCAGACGGTCTCGCAAATCGGTGTCGAAAAAAGCCGAAGCCTGTCCGGTGATCGCGGCAGCGATTCAGAAGGCTGGTCGCTGCAATTGAATGTGAGCTGGGAACTTGATCTCTGGGGTAAGCAGGACGCCCTGGAGGAACAAGCCCGATGGCAGAGTATCAGCGCGGAACATGAGTTTCAGTATCTGGCTTTTTCACTGTCAGCTCAGGTTGCCCAGGCATGGATCACTATCGCTGAACTGTCCTTACTGGAACAACTGCAACAAAACGCCCGGGATAACTGGGCAGATGTCGAGCGTTCCGTCAGAAGAGATGTCTCACGAGGGCAGGCAAATACTGGAGATCTACAAAATACTCTGACAGACCTGGCCCTCGCCGAGTCAGCACTGGAGAAAACCCGGAGACAGCTTGGAGAGAGTCTCAGAAGCATTCAGGTGATTCTGGGGCAGTATCCGACAGCAGACAGACATGGTCTTTCTGCTGTCCCGCCAACGACTTTGCCACAAGTCCCGATGGCTGCCGCGATGGACTCTCCTGCCGACATCATGATGCATCGACCGGATATCCTGATGGCTCAGGCAGAACTGGCAGCCAGCGATGCTGCTGCCTTTGCGGCTTATGCAGACCTGTTTCCCCGACTAAGTCTGAACCTTATTCCGCAAGCCTTGACCGGCGATCTCAGCAGCCTTGGCCAAAAAGAATCCAGTATTACGGCCTCTGCCAGCTTGTTCCAAACTCTCTTTGACAGACGCGCACTCCTGGCCAACAAGGACCAGGCGCGATCCCAGGCGGATCAGAGTTACTGGCGTTATACCCACACCCTGCTCAATGCTTTTTTTGAAGTCGAGCAAACGATTCATAACGAACAGCAACTCCAGCGTGAATGGCAGGCCTTAAAGCGCGCGCAGGAGGCCGCCATCCATGCGGCCAATATCGATAAGCGAGACTACCAGCGCGGCCTGATCACTCTCAGGGATTATCTGGGCTCGCAACGCCGTGCCATTGAACTGAGTCAGCAAAGCGTCAGCAAACATGCTGATCGTCTTCGCAACTGGGTGGCGCTGCAGCTCGCTTTGGGCCGCCCCAGTATGCCGGAGAAGGTTTCATCATGAACACGGGAACGCAAACTTTCTCTAGAGCGCAAACTCTTTCAAGAACTCAATCTATTCCGAGAATTAAAACACTCACAGGAGCTGATCGCTTTATGTCGAGAATCAAATGTCATTCCCTGGCTGCATTCTTTCTGTTGACGCTGACAGGATTCGAAGCCACCGCGGAAAACCTACAGCCATCACAACAACCGGCAGGACAGGAAGTTCGAACCCAGACCATCACCTTACAGCCACATCAACGGCAGTTGGAGGCATACGGGGTGGTTGAAGCTTTTCAGTCCAGCATGATCGCCAGCCGTATAGCGGCTGCCGCGACGGAACTTACTCCCTCTTTTGAACCAGGTGTCCACGTCGAAAAGGGTGAACTTCTGGTCCGCCTGGATAAAACCGAATATCAACGGATGTTAAGCGAAGCCTTAAGTGATCTGGCTGTCGCCAGACTGGCACTGCAGCAACAGCAAGCCACCAGTGATAGCGCCCGTGAAGACTGGTATGCAACCAACACTTCGCCTCCCTCTCCCCTGGCGGTTCAGGAGCCTCAGTTGGAAGCAGCAAAAGCCCGTGTAAAAAGCGCTCAGGCCAAAGTACGAAAAGCCAGATCTGATTTACAGGCCACAGAAGTCCGGGCACCTTTTACTGGTTGGATTACCCAGCGCCACATTAGCATCGGAGACTGGGCAACCACAGGAGCATCCCTGGGTCGTCTGATCAGCGACGATCAGGTCCGAATCAAACTGACGCTGGCACAGCATCAGGCCAACCTCCTGACATCCGTTGAAGCAATGAGTCAAATCGAAGTATCGCTTAGCCCTGGCCGGGAAGACTCTCACACCCCCCGCTGGCAAACTCATGGCCTGGCGCTGGCACCGGTGGTCGACAACGATAGCCGCCAGTTGCACGCCTACACGGTATACCGACAGCCATTCAGCGCGACACCACCTCTGCGTCCCGGTACCTTTGTCTCCGCGACGATTGCCCTTGGTGATTTTCAATCTCTGTACGCCCTGCCTGAATCAGCCCTGTCCCAAAGAAATTCTTTCTTTATCCTGAATCAGGGTTATCTCAAAGAAGTGACGGCAAACATCAAATATCAAAACGCTGGTTACGTTTATCTCTCTCTTCCCGGCTATGTCGACAATGGACCGGAACTGGAAGTAGTCATCCAGGATACCGGGCAGCTCTGGGACGGAGCACCCGCCTATTCGGCTCTTTCCAGCTCACTGGCAGAGGTTAACGGAGACCAGAATGAATAAGCCCTTTACCCCCGATAAAAGCCAACGCCCTTCAGGTCCGCCTTCTGGTATCGTCAGTTGGTTTATATATCACCCGGTCGCCGGAGCCCTTTTGCTGATGATCGTATTGCTCTCCGGCATGACGGCTCTTACCTCACTCAATCAGGAGGTATTTCCGCCGTTCGCTCCAAGCCAAATTGAAATAACTGTCGATATTCGCGGCGCCTCCCCTCACGAAGTAGAGCAGTTAGTCGTGCTCAAAGTGGAACAGGCATTGGCAGGACTGGAGGGAATTAAGCGAATTCTCGCGACAGCAGAACGGGATCGGGCAGCCATAACGATAGAACTGACCTCTAAGGTCAGTCAGGACAGGATGTTGAACCTGATCAAATCCCGGGTAGATGCCATCGACAGCTTTCCAGCCTATGCGGAAAGACCTGTGTTTTCAGCACCGGAACCAACAGACCCCATGATGATCGTCAGTCTATATGGGAATCTCCCATTGCAGGCATTACTGAATCAGGGCCAAAAACTGGAAAAGGCGCTGAGTGCATTGTCGGGCGTCAGTTACGCGCGAATTCAGCACCTCCCGGACATGCAGGTATCGATCACGACAAAACCATCCAGGTTGAACGAATACGGCCTGACACTGGAAGAGATTGCCTCAGCCATTAACAATCACTCTCTGAACCTTTCTACTGGCGACATATCAACCACCAACGGCCGTCTGCAACTCCGCACTGCCGCTCAGGCGTTGGATATTGAGGACTTCCGGCGCATCCCGGTCAAATTTCTACCAGATGGCAGACACCTGGCTATCCAGGACCTGGCAGAGGTCAGAATTGAACCTGTGAAGGAGTTTTCACTGTCCCGATTCAACGGAATTCCCGCCATGACGCTGGATGTCCGCCGGGAAAAGGGTGTTTCACTGGCTGCCGTCAGTCAGGAAGTCACAGGCATGCTGGAATCCTATCAGCAACAACTGGGGGATCGCTTACAGGTGCAGGCCTGGATGGATGAATCACGTGAATTCACTTCCCGCAGCGCGTTGCTCCTGAAAAACGGCATCACCGGATTCTTGCTGATCTGTCTGATCATGGGGATGTTTATTCACTGGCGGGTGGCATTCTGGACTGCCGTAGGCATTCCGGTCTCTATTGTCGGCGCAATGGCTTTACTTTATTTCAGCGGTCTGGATATCAGCCTGAATGCCATCACTCTGTTCGGCTTTTTGATTGCCATCGGACTGATTGTGGATGACGCTCTGGTGATTGGAGAAAGCATTCACAATCAAACGGAAAACCACGGTCACTCCCTGGAAAATATTGCCCTCGGTGCCAATAAAGTGGCGTTACCTGCCACATTCGGCGCGTTAACCACCATCGCGGCATTTTTCCCCCTGACCTTGACTGAGGGCGAAATGGGTAGCCGCATGGGCAGCCTGGGGATTGTCGTGATCTGCTGTTTGCTGGCCTCGCTTCTGGAATCCAAATTAATCCTACCTGGCCACCTCCGGCGCCCTCCCCGTCAACCAGGAAATTCGTTGTCCAGAAGTATGTCAGGCATTGGACAGAAGATTCAGGGCAAAGCAAGTAAAGGCCTGACCGGTTTGCGTCAAGGAACCTACTTTCCGGTACTCGTCTGGGTACTGCAACACCCTTGGAAGGTGCTGACGGCAGCAGCGGGAATATTCACGTTAACCCTCGTCATGGTAATGACAGGTCTGGTCAAGACATCCGTCCTTCCTGACATTGCCGATTACGAGATATCCGGCACCTTTCAGTTGAATCCGAACCTGTCACCGACTCAACGGGATCTTGTCTCACAGCGCCTGGAAACCTCCCTGTTCCAGACGGGGGATGCAATAAAGCAGCAATACCAATTGGATTATGACCCGATTCATCGTCATAGTGTCGATACCGACAATCAATCTGTTCACTTTACGATTGAAATCGCTGCAGTGGAAAACGCCCCCTTTGACGCTCATGAAGTTGCACAGACTTGGCGAGCACACCTCCCGAAGCTTCCGGCAGTGGAATCTGTATTGATTTCCAGCAGCCCCGGTGACGATGAGCAGGTTGCGATACAGCTGTCAGGAGACAACATCACACAACTGGAAGCGGCGGCCAGCCATATAAAAGGCTATCTGGCAGAAATGAACGGGGTGATCGACGTTCGCGACAGCTCAACCTCCCAATCCCGTGATCTGATACTTAAGGTGACCGCTGAAGGCAAATCTGCCGGAGTCACACAACGTTGGCTGAGTGAACAGGTACGTGCGTCTTTTTATGGTATCGAGGCACAACGTATTCAAAACAATCAACAAGAGTGGCGCGTCATGGTCAGTTTCCCTAAAGACCACCGGAATACGCTTACCGACCTCAGGGAAATGGTGGTCGCCCTTCCCAACGGCGCTTTTGCCCCCTTATCCACCATTGCCACCATCGAGTATGTGCAAAATGACACAAGCATATTAAGAATCGACGCAAGACGTTCACTCACCATCTATGCGGGAACTGTAGCCCCTCTTGCCCCAGATGAGGTCGTCGGCATGGTTGAAGAAAACCTGTTATCCCCCCTTTCTGCTCATTACCCCGGTGTGGTCTACAGTATTGAAGGGGAGGTCAAGGAATCAGCAGAATCATTGGCCAGCCTGTTATCAGGGGCCCTGCTCGCCCTGTTTGTTATCTTTGCGCTGATGGCAGTCCCAATGCGGTCCTATCGATTTCCTCTGGTCATACTGGCACTTGCGCCTCTAGGGATTGTAGGGGCGGTTCTGGGCCACTGGATCATCGGTATTCCACTCAGCCTGATTTCCCTGTTCGGGTTAGTGGGACTCATGGGTGTTCTTATCAATAATGGCCTGCTGCTGGTTGACGCCCATCGGGAAGACCTGGAGAAAGGTAAGCCGGTTAATGACGCCATTATTAATGCCTGCCTGCAACGCTTTCGTCCTGTTCTACTAACCTCGGTCACCACTTTTGCGGGCGTTATGCCACTGCTATGGGAAACCGATCCGGAAGCCCTGTGGCTGGTTCCCATTGCGGTTTCGCTTGGCGCTGGTGTACTGGTGGGCACCTTGCTGACATTGATAACGCTTCCAGCAGCCTTGATATTGCTGGATCGCAACCGATATCGGGAGAGGTCCGATGACAATTTCGTGAACACTGAAATACTTCTGGCAGAGCCCCAGAGCGGCAACTATATTTAGGTGACACACTGGCCTGCATTAGTGGTCAGTGTGCTCTCTGTAGTACTTCGTGGCTGTATCACCGATGAGAGTTTCCGTTCGAGTTCTCGCTATAAGGACACTCGCCAAAAGGAAAAAGGATCAAGGCTATGGCCACTATGGACAACAGGATGTTTGTGACAGCCGTCGTGCTATCGGGTATGACAGTCGCCTGTGCCCTGCAGCAGCAGGGTACAGAAATTACTGAAGGGGATCCCGTTCCCGGTGCCAAGGGGAATGTCATTAACCTGGAACAAGGCTGGACTGATGACACCCAGCTAGGCTTTTATTTCACAGCACAGGGCTCCAGAATACTTCCCTATAATTGGTTTCTGGTTCTGGAACAGGCCGACAGCCAGACTCTGTTTCGTGACGACGCCCATATCGAAAAACTGCGCTATCTTCCCTCCAGTAAACTGAAATCCTGGAACCCCGACGGTCTTCCAGTAGGATTTGTCAAAAACACCGGCAGTGACGGCAAAGAATGGATGGGGTTCACCTGTGCCGCCTGCCACACTGCAGAAGTCAGTTACCAGGGACAGAAAATCCGCATAGATGGCGGGCCAACCTTAGGTAACGTACAAGGGTTTAATTTTGAATTGGTACGTGCGCTTAGCCGCACTTATCAGGACGAGGCCAAGTTTGAGCGGTTTGCCAAAAATATTCTTGGCAAACATCCCAGCAAACAACAGAAAGAAGATCTGCGCAGCGAACTACTGGCCCAGACCGAAGAGTTGGGAACCCGCAACTTAATCAACCATTCGGCGCCCAACCAACCGGATTATGGATACGGCCGGGTGGATGCTATCGGCCAGATATTCAATCAGGTCATGGTGCATTTCAATGACATGCCCAACAACGGACACCCTGCCGATGCTCCAGTCAGCTATCCCTTCCTGTGGGGCACTCAGCAGTCCAATGTCGTTCAATGGACCGGATTTGCTCCCAACGGCCCCTTCGATTTTGGTGCATTGGTCCGCAATGCCGGCGAGGTACTGGGGGTTTACGGACAGATCGATATTCCCGACAACAAAAAAACTTTCCGTTATCAATCATCATTCGATGTTCAGGGACTGGGTGATCTGGAGGCCTGGGTGGCGCTACTGGAGTCTCCCCAATGGCCAACGGAATACCTGCCACCAGTTGACCCTGAGATGGTGATACGTGGCGAACTGCTTTACGACCAATATTGCGCCTCATGCCATCAGGTCGTTAGCCGTAAAGATGAGCCCAATATCTACACGGCTGTCCTCACCCCTATCAGTGACGTTGGCACCGATCCCCTGGAATGGACCAACATGATGAAGTGCTATGACGCAGGCAAATATCAAGGCCGAAAAGCGATGGGACTGATCGGTGACCCGATTCCTGCCAGAACCTCTGGACTCGAACCTCTGGTCAACGCGACCATTGGTGGTCTCATTGACCAACCTGCCGCCTCTCTCGATGCGATTGCGGTAGACTACACCACAGAACTGCATTCAGAAAAAGAGCACTATGAGAAAATCAAGGACATCCTTAGCCAATTCAAGTTGCCGGCTTCCGGTCCCACCGGATGCGGGAACGACTTTCCGTTAAGTGAAGGAACCTATAAAGCACGGCCTCTGGGTGGCATCTGGGCAACAGCTCCGTATTTGCACAATGGATCAGTCCCCAGCCTGTACGAGCTGCTGTTGCCCGCAGATAAGCGGTCAAAAACCTTCTATCTCGGGAACCGGGAGCTGGATGTCAAGAATGTCGGCTATGTCTCTGTCCCCACCACCACATTAGCTGATGGGACCGTTATCAGGAATTTCAAATATGACACAACCCTGAAGGGTAACTCCAACAGCGGACACGAATACGGTGCCGGGGAAATGAAAGAATCCCATCGGCGAGAGCTGCTGGAATATCTGAAAACACTATAAGACGCGCGATAAAAGCAAAAAGGCCTGAAAGCCTCTATCACGAGCGAAAATTTGACACGAGGGGGAAATAGAACGGGGACAGATGAGGATGGCATAACGCTTTATTCGGCGCACATGCTGGAGTCTGTCTCCTGGTTTATTTGAAAAGGAGTTTCATTATGTCTGCCAATGCCAATATCGATACCCATCAACTGAATCCTGCCCCGGATAAAGAGCAGGAAAATGAACAGAAAAATGCTCTAAAAAGTGAGCAGAGAAGCGATCAAAAGCCCGACACGCCAGCGCTCAGATCACTCAGCCCCAAAACGTTCAGTGTCGTAAGCCCGCCACCAACAAACGGCTACGAGCAACTCTTGAGTATTGTCCTTGAGGCACTGAAATTCTTTCCTCCGCTTTACATTCAGTCCATCTTCGGGCCAGTGATGAGTTGGCTTCCTCCACACCAGACGGAATCTGAGTTTAATATATTGGACCTGTGGCGCCCGCTACGGACAACCGACTATCTGGTGGACGTGACCGTCCCCGCCTTTTCACACGCCCCCAATCGCTGGTTCAGAACCTTTGCCCCACCTCTGGTTCAGCATTTATTCTGGCGCCCAAGTAATTATTTTCAGCAACCAGATCCGTTTGCCAGTGATAACTCCTTTGCCAACGAACACTGGTTTTTTATCAACGGTGTTGCGACCAATGAACCTGTTGCCCGCATGAATTCGGTGCTGCTGAGCAAATTGTTCAACCGACCTTTAACGGTTGTGCACAATGAAACTGATTCTCTGATCCTGGACCTTTTGCAAGCCGCCATAGGAAAAACCTTCAAGACGGACCCCAGCTTGTCCAAATACCAGACCATGACAGAACCCACCATCAAAGCCACTCTCGCCATTCTGGAAGCACTCAAAGCGCCGGATAAAGATAAAGTGGTGGTGATCTGTCACTCTCAGGGCACCATCATCGCAGCCAATGTACTTCGCGCACTAGGCAAAGCTCTAAGACACGTCAATCAACTGCATAAGGATCCGGGCAGCCTCCCCACCCTCGATTTGCAGTTCATTGATGAACTGGCACTGGAGGTTTTGTTGCGGGGGGATATTCTGGAAAAATCCAATACTGATCTGCAGACGTATCTCACCCGCTTATTGAGTAAGCTCGAGGTATATACCTTTGCCAATTGCGCTGACAGGATGACCTACGTCGCCGAAGTCAAAAACCATCATGGGGATACTATCGGCCTGCCCTATATTGAAAACTTTGCCAATCAGTTTGACCTGGTCGCCCGTCTTGGGGTTTTGTCACCATTACGAGAAAGCGACCCGTCCCTGATCAAGATTGACGGCCCACTGTTTGAAAAGACGGGGCTTGCCGCCTGGGGACATCTTCTCAATCAACACTATCTGTTTGGTATCAGGGACTACCTGGAAGGTGCTCCCGGTCAGGCTTTCAATCCGTATCAACCAATGACGACCAGTGCGAGGCATCATCTGCCACGGTTATACAGTTATTACAATGGTGGTCGCCCCGCTCCTTATATTGACTAGTACAGTAACATGAGTCCGTAAGGTGACAACTAACCAACAGCGCCTGGAACTCATCAGGCGCTCAAACAAAAAAACAACAATGACTACAGGGAATGACGGTCATGATTCGATACTACGAACTCTCAGATCAAGGGGTCGCAACTTCAGTAGAGCCCACTCAAATTACTGATGACGGCAGGAAAGCCGTCATTTTCCTGGGAGGAATACTACAACAGACAGCAGAGCCCGGTCAGGCGCTCAGAGAGCGACTACAAAGCACTTGTTCACATATCAGGGAACAAACACAAATCTACCTGGTGGTACCTTCCGGGACCCGAAATACGGATCAATCCTCCAGTGAAACTCCATTGCCGAAAGCCAAAGATCCAACGATGCCCTATGTCAATATCATCGCCCGGGATCTATTATTCCCAGACTACAAAATTACCGTCTGGAAATGCCTTCCCCAACCTTTGCTAACGGAGGAAATCACCGCCCATCTGCAACACTTTATTCTTGTCGGGGATTCCCAGGACAGATATCTCCTCCAACAATTGGAGAATATCAGCTGCAAAATACTGACATCGGCACGTTTACCTTTGTCAGCCCTCCCCAGTGTTCAAACACTGATGGCAAGACCCTATGCACAGCACAACCGTCTGAGAGCCCTGGGCAATGACGTCCTTAACAGGTTTTACCCATCAACGCCCACATTCCAGGAAACCTTTAGCCAGAGCATTACCCATTCTTACCGGGCTTTCTCGCCGGAAATGCCTTTTTCCGAAAAAGGCCCGAATCCCCAGCCGCTTGATTCAAACTACAGGGATGGGAAACCCTCCTTTTTCCCCATGGAAGGCGAGAGAATTTCGGACCTATATCACCATGAACGGTCAATCGAAGAAGCGATTCGAGATCTATTGGGAGATACCATTGCCAGCCAGAACACGGAGCATTCTCATGAAAAGGAACAAAAACCGAAACAGGAAGAAGGCGATCTTATCCGGCATCAGGCATTACAACGGCTGCTGTCCAATATTTCATTGGAAGACCTGAAATACGACATCTGCACAGAAGTATTTGACCTGCATATTCACCCCGACAGAACCGGTATCTGGAAGCAGACGCTTCTGGTACTGAATGAAATACAGCGCCTGGTGCCGGGAGACGTCCTGCCCTGGCAACGCACTTCAAAATTGTCACTTCGAGACCTCTGCGACATTATTGATCTTGATATCAATGAGATTATCGTCCGGCATTTGATGAGGGCACTTCAAACCTTGATATCCCAGGGACAAATACACTCTGATGATGCCATCCTGATGTGTGAGTTTGTTTTGGAGACCAATGATCCCAAAGTCAACCAACAGACTTCTGAGGCACTGATCGATATGGCCGCCGACCTGATCACCCCCGGTAATCCTCTGATCTACTTTTCCATTGGATGCGGCGACGGACAGGCAGATGCTGACCTGATCAACAGGTTATGGAACCAATACCCCGATCAACAGATTCTCATCGCGGGTATGGATACAAATGCCTTAAAGATGACACACCCGTTTGAATACGGCTTTGACGGCGTGATGATTCCACCTCCTTTACACACCAACCATAAAACGTACCCCACCCTGGCAAGAGAAGCTTTTGCGGTGCCTCATGCTGATGTCCTGATCGTTGATCGCTATGCACTCCATCACTTCGGCACGCCCTATAAACGCATCCAGGAATTACTGGACGGCTGCCCCATGCTGTCTGTTGATGAGCCCGTCAATGCCCTTGAAAGAGCGCATCTATGGTCCCGGGTGACCCGCATTGCCTATGACCTCCTCATGAACTGGGGATTTGATATGGTCAAAGATCAGGACTGGATTATTCCGGCACTATCCACCCATTCACCTCAATCAGAACAGTTTCGAATTCTCTACCGTTGGGCTGAAACTCTGCCGGAGACGGATACTCAGATTCAGGGGGTTTACCCACGAACCGATGTCATTAAATACCAGCCGTTTCAATACTGAATCAGGTCGTTTTCAATATCAGTTCAGGCCACAACCGGAGGCCTGTTCTGAATCCACTCTGCAATCAAACCGGCAAGCACCGAAGACTTGCGATACCGGTTTGCAACAAAGACTTCCGGCAGCGCCGGCAATCCTGCCTCGGCTCCCAGTATTCGGGTTTTGCCTCGCGCAGCATGCGCCGTGCGCGCGGTCACTCCAAGTCCGCCTTCCACGGCACTGATCAGGGCGGACAAACTACTGGTTCGATATACCTCACGCCAGGGCAAATTCGCCTGCCGCAGAACTTCGACGCATATCTGGCGAAACACACATGTTGCACTGAAGCTGGCAATAGGAAGCATTTGTCCCTGCTGCCAGTCAAAATCAGGGCTGGCATGCCAATACATCTGGTAGGCCCCCAGAATATCACCAGAACCAACAGACTCTCGGGTGAGATAAATGACATAATCATACTCCCCACGACCAAAAGCGGCTTCCAGCTCCCGGCTTTCTCCACTTTTCACGGACAATAGAATTTTGGGGTATTGGCGGGCAAACACGGTGAGCTCATGGGTAAGATTACTCTCCACCAGAGAGTGGGATACACCAATATTCAACTCCCCCTCCAATGCCGTTCCCTGAAGGGCAGTCAAAGCTTCACTCTGGAGATCCAGCAACTTACGTGCATATACCAGCATGGTTTCGCCGGCAGGTGTCAGCAATTTTCGTCGACCGCTTTGATAGAACAGCTTCTGCCCCACTCGTTCTTCCAGCCGCTGCATCTGCATACTGACAGCGGACTGGGTTTTATGCAGTCGTTCAGCCGTACGATTAATACCGCCCTGCTCTACAACGTGAATGAAAGTGAACAACAACTCAGTGGAAAGATCGGCCTTATAATTCACATTTATTGAACCATCACATAAATATAATTCGTTTTTTATTATGTTTTGAGGAGAGTAGATTCGCAATAGAAAATTACCAGGAGTCTAAAGCCATGTGCATTTCACAGAGTCATCTCGAAAAGCTTCAGAGCCCTCAGCGAGTAGAGAGCCCTCAGCGGATTGAGAGCCCTCAGCAATCAAACGATCATCAACCAGAAATCAAGCGAGACAGCCATGGGGCTATCGACATTGAGTATTATCTGAAAAAAGCCAGGAAGCTACGTTCAGAAGCGTTTACCAGCGCCTTCAGAGGGAATTCAAAACAAAATACCTCCCGTTCTGCCCTTTAGAGTTTTCGCATTCGCCCCCCTTTTTTAAGCGGGGCTGCCCTTTAAGGATGTGTCCGTTCTATGTGAAAATTGCGGGTTGTGAAGAGTCTTCTCCTCAGCAATAACGAACACCGGAAGGGACAGCAAATGATGAAGCGCATATGTCAGATTCTCTTGATTGTCGCCTCTGGACACTTGCACGCGGACTGTTTGAAAGATTCAAACGGCGATGTGTACTGTGGTCCGGGGTCCTGTGAAATTACCTCAACGGGACAAATTTTCTGCGCCAGTAATAAAAACGGGGGTATCCTGAAAAACCAGTACGGAGAAGTGGTTTGCGGTGTCGGCCATTGTGCCAAAAACTCTAACGGCGAAGTATACTGCTCCAAAGAAATCGACGGCGGTGCAGCAGCTAACAGCAACGGGGAAGTCATGTGCTATCGAGGATGTAACGTAGGCAGTCAGGCATTATGTGTCCGGGAAAAGGGCTACAAATAACGATTGCACGATGACCCGAGGCTACTCCCAGCGAGCTTCCTCCTCATGCAATCTGAACGTTATGTCCTGACCATCAGCGCAGAGCTGCACGGCCTTGCCAGGACTGCCATCAGGCTTCAGCTCCACCCAGCCGATCCCTGAGGCGTTCACCAGCCTCTCCCCTGCGGCAGCGGGAACGGGTTTATGGGGAATCACCCGCATCCCGCGTCGCTTGGTAAACCAGTTTAAAGGTGACCAAGGCGCGTATAACCAGCGGTTCAGACGGTCAAACACTTCCAGCAACCATTTGGGAAATTCGTTACGAATCCCACTACTGGTAATTTGCCAGATATCCGGTCCGCGGGTATGACCACGTAGCTCGATATCATAGACAAACGAGTAATGTACATCACCGGACAGGATAATGAATTGCTGGGGAGTACGGGAATGTCGGAAGAGGTTCATCAGTGCATAGGCCGCCCCGGAGTGCGCCATCCAGTTTTCGGCATCCACCACCAGCGGGTGTCCGAACCAGGTAAACACTCTCTGAATGGTTTCAATGAGTTTCACCCCAAACATGGGCGCCGGAGACACCAGCACAACCGCTTTATGATCCAGCAATTCCTGTTGCAGTTCCGTCAGCGCTTCCCAATCCATCAAACCTGAAGGTTGATTCAGGCTTCTTTCCGAACGCCAGCGATGCGTCCGGGTATCCATCACGATCAGAGCAGGCTCTGTATCCCAGATATAGTGCCAGTGGGAAAAGCGATAGAGCTCATCGATAAAGTTATCATGATGCTCCGTCCCGGGATTCAGCAAAGCTGACTGGGCATGCTCCATCATTTCCGCCGGGAAGTTCTCAGGGGCATTTCCCAGCCCCTGACAGATCAGATACCCGAACAGTGCATTACCGATGATTCGGCGGGACAACGGATGGCCATAGGCAACCTGCTCCCAACCAGCCGTCAAATTCCAATCATCAGTAATGTCATGATCATCAAATATCATCGCCACAGGCAAATGAGCCATTACCCTCCGCACGACATCCAGGTATGTCTGAAACTGCTCAATCACGGCAAGCTCGCGCAGATACAAATCCCGGGCTTCCTGCGTCAGAGACTCGGGGGGAGTCATATCCGTGAACGCCCAGCACGCCGGGGACCACACCAACAGATACATCCCCAGCACTTCCGCCAGCGTTATCAGATGGTTGTGAGCATTGACAGAAGTGAAAACCGGTTTACGCGCTCCGCCAAAGATCAAATCCTTGATATTGTTTCCGGCTTCTGTCTTTGGCAACAATGATTCGCGCTGATAATAATTGGCCTTCGCACCATGAATCAGGTCAGACTCTTCCACTTCACATTTCTGCAAGTGCTCACTGGGTAACCCAAGCTGCGCAATCAGACGGTGAATAGCCACCAGCATGGGGCCGGCTACATCGTCCGCATAAATCTGATCACCGGTCATCACCAGCGCAGAAGGCCACTGCGCAGGATTACCAAGTTGTTCCGAGACCACCTGATCTGCCCTTACCAGACCATCGCCTCCGGGGTGATGCGGCTTACGACAGGAGCCATGAAGTATACGATCCAGGCTCGAACGAATGACAAACCCGGGCATGGTACGACCGGGATAACAAATATCCGGGGCCCATTCCCGCCAGCTCTTCCAATTACTGCTTCCTTCTTCCCCATCTGATTTACCAGTACTGATCTGCAGATCATATCCAATCCAGGCATCACGGGGTAACGGCTGGTTAACCGGTATGTCGAGCAGATAAAAATAAAGGGACTGACCGGCTTTTAGCACAGTCGAGTGTTTGCAGAGTTCGTCAGTTGAAAACGACTGCTGGTGCCCTGGCGCTGGCACCGACTCTGTGCCCTCTTCAGGATGCAGCGACAGCTTGATGTGAATCGGACAAGATGAGGCCAACCAGATTGTTACGCGCTCAGGGGTGATTCGTCGTAATATCGGCCCGGCCAGAATGACGGGAAATTGGGACTGCTGCATGCTCCTACCATGTATCGAGAAAACCTCAGTTTACGACTTGCCGGATGAACCCATCCTGAAGCCGTCGACACTGGTGCCGGAGGTATTCAAAAAGTTTGTTTAACCTTTTACAAGTTCATACGCCGTAAGATAGCAATTCCTGAGGCCCATCGTCACAAACTGACAAATATTTCATCAATAACATCAATGTGCTCAATCGGAAGACATCACAAAATGACCGAGACCTGGACGTTGTAGCCAGTTCTCCTCTGCATACTCACTGGCAGCGTCGACCACATGAAACGTCAACGCGATTCGGGATCGGTCAGATCGATTAGGCGCACTGTAATGGGGAAGATGGCCGTGAAATACCAGTAGGCTGCCCGCCTTTACCGGCATGGCTTGTCCATTCTCGGTCGGCCATGGCAGGTCGCTAAGAGGCTCCATACGCAGGAGCCCCTGCTCACAGAAATAACGCTCACGAAGAGGGCCCTTGTGCCCACCAGGTTCAAGCCAGAGACACCCATTTTCCAGCGTGGCATCCTCCAGAGCGAACCAATAGGTCACCACACTGGTAGGCTCGGTATAAAAGAAAGTGGCGTCCTGATGCCAAGTAACCTCGCCCCCAATTCTCGGTTGCTTGAAGATCACCATGGTCTGATAGAGCGACGGTTGCGAGATTCCGAGGTCTCTAGCAACAGCACCGAATTCACGACGCCTGGCGAATTGCCTATAAAGAGGATCGAGATCATGTAACGCGTGCCCAATCTTGTTAATGGACTGGGATCGGGCTTGCCTTAACTCTCCACCTTCATCGAAAGCCTCTTCTTCGAAAAAGCATCGAATCGTTTCCGCTGACCCCAGGAAATAACGGTTATCAATTCGGGAACGATCTGTAGTGGAAAACTGACCTGCCTGGCTGAGATCATCTTCCTCGATAAATTGATATGCCCGCTCAATGAGCGCCAGACGCTCTCTTTCAGTGACCATATCAGCCAGCAGCAGATATCCCATTTCTTCAAACTGTTGTTTTTGTTCTTCACTCAGCATCTGTTTTTCTCATCTAATATTGTCTGACAAATCAACTGGTACAAGTTGATTTGTGCCTGCCACCAAACAGTCCGTGTCATCAATCAGTCCGCATCGGGGGATAATAGAAACGCTTCCACAGTCTCAATAAATCTATCGGGCTCTTCAAAATGGGGATAGTGACCGGAATGGGAAAACACACGGGACCTATAGTTATGCCGATCTTCCGGTACAAAAAGATCTCCGGCCATGACAAAATCACTGCTTCCCATAATATGCAGAACCCGCTGCCTCAGCCCCCCAAAATCATAGTCTGGCACAATGGCAGCCTTTTGATGAATACTGCCCACCACGGCTTTGAACACGTCATCATTATCTGAAACGCTGCATTGAGCTCTGATGTTTTCCAACTTATCCATCGCTGCCAGGTTATGCCAGTTAAACAGGCCTCGAATATCCCGATTCGTCAGAGTTTCTCTTAACTTTTGCTTGATATCCCATAGACTGGCAGGATCATTGACATCATAGTCGGCCGTCAATGTCAGGCTTTTATAGTCCTCAGTCTGGAATAACTTCAAGAGGATCATATCGATCATAAAGTTCCTCTTGGCAGGAATATCCGCCCTCAACGAACGCCCGAGTAAAACGATACTCTGATCAATCCCCGGATTCACCTGTAAAACATCGTAAATCAGCTTTGCCCCATAGCTGTGAGCTGCAATCGCAGTTATGACAACCCCTTCCGTCGCCAATCTATCCAGCATCGAGAGACAATCATCCACATTCCGGGCATGGCTGTATTGGTCCGCCGATTCTGAATAACCGCATCCCCGTTGATCATAGGACACCCAACCATAGTTCCGGGTAAAACGTTCATGCTGAAGAACCCATTGTTTAAAATACTGGGAATGACTTCCCGGACCACCGTGTATAAACAGAATGGATTCTGCGCGATGCTCTGGATTAACGGTCCACCAGTGCAAAGAAGGCTGCATAAAATGATACTTCCTGTACATATAAAAAGACTTGTCCAGGGAGTGAATATACGCGTTCAAGGAAGTTTGGCAAGCCGGTGTTGGCATCAGACAAAATCTTTGAGGCCACTATAATATTTCGTTATTAAAACACCTTTGAGATATAGGCCGACGCAAAGTCAGACATAAAGTCAGGCGTAAAGACAGACGTATGGTCAGGCGCCATTCAGCTAACCGTTTTTAATATGACCTTTCACCCTATTTTGTTATAGCATGGCCGGCCAGAAGAAGGAAAAGATCGCTAAATGGCTAATTTTAATACACATCTTGTGGGAGGTGCCGCCGCTTCCGGCGTGCTGACTTCAACATTACTCATGACCGGCCTGTTTACCCCAGGACAGGGTATGGCCTTATGGGTGGCAGGCACGATTGCAGGCTTGGCACCAGATCTGGATGCGGATACCACCGCTATTCTCAAAGGGATGTTTAGCGCACTTGGAGTCATCGCATCTTTCGCGGTACTTTTCACATTCCCGAATCTGCCGTTGCTTTATCTATGGGGTGCTATGCTGGCGGCATTTCTCACCATACGCATCGGAGTGTTGGAGATTTTCGCCTACCTGACAGAGCACCGTGGCTCGTTCCACTCACTATTGGCGGCAGTATGCTTTGGACTGGGCTCCGCATTTCTATGTTGGCGCTTCATTGAACAAGGTATCGACTTCGCATGGGCACTCGGTGGCATGGTATTCGCCGGTTACCTCGTTCATCTGATCCTTGACGAATGCTATGCGGTGAACCTTTCAGACATGGAAATTAAACGATCCTTCGGCACAGCCCTGAAACCTGTCAGCATCCAGAATTGGTGGGCCAGCGGGATCTTTCTTGCAATTGCGGTTTACTGCGCTGTTGAATTACCACTTCCCCATAAACTGCATCATGAAGTTGCCAAAATGACGAACCTGGATCAAGCCTGGTTCGCTCGCTCCTAGCATGACTTCGACACCCGGTGTCAGGCTCTGAAAATTAAGCCTGACACCGATATCCAGCTTCTCTCGACTCGCCACAATCCTTGAACAAGCTTCAAAGCCACCGAATCAAGACCTCTACTTAACGCGATAAATAGCACAAAGTTTATTACCGTCGGGATCACGGACATAGGCTATGTACAAATTGCCAAAACTACTTTCACGTATCCCTGGCTTTTCTTCGATTGACTCACCACCGTTTGAAACCGCAATGTCATGAAACTCTTGAACCTGCTCAGGTGAGGCGCACTTAAAACCGATAGTGCCACCATTGGCAAACGTCGCCATTTCATCGTTGATTGGCTCAGTAACACAGAATGTATTTCCCTCATGCCGGTAAAAAATTCTTGTATGACCAGAATTCGCTTGAAGTTTCAGAGGCTCACTTGCTCCGAGAGTTCCAAGCACAGCATCGTAAAAACGCTTCGAGCGCTCGATATTATTCGAACCAATCATGACATGACTGAACATGCATCTTCCCCTATAGACCAAGATTTACTTGTAGTGACGCTGATTGTTTTCTGTATTGAAATCAGCAAAAGCATTCTAGTGCATCTTGGAAATCCATCTGGAGTGCGTTTCGTGTCAGACTTGGGGTGATTTGGGACATCCATTGATATCGGCCATCCTCTTTCTCGCTTGATCCTGAGGAGCCAATCAATGGATGTCCTTATTCTCTATTCTCGAGGACACATTGAATTCAACGCACCCTGCATTTCTTGATATAAATTATTATCTAAAACTATTTCCTCATTGTCTGGCTTTTGTAAGATCAACCTTTGCCCATCCCAGTTCGGATGTCTGCCAATCACCGCGCTCATCATTTTCAGGCCTTCCCATACAACCGGGTCACATTGGCACTCAAGCAGAGCTTTCCTGTATAAAGCAGCTACCTTTTTGACATCATCGCTTTCCAAATGATGTTTTGCTTTTTCTTCCATACAAGGCTCTCCTGCCATTAGATCATAGGACTTGAGTAATAAATGAAAGTCCTCTGCATCCATGTCATCCACCGGAATTTCATCACCAGTCAAAGCTGTTGAATAAGTAAACCTGACGCTCTCCTCTTCCGCATAGGAGAAGCCACCAACAAATACTAATATGAGCAAAAGACCATAATACTGTTTCATCTTTATTCAATCATCTCCAAGGGTGATTTGGGACACCCACAAGTTAATACAACCAACATCACACCCGCAATTTAGGCCATTGGACAAGTATAAAATTTGTATTCCAGAATAGATGTAGGACGAGTGAAACCTGAATACAGACGGGGGGTTTGGCCAGCGAGTGTGGGGCATCAAGCGAATGCACGAATGCAGGACATCCACCTAAATTCCATGATAATAGCGGGTATCGGAGAGGAAAATGTGTTCCTTTGTGGCGCGGATCATCCTTGAACCTTAACACTGGACATTCAGACAGACAAAAGACCACAAGCTGACTATAGCTTAACCAATTGGTTTGTGGGACCCCTCTTTTACATTCCTACGCTCAGGCACTACCACTCAATGGATGTCCTTATTCTTTCCTAACTCACATGAGCTTTACAAATTCCAGGATTTGTTTTGCCGACGCGAGCAAGCTAGCATCTTCCGCGTGAATATTCTCGGATGTTTTCTCAACAAACACTGAGTTAAACCAGTTTTTTAGTTCTTTCACCAGGGTTTCAAAAACCGTGATCATAAATTCCGGCAGCTCTTTATTCTGGACATCATGCCTGGTCAATTGCAACGAGAGTTCGCTGAATACTGTTGATAACTCCACGAATTCTTCTACGAAAAATAAAGCATTCGCGAGTTCTTGAAAATCCGCCGTAATGCTCGATATAGCCGACGATGTATTTTGCGTAACACCAAGCAAAGCAATCGATGTTGAAAGATCGTTGATGATGGTAGACAAGTTATCCAGCTCATAATCTGAGAGACACACTTTTTCAGCGTAATCCCAAGCTGACATCGCCGCTTTGTGTTCTGTCGACGGTAAAACACCTTTTTCGCCATCCTCAAAACCAAATAGCTCGGTGTCATCAAAATGCTCTTTTCTGGACGCACTTCTTAAGGCGCCGGAAAACAATCCTGCGTCATCAACAAGCTGCGAACTGGCCTTCTCCTTTAGCTCGTTAATTTTTTCTGCTGATGGCCTCTCTTCGGTCAGATTTTTTAAAAAAACTTTGAATTGGTCGTTAGAGGCTTTTAAGCGCGAAAGCGTAGATTTCAGGCTCGTCAAATCACGCTGAATGGAAATATAATACTGCGGATTTCCTTCCGTATCGGTAATGTAATGTATATTCCACTCCACGTGATATTCAGTTTTATCTTTACGGTAGTTGACCGCGCTACCTTTAAATGGAGTATGGTCTCTGAGGTTTTGTTTAAGCCGCTCTATGACGCTGGGGTTTGTTTTTGGTCCTTTTAGAATCGAGGTTTGCTTGCCTTTAAGCTCATTCAGTTCGTAACCTGTCATCCTGCAAAAGCAAGGATTCGCATAAACAATTTCATGATTCTCTGGATCGGCTCGTGTGATCACAACCGCATCATAACATTGGCTGAACACCAATTCTAAAATAGCGAAAGGATCGGCGTTTCGAAAAAGATGTCGAAAATCAATTAGTGCGTTCATTGTGCTGATTATACTCAGTATGTGTAATGAACAGGCCTAGCTGCCAAACGTACATAAGACTGCACGCGACTACTGCTGGCCGCCTTACAACCCTGCATAAGACGCGGTTGCCAGCACTTAGTTACGACCAAGTTAATCGATTGGATGTATAGACTAAAAGGACATATAGGGATGCCTACCCAGTGTCAAGAACAATGACGATTGCCGGGATCGTGTTTAGATATGTCCTTCCTCTGCTGCACAGGGGCATTATTCTCAGCAAGAATTGCAAATATCAACAATCTATTCAAAAGTCACATCATCGCCACTTTGGCATTCATCAACACCATTTTCCCCAGTTGAATATAATTCGTAACTTTCTTCATAATGAAAACACTTGGCAGGGTACCGGTATATTAAATTGTTCCCCCATCCATCCAGAGGCTCAACGACTCTCCCAAGATAGAGCCCTCTCCAATTATCATCTCCAGACAGGTTCTGATAAACCATTTTCAGACCATACCGCGATTCAGGGTAATGTCCGATATCTTTTTTTATATCTTCAACAACGTTCTTGTAAATTTTAATATTGATCTCCGCCTCCTCCTCTAAACTCAGAGAACGACAATCTATAATTCTGGGATAAAGCAAGAATCCCACCCCAAATACAATCACCATAACAACTAAAAAACAAAATAGTCTCATAAACAGTTCGCCGTTAAGCTCCCACAGTCAGATTCATCTCTGGGACGACTTACCACGCTCCCCCAACATATTACAAAACATCGCCCCCTGTTCTAGGGCATCATCAAGCGCTACGTGGGTATGAGGTAGAGGATCAAACCAGCATTTTGGCATTTTTCGTTTGGTCGTTCCACGAAACTCTGTATTAAGCACCGCCATCGCAAAGGTCTTAATATCCAGAGCCGAGTGTGAAAATGGGCTCTCTCCTGCAAATTGCATCAAGTACCAGTAAACGAACATAAAGTCATAAGCGGCTGGATAACCCACAAATACAGGTTTCCCGGGCAACTGTTTCAGCCAAGTGACATAATCAGTCATTGCCTGCTCCGGTGGCTGAAGGTCTTTTCGACATAAGCTCCAGGCTTCAGGATTCTTTTCCCACCAGGCTTGGGTGTCAGGGTGAGCTTCTGCATTTGGCAGTGTTTTCAGATTCGCAGAGAATGTACTAACCAATTGTTTATCTGCCGTATAGGCTGCAGAGGCAAAGCTTAACATTGAATGTGGTCCGGGAATGGGTCCATCGGCTTCAACATCTGTGCTGACATAAATTTCGGGTCTAGCCACTCTTATACTAACTCCATCGACTACATAGGCTTATCGCCATTTATGGATAGCTTATCACGACATTATCCGCCATTGACGGGTATCGTGCTCCAGGCCCAGAATTCGATGCCTTGGGTAACGTTTTTAACTTAAACCAGAAAAACAGAAAAAGGACACCCACCTAAATTCCCTGAGCAGGAATCAACTTATTGAAATACCACGATGATTATCGCGGCATTCCCGCCAACAATTAACCATTTTGATGATCAACAACTGCGCTCAATACGGCAAATGAGTGTAGGTTTGTGAGATTTCGGCACATGCATGTCTCAACTTTTCAGTTGATATGCCAAAACGAGATTGAAATGATGGCTAAGTCAGATATAGTTTTTGAGAATGGATTCGTCCCTGGCACCAACGCTGTCCGAGCTGCGCGACGGCTTTTTCCAATCGATCCAGCCTGCCGGCCAGCCGTGGAAATCTGCAACTGAAATATTTGATACTTTCAGTCCATTCCGACGGATCAATGTTAAGCCTCCTCAGAATCGGTAGTACATGGTCAGGAATGGCACCGCGCTTGTCTTCTCGAATTGCCCTGCCCGTCCAATCAACCAGTTCAAGATAATCTTGCAGATGAAAGAATATGCCATTGCCTTCCGAATCTTTTCGCTCATTGCCTATCAATTGAACTAAGCGGGATTGTTTCTTCGACGTTCGAAGATCTTCGATTCGTTCCTGGACCGACGTGTAATCAGAGGTTTCCGGCAACTTTGCGATACCGGCACGAATGGGATTAAGATCGACATAAGTCATGCAGGTCAACAGTGCTGCTTCATCCAGCAATGCCTGAGACTTGAATCGTCCCTCCCAAAAACGACCTTTGCATCCGTCTTCCGCGTTTGCTTTGCGCGCAATATATTCATTCAGGCAACGCATGAACCAGCTAATGGACGTTAAACGCTCTCGCCATTCAGTCACAATTTCCGCGATCTTTAACAAAGCACCTTTATCAAGTTTTTCGCCTTTTCGATATCGGGCGATCAATGGATGACCACCAAACAGACGACACCAACGTTCAATTACCTCATCATCCGTCCAGCTCTTAACCCGATCAACATCCACACTCAGGACTACATGATAATGATTGCTCATCACCGCATAGGCGGCCACATCAATTGCAAAGACCTCTGATAAAAAGAAGAGCCTGTCGACTATCCATTGGCGACGATGTTCATAGCATTGCCCTGAGAATTCATCCTGACCACAAAGGAAAGCACGACGAACACAACGGGCAACACAATGATAATAACGAGTATCGGAGAGGGAAATGAGTTCCTTTCTGGCACGGGTCATCCTTGAACCTTAATACTGGATATTTAAACAGCCAAAAGACTACAAGTTGAGTACAGCGTAGTCAATTGGTTTGTGGATGTCCTTTTTCTGTTCTTAACTGGGTTGGTCAGTTCTATTAGGCCACGTCACGGCTCCTCCTTTCTACGTTCTTGCAACAACTTGTAATTTGTTGAGCCGACATCAATGGAGAATTCCTCTATTAGCTCACCGCTTTCGCTCCAGCTCCGTGAAGAGGTTTTAATACCGTACTCAAAAAATGATTCTGACTTCATATTCCCATTCTCGTACCAATAAGTCTCTTTCCCGTGAGTCAACCCATTTTTACATTCAACCTCAAAAGCAAGTCGGCCTAACGAATACCACTTTCTCGCTAAGCCATTTGGGAGGCCGTCCTTGTATTCGGTCTCATACTCAATCCCCTCCCCATCTGGAAAGGGGTCAAAACCAACTCCCGTAAAGGGTGAACCTTTATAGGTAGTTAAATCACCATCTGAGTCAAATAATTCCTCATCGACCCTTTCTTGATCATCAGCACTCATAATTATTTACCATATTTCAAGGGCTCTGGAAAATATTGCACACCATCAGTAATAAATTCGCAATGCGGGCATCTAGGCACAGGGGTTCCAAACTTGGCCGCTGATCCTTTTTGCCCAGAATTGATGGTATAGAGAAGAAAATCTGAAATATCAGCGTTGGGGCGAGCTATGAATGCATCATTAAGCGCGTGAATCTCAGCATGACTTCCAGCTCCCTGAGTTTTAATGTAGTCAATTTTACTAGCATCAGGAATTCGATCACTCAATAACGGCGTAAGATTGTCAGGAAGTTTTCCGCCAGGCCCAGAGTTCAAACCAAAGAAAACGTCTCCTGTTTTCGAATCCATTACACCCGCTAAGACTGGACCAACTTGTTTACGGGTTTGGCGAATGCTCAATCCCTCAGTCAAAGATGCATATTCATCAATAACAGCCCCTTTGAGATTTATACGCTGATTCAAAGTTAGGTTACTTTCGGAATTTGCTTTTATTCGATGAAGTGCTGCAATTTCATCAGAGACCGCACTGTTTGGAACATTGCTATTAGTTCCGATTGCTCCAATCCTTGAAATTGATTGATGCCCAATCAATCCAGCAGTCCCATCAACAATCATAGACTCCAGCTCTAATATCCTAGGAGCAGAATAGTGAAAAACACTACGCATATCTTCAATTCCTAAGGTGGCATGGTTTGCCATATAGGAATATGATTTATCGCCACTGAGTTTTGCTAAGCCTTGCAACTCACTATGTAAGTTCCTTAACACCTCAGGACTTCCATCCAGCATAGCTCCTACACTCCCTAGCAAAATGAGAACTCGGTCTTTAGGAATAGAATAATATTTCCCAAACTGTCCGCCACCTCCTGATTCTAAGGCCTCAATAAACTGATCTCCATACTGTTCATATAACCCGAGAAGTTTGTGCCCCCCTTCTTCATTATTCATCGAAGCATATTCTACAGCCTCTAAATAGAGCTCCCCCACCTGAGGTTCACTTGAAACCTTATCTAAAGTCCAGCCTGCAGTTTCAAAAGATGAGCCATTGCCAATGACACGATCTTCTCCTACCATTGGCACAGGGCTTCCCATTTCTTCCTGTTCAACAGTCCGAGCATTACTCCGCCCACTCCCCCCAGCAATCCCCGCCAAGGCTAGTGATCCAATCGTATTCCCCAGCACGCCAGCCATCATACTCACATAATCCGGGCGATAGTCCTCACTATCGTATACTGCCACTCGAATCCCTTCACTCAGCGTACCCGCAGCAATTCCGTGAATTGTCTCACTTCCCAGACTGCCATTCCTCAGTGACGAATATGAGGAGTTCAAAGCGCCTCTGAGTCCACCATCCAGCAACGCATTGCCAGTGAACCCTTCACCTAACCCCGTGGAAGCGGTAGTAGACAGGAACGAGGTAGCAACATCACGCCAGCGGAATGATCTTGGTGTGTTGGTAATCCCACCAGCAAGATAGTTCGCTCCTACCGCCGTTGCTGTAGTGATGGCATTGGCTGCTGTTCTTGTCCATTTACCAAGTTCAGCCAACTTACCTGCGTTCTTAATCGCGTCTGCGTCCACTGCTTTTGCCGCTGCGACGGCGTTATTCGTATATGCCCCCACTGCCATTGTCGCGGCAGAAGTTAAACCACCCCTGATGGCACTTCGCAGAGAAAAGTGATCCTGAACTCCCAACCCTTTGGCAACTAACTGTGACGCTGTACTGCCGACAAGACCGCCAATAAATCCACCAGCTGCCACAGAAGCATATCCTGCTGCCGAAGCAGCAATCGACGTACCAGCCCCTAGAGTACCGAGACCAGCTGTTCCCGCAATTCCAGTTCCAGCAGTTAAAGACACCGTTGCGCTAGCTGAATTGGCAATCGCTCCGGCTGCATAAGGTGCCACAATTGCTGTCACAGCAATGGCAACAACCATCACAATCATCCCAGCCCCACCACACTTACCACCATTGGGCGGCGGTGGCGGCTCTGGCAAAGTCGGCGTAGTATCCCCAATCGCCAAGCCCGGATCATACGGCCGGAAAGTCCCCGCATTGTTGTGAACGTTGGTCACCACATTCGGGATCACCAGATTCAAGCCGGCTGTCAGCGTCTCGGCACCGGATAATCCATTGGCATCGGCCAGCATGTACCACAGACTGCTGTCTCCCCACTGGCTGGCGGCAATCGCCTGAAGAGTGTCGCCCTCTGCGGTGGTGTAATAGCCAGAAGCTTTGCCAGGATAATCAGGGTTGATGGGCTGAAAGTTCTGATCGAAGTCCGCTGATGTTACGGGAATTATTCGCTTCATTCGCGAATAACCGATCTTTTCTACAATATCGCTCGTTCGAGTGTTATACCGAGGATTATCTCCATTGCCTGACCGGGTAGTGTAAGTCCAAGACCCAACGACATAGCTCTGATCACCTTCGCTGGCTAAATATTGAACATAATCAGTGCGAGAAGGGACGTTGTCATTACCCATATCCCCGCGAACGATCCCATCCAAATAATAGAACTTACGCCGGATCGGCTTATTCTCATCATTTGGAGTCCAATCGACCTCATCACGCTGGATAATCTGTCCTCGATGATTATTGATATAAGTCAGCGAACGCTTCGCTGCGTAATCGTGAACAAATAAGTTATGTCCATTTGAATTATAGGCATAGTATGAAGTACCAGGATCTTGCCCCTCCAGGCTTCCGGTAACCACCACTTTACTTGCCTTATAACTATCAAATCGATCAGCCGTATTGTAGAAGTAGTCTGTTGTAACATCCGCTGCATTTATATCTTCTACATCGGAGCCTGAAACATATTGTCTCGTCTGTTTTAGAGTCATTCCGTCATTAAGATATGCATATTTTAATGTGCCTGTTAAAACTGACTCTTCTTCCGTTTCCTCTTGTTTATAGGTCTTTTCTACAATTACCTGGTTATCTGCATCATAGCTATATATTTTCTTACTACGTATATATTGCTCAGAGCTTTCTTGCCGGTAGTCATAGATGTAATGCTCTGTGGTGCGACCTAACTCATCGTTTTTACGATAGGCAACTTGAATAAATCCTTTTCCAATAAAGTCACCATTGGCGTTATATTGAATACCGGTACCAGTTTTATTCTCATAATTACTATCGTAAAGCCATACTGACTCCAGTCGCCCATAGTCATCATAGTAATACTTTTCATCTACAACCTTGGCCTGGCCATCTGATCCCAGATGAGCACTTTTACTACCTTTCCTATTGCCCATAACATCATACTTCAGACTATATCCGGTATGACCTTCATCTATGACGCCACTATCATTCAGCTCTCCCATGGTGACCGTAAAGCGGCTTTCCATATCATAGCTGTAGTAGAAATCCTGCTCCTGAGAATTCTGATCTCGCTGATTTTCCGATATGACGTAGTTGTCATACTTGGTCCAAACACGCCGCCGGTTACCCACTGCGTCATAGGAATACACTAATTCGTACTGATCAGAGTCCTTTATGGTTTTAACGCGACCCAATGCATCATAAGTCGCATGCACATTTTGATATGGAACTGACGTATCTGAGCTAGTAAATGAGCCGTCACTATAGGTCTCATCGACTACATTTCCATTAGCGTCATACCTAAAATCAGCATAGCTATTAATACCTTCATCACTAATACGACGAATACGCCCATTAGCGTAGTACTCATATTTTATATTTTGGCTTTGCCGATCACGTAACTCTTCCCTAAATCCTATACTGCTGGGAATCTCGCTTTCGCCATACGAGAAAGCAGTTGTTCCTGACTGTGATGTTAACCAACCCGCTTGATTGTATTCATACGTAAACCAATGTCCGCCTAAATCCCTATGTTTCCGGATACGGCCGAAGTAATCCACTTCATCACGCAATTCATAACCAGCCTTATAGCTTCCGTCAGTCTCGGTGTTTAAACCGGTTGTCGTCTCTTTAATGAACCCACCCAGATTTACACCAATGCTCTCATCGTACTCGTATCTATAACTGACATCACGATTGCCAAAACTTGTATGCTTGATAACCCGACCTTCACCGTCATATCTGTACTTTTCAACATTATCAAGAACGTTTGTATGGGTGAGACGGTTCCCCAGCTCATCATAACTGTAGGCATCAAAGGAGTAGGCCGCTTCCCGAGTTCCTGTTGCATATGTCGACAATGAAGCGAAATATCGACTTTCGGTTAGACGGTTGGCCATATCATAGGTATAGCTTTGATACTGACCGTCTGCACGAACCATCACCCGCCGGTTACCTAAAGCATCATACTTATGGGTTGTCGTGTTACCTAAAGCATCACTCTCACTAGTCAACAATCCCCCATTAAAAGTCTGAGTGCGATAAAAAGCTCCCATGTCCCATTTTGATGAATAGTCCTCACCCTGAGCATTAAGATAGCTATTAGCGTCATCAGTCGCCACCGTCTCCCCCTGAGCATTGTAGTAATACCGGGTAATCGGATGAGCCTCGATTTCTTTTAGATTTCCGTCCGCTGAGGCATAATCCAGGGCCACCTCAACTTTAGGGTCCACTCTATGAGTCACGCGTCCTAGTGTGTCATAGAACAAGTGCCTCTCATTTCCATTTCCATCAATTTCCGCAATAACTTCACCAAAAGCGTTATAACGCTGACTGCGGTGAATCATGTATCGACTATTATGTATTCCCAATAAATAACTCGCTGTGTACGCTTGGGTTACAGTCCGTTGTAAATCATTCTCCACTTTCCATGCATCGTCCAAAGTTCCTTGTTCTGGGTCAGAACTGTATACACCTTGCGAAACTTCACGAGTATGGGTATTACTGTAACTCGCTTTATATTCATAGTTACTTGCGGAAGCTTTAGTGCTAACACCCAACCCGACTTTGACTGTTGCCTTGGCATCGTTTAATAAAGCACCACCGAAATTGAGTGTTTTATAGTTAATCTTATGAGTACCGTCACTTACAGCGAGAATGTAGCGCACTCCCTTTCTCGTAGCAGCGCTTAAATCGATTCCTCCAGACGTTGCATAGATCTTTTCATCAGGACTAGTGCTTTTTTCCTCAATGACAACAAATCCCGACGTTGTTGTTCCGTTAATTGTTGTAGTGCTATCAGGACTCCAGATATGACTTATCGAATGCGTTTTATCAAATACGAGCTTATTTCCTAAAGATGGCACACGAATCATTATCTGGTAGTAGTACGCTCCTCTAGAGTAATGCACAGAATTCGTGACTTTTATTTCAGTCAAATCTGTCCCAGCAGAAACTGGCTCAGAATCCATATACTCTCGACTGGAATAATGCCCGCCGTAGACGCTTACTTCCAGGGGGATACCCAGGTCTTGCAATTCTTGTGGGATATTAACTTTAAAACTCATCTCTACATGAAAATATGTGTTATCCCATCGATCGTCACTATCCGCTCTAGGTGGAACGCCAATATTCTTTTTAGCTACATTAACAGAAACAGAACCTCGACCAAGTGAAGACACCGTACCAGAACCAGACTCTCCTGCACCTACCTTAGCGTATGTCTGAGCGTTTTTAACCTGCACAAATGCACGCTGCATCTCATGTGTAACTATCGGCCCACCTTCAACCTCAATGACCCCATCCTTGGTGGATGTGAGGGTTACAATACTTATGTCATCGCTACCTGTACTTTCATCGTTCTCAATGGTTTCGAAAGACACATCTTGAATTTCATCGGCGCTTGGAATGTTGTCAGCTGTAAATGCATATGCCTGTTTCTCAATATCTCTGTAGATATAGTATTTTCCACTCGTTGCATCATGCTCTCGCCAAACCCGTACGATAGTCTTAGTGAACAGAGTTTCGTTGGCATTCTCATCCTCTCCAGAATAAACCAACTTTTCTCGTTTCCAGGCAGAACTATAGCTATTATTGTCACTTGTCAGAGTGATATCTGAGTAGAATGCATCCACATCGGTTAGCCCCTCAGCTAAATCAAGTGCTTCCTGAACTTCACTCAACGAAAAACTGTTGAAGTCCTGCGGCTCATAAGAGGAGGTTGTCGATGGAAGAGCAGACACGTAGGTATAACCGGAAGTAGTCGGACTGTTTTCACTCGTGGAAATAGGGTTTGGATTGTCTTCGCCTTCGAACACCGGGACTCCATTCCCATTGGTAAAGGTCATCGACTCTACATCCGACGTGGTTAGTGACCAGTTATCATAATCAATCTCAGACACCCAGCCTGTATCTGTAATGCTTTCTATAATATCTGCATTCAGTTGCTGATAATCGTGAGGGGCCTCGAAGACATTCGTCAGGCGGTTACGCTCATCGTAAATACTGACTTTCATCTGGGAATTTAATGCTGACATGCCTTTTAGATCGGCAGGTGCGTTAATCGCACTGAAATCAACATTCAATGGATTACCTTGATCGTCAACCAGATCCTCGCTAACCAGAATAAATTCCGCTGTGGCATTGCCGTTCTGGTCATACAGATACAGTTGAGGGGCACCGGTTTCTTTGTTGGTGCTGAACAGACGACCAACTTTGTCGTATTTGTACTGTTCCTGGTACTGACCATTGACCCCTTTGGCCTCGATATCCCCATAACCGTTGTAACGGGTTTCGTGGCTCAATCCTGTGGTGTCCACATGTTTGACTTCCCGGTTCTGGGCGTCATACCAGTACTGGTAGCTGTAGGAGGTTGCGGTGTTGTCCGCCTGGGTCTGAGTCCACTGTTTCTCCACACTGTTGCCGAAGAGGTCGGTCTTGTAGTGGGTCACCGCACCGGTGGCATCTTCCTCGGACTGCACATAGCCCAGCAGGTTGTATACCACTTTCCGGGTCTGGTCTTCGGTATCCACTGAACCGTGGCGAGTGGTACTGACCGCCCGTCCCAGGGCATCGTAGCCGTAGGTGGTCATGGCCCGGACACTGACCGCGATAATCAGTAAACTGTTGACCGAGTTCTGTGCTCACCCGGCCCAACTCGTCATAGCGGATTTCGGTAGTACGCCCCAGCACCGCTCCATCCCCTGGCGCAATGGTGGTGCGAAGACGGTCGAGATCATCGTAGGTGTATTCGGTGGTGCGGGTGGACGCACTGGTCTTCACCGGGGCGTTGCCACTCAGGCTGTAATCTGTCACGTTATAGACAATGTCCCGGATCTTACGACCCAGTTGGTCATACTCCGCCACAGTGCGACGATCGGCCTGCACCTGACTGGCCAGGACATCTTCATTGGCCAGATCGGCTAAATCCTGGCTAGCCAGAGTCAACGCTTTATCTTCAGCCGCTGAGCGCAGGGTAGCAATATCAGCTTTCAGTGTTTCTAACGTGTCGGTTGTAGACGGATTCCTGGCCTCATAAGCATAACGGTATTCTTCCGTGATCTGCCCAAAACCATTAACCTTCCAGGTCGTCAGCGCATGGTGACGGCTTAACTCAAGCACTTCTTCACCGCTTCCGTTGGTTATTTTATTGAAGCGGGAAACTCCGGCGTCCAACTGCGCAATTCTCTCTCCACGCTGGTCATAGAAATAGCGAATGATATTACCGTTTTCCCCCCGGCTGTCTTTTTCGGCTATCAGTTGCCCATTTTTGTCATACAGCTTAAAGGTACTGATGGCCTCCGGTAGTGTATATGCTGTGCTGTAGAGGCCTCCAGTTTGTTCCTCTGACTCACCTGAGCTTTGGACGCCTTTCGCCCGCTCAGACAGGTCCTGTACGTCAAGCGCCAAATCAAAGTGCACCTCTTCTCGGGTGCGGGTTTCAATCACCCGATTATTCAGGTCATAGACTGAGATCAGTTCCCGATAGTCGTCGGTTTCCTGACTTAAGAAGTCGGCCAACAAATTGGTGCTGACGCTAGCGAGTTCCTCCCCGTACTGACGTTCCAGAATGCGATTGCCCTGATCGTCGTAGGCATAGGTGGTCACTCCACCGGTCGTATTCACCTGAGCCGTTAATCGGTTCAGGGCATCGTAGCTGAAGAGCTGTTTCAGTTTCGGGTCCAGCGCGGTGGTCAGAGTCCCGTTTTCATCAGTCTCATAAGCTCTGACCACTTCCACCAGACGATTGCCGAACAGGTCAAATTCCCGCGAGGTCACCTGACGCACATTGCTGTAGCTTCTCAGGCTACCGGTGCTGCTGTAGTAGGCAAAGTCGGTTTTGTCGGAATATACCGCCACTTCCCGGTTCAGTTTGTCGAACACAAACTCTGTAGTCCGGGTCTGACCGCTGATGGTCTTGAAGTTCTGGCTGGACGCATCCCAGTAACTGCCTTCGGTGACCGCCACTTTGTTGCCAAAGGCATCGTAGCGCACCTGTTCAGCCAGTTGGCGTTCGGCGGTGTTATTGATGTCGGAATTGAACACCACGGTGGTGCTGGGCTGAATCGTCGCCGTGCGACGGCCCAGGGCATCGTACTGGTACTGGGTCACCTGGTTTTCCCGGTTGGTCCAGCTCAGGCGGTTACCGGCCGCATCGTAGGTAAACTGATCGCTGACCACGGTGCTGCTGGTTTTCTGGGCCTGTTCTTCCACCACCCGGCCCAGGGTGTCGAACACGCTGGCCGTTTGACGGTCATGGCTGGCATCACTAACCAGCAGGCTTTGCACCTGGGCCAGGGTCTTGCCGCTCAGATTGGTGCTGATCGGGGTATTCCAGGCGGTTTTCGACACTACCTGACCACTGGCGTTGTAGGCATAGCTCTGCACATAGCCTGCCGGATCCACCTGCAGAGTCAGGCGATTGAGGGCATCGTAGAAGAAGTGGCCGGTATGGCCTTCGGCATCGGTGGATTGAATCAGGTTACCGAACGCATCGTAGTCACTGGTGGTCGTGTAGCCTTCTCCATCGGTTTCACTGATCTTGAGACCGCGACGATCAAAGTCCTGGGTGGCGCTGAAGATATCCTTCAGCACCTCCGCTTGCGAGCTTCTTGGTAAAGAGTCCGGTAGCAGGTTTTTCAAGGTAACAGCATACTTAGGAAGCCAGCTGGCCTGATGAGAAAACCACAAACCATCTTGCCCATTCTCATAGTTCAACGCCAGTGTCCGCAGACGAAGTAGCTCTTCTTTAGTCCACTCTGACAGGTTCGTAGTCAATTCATAATAACGTGGATCAATCACCCGGGTGATCTGACCAAAGCCGTTGTATTCATAGCCGGTGGTGCTGGCCTCAGCGGTCCCGGCCGCTTTGGTTTCCAGAACCACCCGGTTCAGTTCGTCGAATTCGAACGTGCTGATCTGGGCATTGCTCAGCCCTTCCCCGCTGACCAGTTGCACCACGTTGCCGAAGCGGTCGTAATCCTTGCGGGTCACCAGGGTCTCGCCGTTCACCTCCGGGGTATAAATACGTACCTGACGGTTCAGCGCATCGTATTCATAACGGGTGGTGCGATCTCCGCCCTGGGCATCGTTGTTCAGGGTGACACCACTGCTGACATAATCCGCCGCGGTTTTCTCATAGACAGAGACCGCCGTAGTGTAATGGGTTTCGCTCAGCAGGTTATCGAAGCTGTCATAGCGGTAGCGGATCACATAGCCTTGACGGTCTGCAGCCGCCACCTGACCATCATCCACCGAGTCTCTGGGGGTTAGTTTGGTGATCAGGCGGTTGTTGTCATCATAGGCAAAGGTCGTGGTGTTGCCCCGGGCATCGGTCACCGCAATCCGGTTACCCTGGTGGTCATAAGCATAGGTCTCCGTGATCCAGGTTTCGGTATTGCCCACCATCAGACGCTGGGATTGGCGAATGGTCTGGCCCCGGGCATCGTACTGATAGCGGGTCACCCGTGTCTGGCTGTCCGTGCTCAGGG
>NZ_AQXX01000125.1 GCF_000376785.1 Hahella ganghwensis DSM 17046
AGGTTTATGGGGACAAATGCCGACGTGGTAGAGCCGAGTTTCTTCGCGTCGCTGATCCAGCGTCGAACCAGATTGGCATTGAGCCCGTTATCCAGAGCGATGGCAGAAACAGAGACCCCCGGCTGTTGGCAGGCAGCAATAATCTTAGCTTTAAATTCTGCGGAATATTGGCGACGTTTTCTGGAGGAGCGAGGTGCGCTTATGACAATCATAACAAGTGTCCACTAAAAAATAAGTGGACACTATCCAGTCAGTTGGTAGCGCGCTCAAGATGGGGTTACCGGACGCTTACAATTAAACAGCTAGGCGTGAAGGACGTTTACATAGACACCCTTCGAGGCTTGGACGCAAAACACGCTCCAACCCAACAGGAAGTCGATCAACTAAACCAGCAAAAACTGGAAAAAGCGGCTCCCTGCGGCCTAGCAACAAACCCCGCATAAGCGTTACTAATGAGATGGTAGCAGCCAAAAAAATTCACGATCAAGCCATCGATCTGGTCAACTCTGCTCTTGAAGACATAAAGCTGGGCGCTGCCATAGAAATCGCCAGCTTCGAGGAAGTGGCCGAGAACATGGTAGACTCCATCTTTCGTAACCACAGCGCACTCACCTGGACAGTTCGCTGGTAGATCACTTCATAAGATGTATTGGTATTTATCCGGTCGGATCACTGGTGTTACTTGAAAGTGGAAAGCTTGGAGTGGTAACCGAGACCAACGAAGCAGATCAACGTCTCCCCACGCTCAGAGTAATGTATCACACCAAATTTCGGACATTTATCAAGGTTAAGACACTGGACTTGGCCAGACCCATTGTTCAGGATCGCATCGTCAAAGCAGTTGATCCAAGACATTACGCCATCAAAGTCGCCGATTTTTTATCCTGATCCGTTATTCAGCCAGCTTATTCAACAGAGCCTGTCGGATTTTCGGCTGAATGAGCTCTAAAGGGTCCTGAGCATTGATAACACAGTAGCGCTCAGGCGCTTCAGCGACCCGCTTCATATAAGCATCTTGAACTCTTGTATAAAATTCGAGCTTTTCCTGCTCAAACCTGTCCAGCTCTCCCCTTTTTTTGGCTCGCGCAATACCTACTTCAGGGTTTACACATAAAAGTAGTGTCAGATCTGGCCGGAAATTTCTCTGGACTATTTTCTCCAGATTGGCAATCAGCTCCCAGGACAAGCCCCTGCCACCTCCTTGATAAGCATAGGTCGCATCAGTAAACCGATCAGACAAGACATGAACCCCCGATTTGAGCAAAGGCATGATCTTCTGCTCCAGATGCTGAGCCCTGGCGGCAAACATCATCAACAACTCAGCTGTCGAAGACACTTGCTCATCTCTGGGCCTCAGCAATAGCTCCCTGATCTCTTCAGCCAGCGGCGTTCCCCCAGGCTCTCGAGTCGTCACGACCTCCATATCCAGTTCGCCCAGGACCGAGCGCACAAATTCGAGATTTGTCGTCTTTCCAGCCCCCTCAATCCCTTCGACTGTAATAAATAGACCACGACTCAAGGTGTATCCTCCAAAGAGTTTATTGGCTGGAACGGTAATCTGAACGCCGTTTTAGCTGATAAGCGCGGACAGCATTGGTATGTTCACGCAGTGTTTTGGAAAAGGCATGCGTGCCATCCCCCTTGGCCACAAAATACAAATCCCCTGTAATATCCGGATTCAAAGCAGCCTTTATACTCGCCTCCCCCGGCATGGAAATCGGAGTTGGAGGCAATCCCTTGATAACATAGGTATTATATGGAGTCGGTTGCTTCAGATGCTTGCGAGTGATATTTCCCTGATAAGCCTCACCCAATCCATAAATAACGGTTGGATCGGTCTGCAAGCGCATCTTCAGTCGCAGTCTTTCTGTAAATACACCAGAAATCACTTCCCGCTCTGAATCCACACTGGTTTCCCGTTCAACAATCGAGGCCAAAATCAGCGCCTCATAAGGACTCTTGACGATAGCGTCAGATGATCGCTGCTTCCACTCTTTCGACAACACCTCCATCGTCTTGCGATAAGCTTGCTGAAGAATATCCAGATCACTCATACCCTTACGATAAAAATAAGTATCGGGAAAGATCAAACCTTCCGCATGCGGATACTCCATCCCCAACTGACTGGCAACCTCTGCCGGGTCTTTAGAGTTGAGCACTCTTTCGAGTTTGGGATGATTATCCAGCTCCGCCAAAACCTCGCGAATATTCCACCCTTCAATAAAGGTAATACTGTAATTAACCGTTTTCCCGGACGTTAAAACAGGAAACAGCCCCATAGCTGTATACTCTGGAGACAGCCAATATTCGCCAGCCTTCAGCAAACGCCCCTGCTCCTTGAATCTTCCAATCCAATAGAACCAGAAGCCGGAGTTTATCACCCCTTCGCCTTCAAGCCGTTGAGTAACACTTCTGAGTGTATCCCCCTTTCTCACCTCAAATACTGCCGCCTCTTGAATACCAATAGGCTCCTGCAACGCCTGCACCCCCTGATACACCACCCCGATCGCGGCAAAGCTCACAACCAGAGAGAGAATAACGAGATACAACGCGATCTTCTTAAGACTAAAAGAACGGGATTTCTTTGTGGATTTTGTCTTGGACTTCTTGGAGGACACTGTATACGTCTAATTCAGTTTCGTTAAATCTATTGACGGGAATGATACCGAAAACACTATTCATAAGCGCCATGGCCTGAATGCCAGCCAATTCTGCCTGACCCAACCGACCTTCTTCAACCTTCAATCCCAATTTTTCAGACTTGGCCAACAAATACTGCCGAACAACCCCATTAACACCTGCAAGCGATAATTCAGGCGTTATCCATCGCCCCTTAATCCTGACCAGTATATTGGATCTTGTTCCTTCTATAAGCTGCCCGTCAGGAAGACACATTATCCCCTCAAACTCGTCTTCCTCCAACTCAGCCGAAGCAATCACCTGATCCAGGCGATTCAAGTGCTTGTGCCCGGCCAGCAACAGGTTTTGGGAAACTGGAGTTTTCAGGGTTCTGACGGCCACCCCATGAAGATAAAGCTCAGATGAAAAACTGGGCGCAGGATAAACGGCGACGATCTCTGTCGGATTAACCTTTCCCGGAGGGCGATAACCTCTGCCACCACTTCCTCGGGTGACAATAATTTTGATAACGTAACGGTTATCGGAACTGGAGTGGGACTCACACCAAAGATCTATCAATGCCAACACACGCGATAATAATACCTCGCGGTCAACCAGATAGGGAATTCCCAGTGCACAGCACCCCTTCTCCAGCCTGGTTAAGTGCTCTTTCCAAAGCACAGGGGTCAGCTTTTGCACCAGTATGGTTTCAAACACACCATCACCATATTGCAGACCTCTGTCTGCTACCTGGCAACCATCTGTTAAAGTACCATTAACCAGGAACACGTGACCAACCCCAGCAGTTAACCTGATACCTCACACAAACAAAAAAGCCGTCTGCAAATTATTGCAAACGGCTACTTTATGCTTGGCGTGAAAAATTTTCAGATTATTGATTAGCTACAATAAAGTCGATAGCGTCTTGTACTGTTGTAATCTTTTCTGCTTCCTCATCAGGAATCTCAGTTTCAAACTCTTCTTCCAGAGCCATAACCAATTCAACGGTATCAAGCGAGTCGGCACCCAAGTCCTCAACAAACTTTGAGGTCAACTGGACTTCAGCTTCCTTAACGCCTAACTGTTCACAAACAATTTTCTTTACTCGCTCTTCGACAGTACTCATATTTTCCTCACTAACTCTAGTTTCAAACCAAGCACTTAGTTCGCGTGCTAGTCTAGTTTAACCCTATTTAATTAATCAAGCTAAAATGAGACTTTGCCTACAACTGAAAGACAGTTCAATCAATTTATCGACAAAAGTCCACAATCTTAGCTCATATACATGCCGCCATTCACGTTCACTGTTTCACCAGTAACGTAGGCTGCAGCATCAGATACCAAAAACTCAACAACTCCGGCAATTTCAGCGGGACTTCCCAACCTTTGCAAAGGAATTGCCGCAAGAAGCGCCTCTTTCTGCGCTTCAGGAAGCTCATTGGTCATATCCGTCTCAATAAACCCCGGAGCCACAGCATTAACCGTAATATTACGGGAACCAAGCTCTTTGGCCATTGACCGGCTCAACCCTTCTATCCCGGCTTTGGCTGCCGCATAGTTAATCTGACCGGCATTCCCCATGGACGCAACCACGGAGCTAATATTAACAATACGACCCCAACGCGCCTTCATCATTCCCTTCATAAGCGCCTTGCTCATACGAAACACAGAGCTGAGATTAGTCTGAATCACCTGATCCCAATCCTCATCCTTCATTCGCATGAGCAATGTATCCTTGGTGATCCCAGCGTTATTCACCAGGATGGTCGGAACACCGAACTGCTCTTCAACACTCTTGATACATGCCTGAATCGACTCCGGTGATGCAACATCAAGCACCATGCCAGCACCCTTACCGATCGCCCCGAGACGCTCTGTAATTTTTGCAGCACCCGCTTCGGAAGTTGCCGTTCCAACAGTGACGTATCCTTTTTCCGCAAGTTTATCGGCAATTGCAGCACCGATACCTCTTGAAGCACCTGTGACAAGTGCAACTTTATCCATAGTCATTCCTCTATCCGGTTCACTTATTCAGCTGATGACTGCCAGGCAGCCAGGTCAGACAGGCAAACGACATCGAAGCTACGGTCCACTTTCTTCACCAGACCAGCCAGGACTTTACCCGGACCACACTCATAAAATCGATCAACACCCAGACCAGCCATACTCTGCACACTCTGCGTCCACAACACAGAAGAGTATAATTGCTTGATCAGATTGGCTTTTAGCTCATCAAGACCAGAAGGTACCGCGGCATTAACATTCTGGATCACCGGAATGGATGGCTCATTCAGGGCAACACTTTCTAGCGTCTCCGCCAGAAGGTCCGCGGCAGGCTTCATTAATGCACAGTGTGAAGGCACGCTCACAGCCAACTTTATCGCTCTTTTGGCTCCAGCCTGCTTCAGCCCTCCGATCGCCCGATCTACAGCCGCAGCATCACCGGCGATGACCACCTGTCCGGGACAATTGAAATTAACCGCTTCCACGCACTCATCCAGAGCCGAATCACGACAAACATCAACGACCACCTGATCTTCCAATCCAAGAACAGCCGCCATTGCAGTCTCACGACCTTTAACAGCTTTTTGCATGAGCTGCCCCCGCTGCTCTACCAGCTTAACACCAGTAGCCAAATCAATAACACCAGCCGCAACCAGGGCACTATATTCACCCAGGCTATGACCTGCAAAGCATTTGGCTTCAACGGGATTGACGGATTGGAGAAGACGCCACAACGAAATACTGGCCGTTAGAATTGCCGGCTGAGTAACTTCAGTTGAGTTAAGACGTTCTTCAGGACCTTCCTGCGAAACCTGCCAAAGGTCATACCCCAAAGCATCAGAGGCTTCCTGAAAGGTGTCTTTAATTTGAGGGTAAATGTCACAAATGTCGGCCAACATGCCGAGACTTTGCGAACCTTGTCCTGGAAATAGAATTGCTGTAGTCATGGGCGCATGATACTCAATGATTTCTTCGGGTAGTAATTAGATCAAAGTTGTATGACAGAAAGTAGCCAACAATAGCTTCCTTTAATAAACAAACACTAGTTGGGAACAGCAAACAGCTATAGCCGATCAGATCAACTCATCCAACCGAGCATTTATCATTTCAGGAACACCGCGCTGCGCTTCAAATAAAGCCTGGTTTATTGCCGTGTAAAACCCTCTTTCCGTAGCATTCCCGTGACTTTTTACCACAGTGGCCTGCAATCCGATGAGACTGGCCCCATTATGCCTAGCCGGATCAAATATCGCCTGCAGCCTGCCAAGAATTGGCAACGCCAGATAACCGACACACTTGCTATACCAGTTACGCTCGAAAGCCCCTTTGACCACTTTCAACAGTAGCTCAACGACCCCCTCGCCCGACTTAAGCGCGACGTTCCCGACAAAACCATCACAAACAACCACATCGGCGATTGTCTTGAATATATCACCACCCTCTACATAGCCGATGTAATTCAACATCTCACATTCAGCCAGCATCCGTGAGGCCAGCCTGACCTGCTCATTCCCCTTGATGTCTTCCTCGCCGACATTCAGAAGTGCGATCCGAGGCTCGGAAGTATTCTCCACCGCCTCCACCAACGCAGACCCCATCAAGGCGAACTGATACAGATGCTCTGCAGTGCAGTCGACATTCGCCCCCAAATCAAGCACATAACAGCGATTACTGGGCGAAGGTATCTTTTTCACTATTGCCGGCCGATCAACTCCCGGGTGGGTCTTAAGGATTGACCTCGCCAACAACATCAGAGCGCCAGTATTACCTGCACTGACACAGGCATGAGCCTCCCCATCACGAACGAGACCAAGCGCCACAGCCATCGATGAATCCTGCTTTTTCCTCAGAGCATGACTCGGCCTGTCATCCATTCTGACAACATCCGGAGCATGGACGATCGAAATACGAGGGCAGTGCTGACCTTTGAGAAGATTTTTCAACTCAAGCTCATCACCAACAAGAATCAGGGAAGCGAAAGGATTTTTTTCTACAGAACGAAGTGCGGCAGGGACAACGACGGCGGGACCGAAGTCACCGCTCATCGTATCAATTGCAACAGTGATATTGCGTTCCAAAACTCAAAGTATGTTTTGGAGAAAATCAGTCTTGCGAGGTTTCAACCACTTTCTTGCCACGGTAAAAACCGTCGGCAGACACGTGGTGACGACGATGCTTCTCACCAGTAGTCGGGTCGATAGACAAAGCGGAAGTATTCAGTGCATCGTGCGAACGACGCATACCACGCTTGGAACGAGTTTTACGGTTTTGTTGAACAGCCATTCTAAATCTCCTGAGCCAGCTCTTTTTTCGCGAATTCAGCTACTTTTTGAGCAGTTCGCCGAGAACTGCAAACGGATTGTCTGCTCTTTGTTCTTCAGCTTTGCTCTTAATATCATTCAACTCACTACTGCAATGCTCATCATCGTGATACGCAAACATTGGTAAACTTAGCAGTAGTTCGTCTTCCAGTGCCTGAAACAGATTAACTTCCTGATTTTCGACCAATACCGGATCGTAAGATTTAGGTAGCAACTCCAGATCTTCCTCATTATCGGAAAATACCAGGGTTACCTCCCCTTCGATCTTATAATCCACTCTTCCCAGACATCTCTGACATGGAAGCTTGGCAGAAGTATTATATGACATTGCTGCCACTTTAAGATTCTGCTCATCACGATCAAATCTAAATTTAACCGTAACCACCTCCAGATCACCCACACCCTGCATTTGCAGGTCGGCAAATCTGGGAAGATTTTCAGTCGAAACAGCGCCCTCAAAGGTGAGTTTTTTCTCACAGCTTTTAGTTGGGTCTACAAGTTCCGGGATACCAGGCGTTTTCATAAGCGCGCAATTTTAGTGAGCCGCCCTGCCAAAGTCAAAGAGTTGTATGTAAAATCCTGATACTCAGCCTTAATTTTTCACTTATCAACCGGAATTTACCTGTTTTCTATGAAAAATCCCCCTCTTCCAACCCAAATTGTGCTTGCTTCGACCTCCAGCTATCGGGCCTCACTCATCAAACAACTGGGATTGGAGTTTACCACCGAAGCACCAAACTTCATTGAAGAACACACATCCGAGAGCCAACCGAAGCAGATTGCTGAATTTTTTGCCCAGGGGAAAGCCCTCTCTCTAAAGGACAAATACAAGCAGCATCTCATCATTGGCAGCGACCAAACCGCCTCACTGGAAGGTCGCCTTCTAACCAAACCCGGAACAATAGATCGGGCATGCGACCAACTTGAGCGCTGCGCAGGCAAACAGGTAACTTTCTATACAGGACTGGCTTTACTGAACAGCCAAACAAATCGACTGCAATCCTGCGTTGACACGATTGAAGTATCTTTCAGGAAGCTCACCCAGAACCAAATTGAAAATTACGTGAAGCGCGAACTGCCACTAGATTGTTGCGGCAGCTTTAAAGTTGAAGGCCTGGGGATTTCACTATTTACTTCAATAAACGGCAAGGACCCCAATAGCCTGATTGGGTTACCGCTTATTGATTTGGTAACTTTTCTCAATAAAGAAGGGGTTAACATCCCTTAACCCCTTCAGACGAATGATAACCATCCGCTCTAGCGAAGCTGGACAGCGTTACCCATTACCGTCTGCGCAACCCCTTTACCAATACTGGCCCCAAGCTTACTGAATATCTCATCCAACTTGCTTGGGCGAGGCGTGTAATTGACAATTTCCTCCACTCCAACAACCTCTCTGGCAACATAGCTACTGCTACCCAAGCCATCAATCAAACCAATATCCAGTGCCTGCTCCCCGCTCCATACAACGCCAGAATACAGAAGTGAATTATCTTTTTTCAGACGATCTCCCCGCCCCTTTTCAACTTGTTCGATAAACTGCTTATGTGTTGTATCGAGCACCTCTTGCCAAAACACCTTCTCCTCTTCATTCACCGGAAGAAATGGATCAAGAAATGTTTTATGCTCCCCGGCAGTAAAAATCCGCCGCTCCACACCGAGCTTATCCATCGTTTCAACAAAACCGAACCCAGAAGCCGTCACCCCAATTGAGCCCACAAGACTGGCTTTATCAGCATAGATCTCATCAGCCGCTGCTGCTATATAGTAGCCGCCACTGGCGCCAATATCGGCAATGACCGCATAGACTTTTTTATCGGGATACTCCAAACGCAGACGCACGATTTCATCATAGATATAACCTGCCTGAACCGGACTTCCTCCCGGACTGTTAATCCGGATAATCACAGCCCTGGCCTCCGATTTCTCAAACGCATTGCGCAACCCGGTCACCACCAGATCAGCACTGGCATCTTCCGACGCAGCAATCACGCCCTGCACATCGATTAACGCTGTATGAGGACCCGATTTGAGCGACACCCCGGATTCCAACCCCGGACGAAGCAGAATGACCAGCAACGCAAACAAATAGACAAATGTCAGAATTTTGAAGAATATCCCCCAACGACGCGCTTTCTTCTGCTCTCCCACAGAAGTCATAATCAGCTTTTCAATAAGACGCCACTCTTTTTCTGTCGCCGGACGAGAAGAGGACTGATCTGAATCATACATAGACATTTAATTCCCTAAACCCAAATATTTTAGTGCTCTACAAGACGCTATTTATAATCTTTTCACCACTGACTCAACTTAAATGTCTGCAAGTGTTGCCAACCAACCCTGCAGACCTGAATATCCGCCACCTCAATCCATGACCAACTCCAGCAACTCCAGAGGCGCAGCGATGATTGCTTCCGGCCCGAATGCAGCTAAACGATCAGGAGCATGAGCACCGTAATCAACACCTATACGAGGCATACCTATTTTGAAAGCCATATTCATATCGTATTCAGTGTCCCCGATCATGACCGCCCGTTGCGGAATCACCTTATGCTCATCAAGCAACTGCTCCAGCATCAACGGATCAGGCTTAGAACGCGTTTCATCAGCACACTTTATTCCAGAGAAGTATTGCAACAGATCCAACTGCTCCAGAGCCCGATCCATCCCGCGTCGACTTTTTCCAGTTGCGATTGCCAGTTGGCACCCCATCGACTGGAGACGCTCAAGCGTTTCTACAGCCCCCTCATACAGGTCTTCACGACTCATCGGCGCACGAAAAAAATACTCCGAGTACGCCGTCCGAAAACGATCAATAAAGCGCTGGTCCCGCTCTCCAAACAGCTGAACCAATGCCTCGTGCATCCCTAGCCCAATGATATTGCGCGAAGCCTCACTTCCAGGAAACTCTTCTCTGGTAACCTCGCAGGCATGACGTATGCAGTCCACAATATGCCCCGTGGAATCAGCAAGTGTCCCATCCCAATCGAATATCACCAACTCATACTTCATAAAATTATTACCACTATCTATATAAGCCCCCGCCCCCTATATGGACACCAGAAGCTTCAGACCGCCAATTATGAGCAATCTAGTCATCACGAAGCAGTGGGCTATATTCCATTTCCCAGGGAGCATCAATTCGCTGCATCGGGCGATCCGGCCAACGCAATTCCAGCGCCCTTGCATGCAGACACATACGCCGAACACCTTTCTCTTTATAGTGCTTCAACGATTCATCAGGACAGTATTTTTCATCACCGATAATCGGATGACCGGCAAACTGGGCATGAACCCTTATCTGATGGGTTCGACCGGTAATGGGGCGCGCCTGAACCAACGAGTGGCCATCCCCAACATATAATACGTCGAACAGCGTTTCACTTGGCTTACCATCCTGGCTGACGATCACCATTCGCTCACCAGACTTCAGCGAATTCTTCCTTAGCGGAGCAGTCACTTCCGTCTTGTGTTTAGGCCAGCGTCCAACAACCCAGGCCTGATAGATTTTATTAACCCGCCCGTTCTGTAACATGTTATGTAATTGAACCAGCACCCGCCGTTTTTTAGCCAACATCAGCACCCCAGAGGTATCACGATCCAATCGGTGCACCAATTCAAGAAAGCGCTGCTCCGGGCGCGCGGCGCGCAATATTTCTATCACACCAAAACTTAACCCACTCCCACCATGGACCGCCAACCCAGCCGGCTTATTTATGACCAGCAATCCATCATCCTCAAAGAGCACACTGTCATTTAAAGTCTTTAGCAATGACTCAGGCACCCGAATCTGGCCGCCTTCGTTTTGCTCCAGCCTGATTGGCGGTACTCTGACCTGATCTCCGGACCTGAGCTTTGTTTCGGGCTTGCATCGTCCTTTGTTAACCCTCACCTCACCTTTGCGGATGATTCGATATATCTTGCTTTTGGGGACACCTTTTAGCTGCCTGATTAAATAATTATCGAGCCGCTGCCCCTCTGAGTCACTGTCAATGGACAAAAACCGTACATTTGCTGATGATGTTGAACCTGATGAGGACACCTGAACCTAACCATTATGATGATAGACTGTCTAACAAGATTGAACGCCTAGGGGTAACCTGCTATATTTCCAAGGCGCTAACTCGACTCCATAACTGTAACTTTTAGTATCGAAGCTTACTTAGTCCAGCTTCGGGATAGTTACCCAGCAGCCGGGAGATGCTTCATACAAAGCATCGGGCGCGAGAGATTATACAGCGACAAACCCACTGATGATACCGAGGTTTGTCATGAAGACAATGCTAGAAAGTCATAGCAACCAATAAACTGGGTGCTGACATCAAGGCAGGAACCAGAACGAATTCTGTTGAGGAAGCAGTAGCTTCCCAACCAGCTTGGATGCCAAATGGGCATCGGGGCTTAAAGCGAGAATTAGGGTTGGTAATAGCAAAACATTTACCGTAACCCGTTAATAAAAGACGATTTTCCACAAGATAAAGACTGTGGAAATTAGCCCCATAAGCTTGTTACCCAAGCCATGGGGCTCGCTAGCGCGAGCCTGTTCGCTTCAATGATGCCCGGCCCACCTTCGTTCCCTTCCCGCCTGCTGTTAATGCCCCTTATGCAAAACGGAACATAGATGAAACGTATGTTAATAAACGCAACTCAACCAGAAGAGTTGCGTGTGGCTCTGGTGGACGGACAAAAACTTTACGACCTCGACATTGAGTCAGGTACGAGAGAGCAAAAAAAAGCCAATATATACAAGGGCAAAGTCACCAGAATAGAGCCCAGCCTTGAAGCAGCATTTGTTGATTTCGGCGCAGAACGCCATGGCTTCCTCCCCCTGAAAGAAATTTCCCGCGAATACTTCAAATCCCAACCCCAGAAAGGCTCCCGCATGAATATCAAGGAGCTGCTTCAGGAAGGTCAGGAGGTGATCGTTCAGGTTGACAAGGAAGAACGTGGCAATAAAGGCGCCGCACTGACCACCTTTATCAGTCTGGCTGGCCGATATCTGGTACTGATGCCTAATAATCCACGGGCAGGCGGCATATCACGTCGAATCGAGGGAGAGGAAAGAGACCAGCTGAAAGAAGCTATTTCTGGCCTGAACGTCCCCAAAGAAATGGGCATGATTGTCAGAACCGCCGGAGTTGGACGCTCCAGTAAAGAATTGCAATGGGATTTTGATTATCTGATGCAGTTCTGGGACTCCATCAGATCAGCGGCTGAAAGCAAATCAGCCCCGTTCCTGATTTACCAGGAAAGCAACGTCGTTATTCGCGCCGTCCGTGACTACTTACGTCAGGATATCGGCGAAGTTCTGATTGACCATCCCCAGGTTCAGGAAGAAGCCCTGAATTTTGTCAAAGCCGTCATGCCGAACTTCGAAAACCGAATCAAGCTCTACCAGGACGACATCCCCCTGTTTAACCGTTATCAGATCGAAAGCCAGATCGAAACCGCCTACCAGAGAGAAGTTAAACTTCCTTCTGGCGGCTCTATCGTTATCGATCCAACGGAAGCCCTGGTATCAATAGACATCAACTCTGCCAGAGCCACAAAAGGCGGCGATATTGAAGAAACCGCCCTGCAGACCAACCTGGAAGCTGCTGACGAGATTGCACGCCAGTTGAGACTTCGCGATATCGGCGGTCTAATCGTCATTGATTTTATCGACATGACACCCGCAAAAAATCAGCGGGAAGTTGAAAACAAACTGAAAGCCGCACTTGATTTGGATCGCGCCAGAGTTCAGATCGGCAAGATCTCACGGTTCGGCCTACTTGAAATGTCCCGTCAGAGACTACGCCCCTCTCTGGGTGAGACCCGGAATGAAATCTGCCCACGCTGTAAAGGTCAGGGCACCATTCGTGGCATCGAGTCCCTCGCCCTGTCGATAATGCGCCTGATTGAAGAAGAAGCCTTCAAAGAGCGCACCGCAGAGGTCAGAGCTATCTGCCCGGTGACAGTAGCCACTTATTTGCTCAACGAGAAACGCGTACATCTGGCCAAGACAGAGAAACGTCATGGCGTCAAAGTGGTTGTCGTACCGAATGCACATATCGACACCCCACATTTTGAGGTACAGCGAATTCGCGATGACAACGAAACCATCAATGAAACAAGCTATAACTTGAGACCTGAAGCTGAGGAAGAAAGCGAACTGGAAGTGATGCTGCAAAAAGACGTAGTACGTCAGGAAGCAGCAGTTAAGTCTGTCGTACCTAAATCACCCGCTCCAGAACCCGAAGTCAGCGAAGTTGGCCTACTCAAGAGAATTAGTCTGCGAATTGCGCGTGCATTCAGCTCAGAGAAATCTGAACAGGAATCCGAAAAAGAAACGACTCCGGCGCGCAACAAATCAGACCAAGGTCGTCGCAAAGTTAAAGTAGGAGACCAGAAAGATAGACGGGACTCCTCAGACAAACAGGCACGAGACAACCGGGACAACAGCAAGCGTGACCGGAATGATCGGGGCGACCGCAAAGACAAAGGTCAACGTAGTGAACGCCGCGACAACCGGGATAACAGCGACAGCAGAGACAACAAGGACGGCAAAGACAATCGTCGCCAGAATCGTAACAAGCCCTCCGATGATCGCAATCAGAACCGTGGTCAGAGCAAGCGCTCTGAAGGCGGACGCAATCGTCGCAGCGACTCACCAGACCAGGATGCGAAAACTCAGGACAAACAGGACAGGAGTCAGAACAGACAAAGTACGACCGAAGGCAAGACTGACAACGATTCGAAATCTGAATTCAGCCGCCCGCGTCGCGACCGCTCATCCAATCGTCCAACACCTCCTGTAGTTAAAGAGCAAGCCAAAGAGAAAGACGCTGACTCACAACCGCAGAACCAGACGACCGGCAAAGCTGAGGAAAAACCTGCAAATTCTGTTACCAAAGAACAGAGCCAATCACCTCAAAGACCTGCCAATGCGCCTGAGAAAGAAGCAGAAGACAGCAAAGCCAGGGCTAACCAACCGAGCAAACCTGAGCAGAGAACTGAAGCAAAAGCAGATCAGAGCAGCAGCGAGCCCAAAGCACAGGAAAAAACGACTGATAACCGAAACAGTCGTGACCCAGGCCGGAAAACGCGGGAGAGAACCAGCAGCTCCGAGGGTCGACGCCCACAATCCCGAGGCGAAAGACCCTCTGCACCAGCCAAGTCGGCCGACACAGAGACAAAAGCTCCCGCTGCAAGTGAAAAGAAAGAATCTACAGCTGCAGAAATGACGACTGAGAAGCCCGCAGCCAAGAGCACTGAGACCACTACTGCACCCAGAGAGGTTCCGCCAGCGAAGGAAGAAACCTCCAAGACGACTGCAGACGTCCAAAATAGTGTAAAGGAAAAAGCTTCTACGGAAGAAAAGGCAGGGATCAGCACCCCAGCTTCCAGCGCGACAGCATCGACTAGCACTGAGTCCTCTCAGCCTAGAAGAGCCCCTAACGACCCCAGGGAAGTAAGGCGTCGCCAGCAGGAAATGCAAAAACAGGCAGAACCTCAGAAAACGCCAACACCAAAGGCGAAAAACCCTGATCACAACGAGGCATCTCCTGCAGTTAATCAGGAACAGACTGAGAACCCCCCTCAGGCAGAGGTACCTGTAGCAGTAGAGGCCGCCAAGTCCGAGCAATCTCAGGCAGAATCCTCCAAGCCGACCACACCTCAACCGAAACAGATCGATTTCATTGAGGATTCAGCAGGCAAAAAGACGACTTTCGGAAAGGCGAAAGATGAGGCTGCACCGAAAGCCTCACCCGAACCCCAGAAAGAAAAACCAGCTTCCGAACCTGTAAATAAAACAGATTCAGGGAAGCCAGCCCAAGCTGAAAAGACACCTCCTGCAACACAGGAAGCTCCACTCCCCTCTTCAGAAGCTTCAACGCAACAAGGCGATGATTCGAAGAAGGGTGAGTCAGCAACTCGGGATACTTCCGGCAGCACTTCCTGAAATAGCCCTACCCGAATCGACCTGTAAAACAGTTCGGGCGTAACAACAATGACTGCAAGTCACATGACTTGCAGTCATTGGCTCACCAAACTAATACTGATAAAGTACCTTCAACCTCCATCGCCTTTCAGGATTTCTTAATGGCTAACGAAAGCTTTCCATTCTCACCGGATTTTCTGGACTCGGTGGAATCCGTATTATTCGACAATGACCAGAATGACGATTGCCTGGATTTATTCGGCATTCACGGCTTGGTATGCGCGTTCCTTGTCGCCCCCCAAACTCCGGATAGGGATCAGTGGATTCAGTATGTCATAGGCGAAAATCCTGACCTGAATCAAGATCAGAAAAACATACTGGAAGAGGCAATCACCCAGCTTCAATCCAGTCTCGCAGACCAACTTGAATCTGATGATGACTTCAGCCTCCCAGAGGAGGCATACGATGATGATAACGCCCTGATAAACTGGTGCGCAGGATTTATCGAAGGTTTTCTTTCATGTGAGCAGGCATGGTTTGAAGAACAGGACGAAGCCAATGTAGCAGGACTTCTGCTTCCTATCATGGCACATTCTGAACTATTCCAGGACGATGACTTTGAAGATATTCGTCAAAACGATAAATTGATGGCACAAATGGTGACAGAGATCCCTGAAAACGTCGTGGACCTCTACTTACTCTATAGATCCTGAAGACATCAATTATCCGATAATTTTCAACAGTACCTGTTCCAGCTTACCTGATAAATAGGTCAGCAGTCTGTCCAACAGCCTCTGCTTCTTTAAATAATCCATCGTGATTTCAGTACTGAACTCAAGGCAGCCTTCATAAAACTGCCCTACCTCATTGGAAAACGACTCACTGACAACCTCCTGATTTGCCTCCAGGTTAAATCGGTAGGTCCAGTGGTCGAGATTGAATGACCCCATCGATACCCATTGATCGCATATGTAGATCTTTGAGTGGATAAAAGACTTCTGGTATTCGAACAGCCTGACTCCTGCACGAAGCAATCGCAGGTAATAACGCCGACTTGCATAGGTCACAGGAGGATGGTCAGTATAATAAGCACCTGGAACGAGAATTCTCACATCCAACCCACGCCGACTGGCTCTTCTCAGCAGTCTGCGAATTCGCCATGAAGTCAAAAAATAAGGTGAAACAATCCAGATCCGATCAGAAGCTTTACGAATCCTAACCCTTAGCTCGCGGACAATATCCTGCCTCCCCCAGCCCAGCCCATATGCTACCCGACCAGGGGTCTGCCCTTGCGCCTGCATCACCTGACCATTACCGAGGACAGGCTCTCCATTCCAGGTATCGCAGAATAGTTGCCGCCAGTCAGCCACGACCTCTCCCCTGACAAATACAGCCGTATCAAGCCAGGGCGGTGTCGCCGATGCCGGCCGCTTTACCAGCGCCTCATAAAATTCGTCGTTGATACCAAATCCGGAAATAATTGCAATGGACTGGTCTATCACTATTAACTTGCGATGATCCCGATGAAAGTTGGATTTAAAACGCCTGAACGAGATTGGGTTATAAACCGACAGCGCTAAATTCGGCCACTCCTGAACCGCCCCCTGAAGAAAAGACAGGACCTGACGACTGCCATACCCATCCAGCAGAAGACTTACTTTCACCCCCTTCTCAAGTGCCTGCGACACAGCCGCCCAGAAAAGATCAAAAGCCCGCCCCTGCTCGACCAGATACATTTCCACCAGAATTTCGCTCCTGGCAGACTGTACATACGCCAGAAGGGAAGAAAGATAAGCATCGCCACCAACGACGAGCTGAAATCTATTCGCCAGGCGCAGCGGATATCTATGCATTCAAATCCATATCCTTTTTTATGAAGCAGAAAGCAATTCCTGAATGCTCGGCACTCCTTTAGCCAGAGACGGGAACTTGCCCAAGCGAGCCCAAGGTGTCACCTTGCCATGAAAATCACTCCCCCCGCTCTGATAGAGCTTCCGCTTCCTTAGCTCATCAGCAAGCCAACCAAATTGGCCTGCGTTGGTGTTGGGAACTCCGACTTCAACTCCATGACCATGGAACGCCTGAAACTCATCCAGCAATCTGCGCAACTTTGTAGCGGTCATCTTGTAATGAAAAGGGTGAGCAATAACACTCACACCACCAGCTCCACTAACCGCCCCCATCAACTCCTCTAGCTGCGGCCAAAATAACTTCACGTCCCCCCATTTGCCAGCACCAAGATGTTTGTTGAAAGCCTCCGCCTGATGGCTGACCAAACCAAGTTCGACCATCAGTCTGGCAAAATGCGGGCGCGCCGGTAGTCGAGAAGAAGAGATACGGCATGCCTGTTCGTACACTCCTTCAATTTTAAATTTCTTTTCAAATTTTTCAGCTATCCGCACTGCACGCTCCTCTCGCCTCTGCCCTTGAAGCTTGAGGAAATCAGCCAGGCTGGCTGCCTCAGAATCAAACCCAAAAGCAAGAACATGGAGCGTGATACCATGCCAGTCGCAAGTCAGTTCCACTCCCGGTATCAATTGCAGACTATCGGGCGGACCACCGACACACAATTGACGGTAACCTTCTATAGTATCGTGATCAGTCAATGACCACTGGGTTAAGCCAGCCTCCACCGCCAGCTCTAGCATTTCCTGCGGAGTCAAGGATCCATCAGAGGCTGTGCTATGGCAGTGAAAATCAAAATTGTGCAGGATTGACTGCATTCCTCACCTTCTATTAATTTCAAAGCCCAATCAAAATACAGTATCATCCGGCATACCGCAAAATGCATGTATTACCATGACAGATACTGCCTCTGTCGACATGACATAACAGCCAAAAAACGACGATAATGAATAAACAATGATAATGATTGTAACCGTACAGGGCATGATTCACCGGCAGTCGGTTACCCGAATTTATTTGCCGAACATAAACCGATAACTCAATCCATCGACGGACAATCTATGTTTTACGTAATTTTCTCTCAAGATGTTCCTGACAGCCTCGAGAAACGAAAAGTCGCCCGGCCGGATCATCTGGCCAGACTTGAAACACTTAAGCAGGAAGGCCGACTACTTCTTGCAGGCCCCACACCAGCAATTGACAGTGAGGATCCGGGGCCAGCAGGTTTCAGCGGTAGCTGTGTGATAGCTGAATTCAACTCTCTTGAGGAGGCCAAGTCCTGGGCTGACGCCGACCCTTATGTGGCTGCCGGTGTTTATCAGGACGTTATCATCAAACCATTCAAGAAAGTTCTACCTTAATCTTGCTCCGCCCCGATCAAATGACAATCGGCAGGCAGAACAGATTACTCCTTTTTGCTAGCAAGGATAACTAAGTGAACAAAGTACTAAGATTCACGATCAATATACTACTTCTGGCGACGGCCAGCGCCCTGTCCCTAAATAGTCAGGCGGAAACCCGCTATATTGACGACACGTTATACGCCCCACTGAGAAGCGGTGAAGGCCTGGAATTCCGGGTTGTTCATAAAGGTGTAAAAAGCGGCACCCCGGTTGAACTCCTTGGCACTAACCCAGGCTCAGGTTATTCCAAAGTCAGAACACCAGATGGCATTGAAGGCTATATTCCCACACGTTTTCTGATTAACGAGCCGGTAGCTGCAGACAAACTGGCCAGACTGGCGAAAGAACACGAAGCTCTTAAAGCAAAATTTGCCGAGATATCGCAGTCCAACAACGAGATTTCACAGACCAGCGGACAGGTACAGGCTGATAATGAACGCCTCCGGGCCGAGAATCTCCGTTTCCAGGAAGAGCTGTCGAACATTAAACGGATTTCTGAAAACGCCATTACCCTGGATCGTCGCAACAGAGAACTCCGTGAGACCAACGAACAACTGAAAAACGAAGTCGAAGTACTTACAGCAGACAATATACGCCTGAAGGAAAATAACGAAAGGGACAAGATGCTTTTGGGTGCCGGATTGGTTTTGCTGGGAGCATGTATCGCGTTAGTGGCCCCCATGTTCAAACGCGATAAACGCAACAGCTGGTGACCCGATAATGTGGGGGAAAGATTTTGATAGTATCAATATCTAGTATTGGTAAACAATAGGTACTACGAAATATTCTACACACCGCCTCCTTTATAATTATTTCTGCTTTGACAGCGCTTTTTTAGCAGCGTATAAAATTTACGGCGAATAAAAATAATGTGAGGCTAAAATGAGACTGACAACGATGCGTGATTATGCGGAAAAACGCGACTTCATTCGAATGAAAGTCGATTCCGAAATTACTCTCAGGGATTCCAGAAGCGGTGAATCCTGCAAGGGAATATGCCGTGATCTCAGCGGCACTGGAATGTCCATAGAAGTCGGTCAACCGTTCGCTGCTGGCAGCGAACTCAACACCTCCCTTCCCTCCAACAACGAAGCTTTCCCATCATTTGACACAACCGTCAAAGTGCTTCGCTGCGACGATCTTGGTAACGAACGTTACCAGCTTGGCGTAGAGATCATCAAAGTGGAAAGCTGACTCTGAAAGCTCAGGGTTAAACAAGGCGCCAGGGAGGCGCCTTTTTGAATTGGTAATGGTTGATTGCCGACGCCCTTTTGTTGTCAGTAGCCAGCCTACTTATTCCGGCATGGAAAGTGGCTCGGAAGAGACGACAATACCATTATTATCCGCATAGACGTATTCCCCCGGACGAAACGTAACGCCACCAAAGCGGATCTCTACATTTAAATCACCAATCCCCTTCTTCTCTGTCTTTAACGGAATTGTCCCCAAAGCCTGAACACCAAGTTCAGTTTGGTTAATAACATCCACATCCCGAATACATCCATAGATGATGATACCTTCCCAACCATTCGATGAAGCTTTTTCTGCCAGCATATCGCCCAACAAAGCTTTGCGCATTGACCCCCCCCCATCGACAACCATCACCTTTCCACGCCCCGGCTCATCAACCAAGCTCTTAACCACAGAGTTATCTTCAAAACACTTCACTGTCACAATTTCACCGCCAAAAGAGTCCCTGGCACCAAAGTTTCGAAACATCGGCTCAACTACCCTGACAAGTTCCGGGTATGCATCGCAGAGATCAGGAGTGACGTATTTCATGATGAGCACCTTTAGAAAGTTTACCAGTTGAAAGGATTATTAATATTTTTTATAAGCGGCCAATATGTTGTGATTCAATCACCCGGACGCCTGTTGGTTCAGGTTCTTTCAATGCATTTGATGCCGCTCTGACCAATGTCCGCGCGACATCCTCAGCTTCGACTGGGGCATAATTGGCCAAAGGTCCAATTAACATTGGACTGACCAGTCCGGCCATTTGGATGCCAATGGATTCCATAATTCTTGAGCTTTTCCCGTCGCTCCTGGGGTTTCGTTCACCCAACAGTAAAGAGGGGCGCACAATGGTGATATTGCCATAACCCAATGCAGCCAAAGCTTCCTCAAGCCGCCCTTTTACCCGATTGTAGAAGAAATTTGAGGATGAATCGGCACCAATTGCTGAAACCAATAAAAAATGGTCTGCAACAGGCTTAAGAATTTCAGCTGCCTTCAGTGGGTATTCGTAATCAACCTGATTAAAAGCCTTCTTGCTCCCTGCCTGCTTGATTGTCGTTCCCAAACAACAGTAAATATCATTGACAGACAGTGTCTCCAGAGTTGACTCGAAATCTTTAAACTCAATGACGTGCTGCTTCAGTCTTGGATTATTACAGGCAATGTTGCGACGCGTCAGAGTCAGAATCCGACTATAAAGGGAATCAGCGAGCAGCAGCTTCAGCAGATGGCTCCCGACAAGCCCTGTCGCCCCCAATATCAATGCAGAACGATCACCGCCCTCCACTGTTAGGCACTCTGCTCCAGGTCACTCTCAGATTTCTCGGATCGATTAAGCCACTTGTCTATATCTTTCCATACATGATGTCGCGCATGACTGCTTTTGACCATGGACAGCTCATCAACAGCATTTGAGTAGCGCATGAAGTCTTTATCAGAACCTCCCCAATGCTGAAATATTTTGTGGCTGGTGATCAGTTTACCTTCCTCTTCGGGACCGGAACACATCAGTAATGGTACCTCCAACTGAGCCAGACCTCCGGTAAACTCACGAACCTGCTTTCGACTCGTAAATATGGACATGCGCTTCAATGGATTGAGTTGACCATGAATCACGCCATATGGCTCGCTTTCCGTGGCTCCATCATCCTTTCCGCCAGGAATAAAGCCCCGCTTTCGGTCCCGCCACTGCAGTGCACGAATCAATGCCCCTTTGCGCCAGGCCCCTCTGGGATCGTCAAGCCCCAACAGCACCACGCCCTCAACCAGGTTTTGACTCAATGTCCCTTTGGCCAGCGCCAGTGTCAATGCCACTCCTGACAAGCCGTAGGCCACCCAGATACAGGGAGAGTCGATCCTTGTTGAGAGATAACTCTGAAGCGCAGGAAAATCAAAGTCCACATAATCAACGAGAGAGTTATTCCGGTACCGCTGATTGACAGGAGAAAAGCCATGCCCTCTCATTTCAGGCATCCAGACATCATACCCCCGCTCCACCAGATGACGAGCCAAACCATCTCCACCCAGGTCAAACCAGACGGAACGGTTGGAAAACTGACCATGAATCAACACCACCGGCGTAGCCGAAGCCCGATCCGCCCGGGACAGGTGGGTAACCGCCAATGCGACCGAACTATCGTCACTGTTATTGGGGTATATAAGATAAACATCTTCAACCAACCCATTTTGCAACAGATCGGCGGAGACAAGTTGTTCCTTCATAGAATGCTATCCAAGCCTGCTTCTGATCATTTTTTATTATTTTGAAATAAAATATTGAACGCGTGATATCGACAACCCAGCCCCATATGGCGGAAAACGGATTAATTCAGTTAGTCGACAACTCACCCATCACCACACGTGGTTATAGAATATCGAGACAAATCGGGTTTCGGAAGTCTTGACAGCCTCCTTAAACAAAAAAACCAGCCCCAAAAGGCTGGTTCTTATCATCAAAGGACAGCCAGCACCCTAGATCAACCGTGTTTCTCCGCCAGGAAGAACCAGGTATCCAGGACCGAGTCGGGGTTCAGGGACACACTGTCGATTCCCTGCTCCATCAACCACTTGGCAAGATCCGGATGGTCCGAAGGCCCCTGCCCACATATGCCAATATACTTATTGGCAGCCTTACACGCCTGAATTGCTTTTGAAAGTAGCGCCAGAACTGCTTCATTCCTCTCATCAAATAAATGAGCAATGATACCGGAATCCCGATCAAGCCCCAGTGTCAGCTGGGTCAGGTCGTTGGAACCAATTGAGAAGCCGTCAAAATATTCAATGAATTGCTCAGCCAACAGCGCATTGGAAGGCAGTTCACACATCATAATGACACGTAATCCGTTCTCGCCACGTTTGAGACCGTTTTCCTCCAGCAGTTCGACCACCTGCTTGGCTTCGCCAAGAGTCCGCACGAAGGGAACCATGATTTCCACATTGGTCAGCCCCATTTCATTGCGCACTTTCTTCATCGCACGACACTCAAGCTCAAAGCAATCGCGGAAGGAATCAGAAATGTAGCGGGAAGCACCGCGGAAGCCCAACATGGGGTTTTCTTCTTCCGGCTCATAAATGGTGCCGCCAATCAGATTGGCATATTCGTTGGATTTGAAGTCAGACAGGCGAACGATCACGCGCTTCGGAGCAAAAGCTGCCGCCAGAGTGGATATACCCTCAACCAGTTTTTCGACGTAAAAATCAACGGGAGAGGCATATCCTGAAATGCGTTTTTCAACCACCTGCTTAACATCACGTGGCAGCGTATCAAAATTCAGCAGCGCCTTTGGATGAACACCGATCATACGATTGATGATGAATTCCAGACGCGCCAGCCCAACACCTTCATTCGGTAATGCCTGGAAGTCAAAAGCGCGGTCCGGATTGCCGACGTTCATCATGATTTTGAACGGCAATTTAGGCATGGATTCAACGCTGTTTTCGCGTAATTCAAATTCCAGCAAACCTTCATAGATCAGACCAGTATCGCCCTCAGCACAGGAGACAGTTACCTCATCAGCACCTTTCAGTAATTGCGTGGCATCACCACAACCGACAACTGCAGGAATCCCCAGCTCACGAGCAATAATAGCGGCGTGACAAGTACGACCGCCACGATCCGTTACAATTGCCGAAGCACGCTTCATCACTGGCTCCCAGTCAGGATCGGTCATATCAGTTACCAGAACATCTCCGTCCTTCACCAAGTCCATCTCATGAATACTGGTAATGATTTTGACCGGACCACGGCCAATCTTCTGACCGATACTGCGACCTTCGCAAATCACCTTTCCGGTTTCTTTAAGAAGATAACGCTCCATCACTGCAGATGAGCGACTCTTAACGGTTTCGGGACGTGCCTGCACGATGTAGAGCTTGCCGTCATCACCGTCTTTGGCCCATTCGATATCCATTGGACGCTGGTAATGCTTTTCTATCACAAGCGCCTGACGGGTCAGTTCATAAACTTCATCGTCGGTCAGCGCGAATTTGCCACGATCATCCGCGTCCACATTGACAGTCTGAACGGACTTACCGGCAGCACCGTGATCGCCGTAGATCATCTTGATCGCTTTACTGCCCAGGTTACGTCTCAGGATCGCTGGACGCCCGTCAGCAAAAGTGGGCTTGTGGACATAGAACTCATCCGGGTTAACCGCACCCTGTACAACAGTTTCACCCAGACCATAGGAGGCGGTGATAAAGACAACATCGTTAAATCCGGATTCTGTATCCAGAGTAAACATGACACCACTGCTGGCAGATTCACTGCGCACCATTCTCTGAATACCAGCAGACAACGCTACCAGACTATGCTCAAAACCATGATGAGCCCGATAGGAAATGGCGCGATCATTAAACAGTGAGGCAAATACTTCATGGATGGCGTGTTTGACGTTATCAATCCCGATGATGTTCAGAAAAGTTTCCTGCTGGCCGGCAAAGGAGGCGTCCGGCAGGTCTTCCGCTGTAGCCGAGGAACGTACAGCAACTGCTAATTGCTCATTACCTTCCTGCAGTTTGGCAAATGATTGCTCAATGGCGTCATTAAGTGCCTTGGGGAACGGTGTTTCCAGAACCCACTGACGAATTTTGGCTCCGGTTTCCGCCAACGCCACGACGTCGTTGACATCCAATTGCTCCAGAATTTCATGAATCCTTTTGTCCAGCCCTTCCGTTTGCAGGAACTCACGATACGCATGAGCGGTTGTTGCGAAACCGGTTGGAACGGTTACCCCGGCACTGGCCAGATTACTGATCATCTCACCCAGTGAGGCATTTTTGCCCCCGACGCGCTCAACGTCGCCCATACCAAGGTGTTCAAACCAAACTATGTAGTCTTCCAAGATGCTTCTCCCAAGTATTATCAACGCTCATGGTCAGGCCACCGATCTCTTGCCGAGTTATTCTTGTAGCCTGAGGATGGTCAAACGGGCGATTTCCCGACCCAAAAAACTCCGGGATCGCGACCGAGGGCCTAGTCTAGCATCTGATTTAATGGCTGTGTATCTGATCGTGTCGCTGAAAGGCAATCCAGACGCCATATTGCGCGCGATTTGACCGAAATCACAACGATTCTCCTGAAGAGACACAACAAACTTCTTAAAATTAAACAACATGGGTATGCTAAAGCCAGTTGAAGATTCGTATGATGCATCGTCAGGTTCTCCTCCGGAACGCTTATTGCCACAAATAAAACGGACAAAAAATGAAACGAACCGCATTCTTTATCTCAGATGGTACCGGTATTACCGCTGAAGCTTTAGGGCAGAGCCTGTTGGCTCAGTTTGAGTATATTGATTTCGAAAAAATCACCATTCCCTACATTGATTCGGTTGAAAAAGCTCGTAGTGTTGTGGAGCGGATCGATAAGGCCGCAGCCATTGACGATGGCAAGCCAATCATTTTTGACACCATTGTTAATAGCGACGTCCGTGCAGAAATCCGTAAAAGCCAAGGGTACATGATCGATATATTCGGAACCTTCCTGGAGCCACTGGAGCAGGAGCTTGGTTCAAAGTCCTCCTACACTGTGGGGAAATCACACTCGATCACCGGGAAAGCTTCCTATAACAGGCGCATCGACGCCATGAATTTTGCCTTGGAAAATGATGACGGCGCCCGCACACGATACTACTCTAATGCCGACATCATTCTGGTCGGTGTATCACGTAGCGGTAAGACCCCGACCTGCATTTACCTGGCATTGCAGTACGGAATCAAGGCCGCTAATTATCCACTAACGGAAGATGATATTGTTGACCAGCGTCTGCCGGAGGTATTACGCAAGCATCGCCAAAAACTGTTTGGTCTGACGATTGACCCCGTACGCCTGCAATTGATTCGCAATGAGCGTAAACCCAATTCCAAGTATGCCTCGATTAAACAATGCAATTATGAGGTGGAGGAAGTTGAACTCATCTATCGGCGTGAAAGGATTCCGTTCCTTAATTCCACTGACTATTCCGTCGAGGAAATATCGACGCGTCTGCTGATGATGACGGGAATAGAAAGAAGGATCAGCTAATGGCGAAAGATGCCGGGACTAACCGTTCCCGGCATCTGGCGTTCCGTTAGTACCGGCAGCTTACAAGAGCTAATGCTCCCGAATACTGACGGTTAACACTTACAGAAACTACAGCTTCTGAATATCAAGCCCCAGAGATTCAAACGCACTTCTCGCGCTTTCACCTCCAACTACCGCAACACTGCAGGTCTCTGTAGACAGATACTTTTCCGCGACACGTTTCAGATCATCCATGCTCACCTGCAGAATTCGCCGACGAAATTCTTTTCGCTGCGCAGGTGTGCGACCGAACAATTCACTATGGTAGGCTGACTTTGCCTCTCCCGCAGGCGACTTAGGTTTATCAATGCTGGACACCACACCGAGCACCGCCTGCTCCAACTCCTCTTCACTGTGATCCGATTCCAGCATCCACTTCACTGAACCGGCAAAATCTTCCAGTGTTCCCTCAATTCGAGGGTCGCGGTAAGAAAAAAAGCGAAATACAGCATTGGCATTATCCTGACTGGCACCGGAACCATAGGCTCCACCTTGTTCACGGATTGCCCGATGCAGGTAGCCATTGCGAAGGTAATGTCCCAGCACGGTCAAAGCCGCAGCATCAGCATGGTCTCCAGCAACTGTTGCAAAGGCTTTAGCACAGAAATTCACCTGACTATTGGTGACCCAGCCAACCTTTACGTGCTCCCTGGTTGCGGGAAGCGACAATTGGGAAGCAGATTGCTCAGCGCCCTTTTCCCATCCTTCTGCGATCGAAGTTTTCAGCGCTTCGACATTCGCTGGCTCAGCAATCGCCAGGAACTGCATTGGGTTAGCCATCACTTTCTGGTGCAGTGCTTCTAGATCTGCAGCCAAACGTTGTAAAGCCTCAGCCTCACGAATTTCACGATCGAGTTTTTTGATCCAGCGAATACCTTCCAGACCAGAGGTTTTATGTGACACTGACGCACTCGGACTCAACAGACTTCCAGCCGCAGCCATCGCCAGCCCATGACCGTTACTGGTCACTCCCTGCTCCCGCCTTGATGCCAGCAAGGCAATCAGCTCACGCAGACGCTCGTGTTCATCAAATCGCGGTTGGCTGAGTGTCAGCTTCATCAGATCAACCAGCCTGGACTGATTTCGTTCCAATGCCTTGCCAGAAAAGACCAGGTAGCCTTTGCATTTCTGCTCATCATCCACCTCACCACGGATCTCCCAATATGATGAGAGACCGCCTGTGTAGGCTGATTGGAGCTCCTGCATTTCCAGATAGCTTTTATCCCCTGCTCCGACTTCTGGCAGGCAGTAGGAAAGAAGCGGCAACAGCTGTATTTCGCTGTCAGTAAGATCCGGCAATGGAATCACAGCCTGGTGATATACCAATCCGTTGGTGCCCTGCGCATAAGCCGTGATTCCAGATACTTCAGAACCTGCCACAGGGTCAGGAATATGGATATCAAGAGGCACGTCATCCAGGCCGACCTTTGGCAACATCTCTTCCGGATCTTTCTGGTTCTGCCTGTCCAGCAATGCCTTGGCTTGAGAGACAATTGCCGCTTTCTCGTCATCTGACAGCCGGCTCTTGATCCCCTCAAGCTTGGCTTTCATAAATGCTTCACGCTGTTCCTCCAGAGAGGAATCAGGGGCCAGAGTCAGGGTAATACGATGCCGATTATCCAGGAGATGCTTACGTACCAGGGACTTGATGTACTCAGGGTCTTTAATGCGTTCGCGCATTTTAACCAGCACCGGTCCAATATCCAGCACCTGGGCCGGATTCTGTCCCTGTAGGGCCGGCGTCATCGCCGTCAGAATCAACTGCAAACCGTAGGGATAAGAGTCGCCGGAAATCTCACGCTGACTCAATTCCAACTGATGAAGAACCGCTTCCACTTTCTCCTGAGGCACTCCATCACGGGCGACCTCTTCCAGAACTGAAAGAACCAAGGCCTCAAAATCAGCGGCCTGCTCAGGATCCGAACCTTCGATACCACACACAAAGGCCATTTCCTTATATGAATCTTCCAGGCCACAGAGTCCTGAGGGAGAATGCCCGATATCCGTCGTCTCCAGTGCATGCATCAACGGGGAGGCACTGTTTTCCAACAGCACATTGGTCAATAGATGGGCTTCAAGGTTGTTCTCAAGGTCTGCACTTTCGTTCAGAAGCCAACCGATAATCTGATGAGTTTTATGACCGGTTTCCTCCTCCCCAGACAATGGATAGCATTCCTGGACTCTCACGGGCGCGAAGTAACGTTTTTCGTTGCTGACAAACGCCTTCTCACCCGGACCGTCAAAATGACTCAGGGCTTTGTCCTCAAACTCAGCCTGCAGGCTTTTTGCCTCGATATCACCATAAGTCATAAACAAAGCATTACTTGGGTGATAGTGTTTTTTATAAAACGCCTGCAGCTGATCATAGGTCAGATCAGGAATATGATCTGGCTCACCGCCGCTATTGTAGTGGTAGGTGGATGAGGGATAGAGATGCTTGGTAAAGCTGGCCCACAGCTGCGACATCGGAGAGCTCATCGCTCCTTTCATCTCGTTGTAAACCACACCTTTGTAGACCAGAGAAGAGTCAGTATTTTCCGTCTCTTCGAATTCCAGACGATGACCTTCCTGGGCGAAATCCAGTTCGTTCAGATTTGCAAAAAATACCGCATCCAGATATACATCCAGCAGATTGAAGTAATCCTTGCGATTCTGACTGGCAAACGGATAGGCCGTCCAGTCGCTCGAAGTGAACGCGTTCATGAAAGTGTTCAGAGAACGCCTTGTCATCATGAAGAACGGGTCACGCACCGGATACCGCTGACTGCCACACAAAGTGGTATGCTCCAGGATATGGGCCACACCGGTTGAATCACCGGGCACTGTACGCAGAGCAACCAGGAAAACATTCTCTTTCTGGTCGGCATGCAAATGAAAATGCCGAGCCCCGGTACGCAAGTGCCTGAACTCCTGGAGTTCTATATGCAGGGCTTCAATAGGTGTACGTGCGACACATTCGAAGGATTGATGAGCGATATCTAGAGATAACTGCTGTGACATTGAATTCCAACCAAATTCTGTTCAAGTTTCAGACTGATTATAGTCTTGTGAATCGGAAAGCTGACGACGATGACTGACTTTAAGGAACCGACCGCCCCAGATACCCCTCAAAACTTGGTCGCTCAGGTCGGTAAGAACTGAATGACGGAGAGGAAACCAGGAAATTGGCAGTCGATTCATTACAGGCTGTCGGCACATTCCATAATGTTGCCAAGCGAAGCAGGGCTTTTATGTCAGGATCATGGGACATCGGCTCCAGCGGATCCCAAAAAAATATCAGAAGGTCGATTTTCCCTTCGGAAATCAACGCTCCAATCTGCTGATCCCCACCCAGAGGGCCGCTATGAAAACGATGGACCTGCATACCACTTTGTTCCTCGATCAATTTGCCCGTAGTGCCGGTGGCATGGAGCTGGCATCCTTCCAGCCTGCCGCGGTGCCTGACAACCCAGTTACACAGCTTCTGCTTACAGTTATCATGGGCAATCAGTGCGATATTTTTAACTCCGCTGGCACTAACATCTTGATCTGTCATAAGGTTACATCCATTATTTTCATCATTATCCGACTATCTCATTTGGAAAAGATGTTGCTTCACTAAGGCGAAACATACTACATGTCAACAGATAACAGCAACGAAACCGCTTCTATCAACCCGATTAAAAATCCTGAACAGGATGCTGCGGACAGTCCTGAAAATGAGGCTGAAGCCAGTCTTGGGCATGTTGATAGCCCTGATGAGCAGGCAAACAATCCTGAGCAGGCAAGTAACCCTGAGAAGGTAAGTAGCCCGGGGGAAGAAAAAAGTCCTGAACCGAAGGACAACCCTCTGCAAGTCAAAGAGGATGCTTCAGATCAGTCAACCACAGACTCTAAAGAACAGGAAAGTCCGAGAGTCGAAATTGAAGCCTACTGGGTGGAAAGAAAACGCTATTTGCAGGTCATCCGGAAGATCCCCGAACTCAAGCGACGCTATGTAAAAGCCATACTGATTTATCTGCTACGGCGTTTTTTATGGTCCTTCACTTTCTTCCCTGTTTTTATCGCATTCTGGGTGCCTTTGGTACTGAACCGCTTCAATCCTGTTGCCATGGTTCAGAACCTTCTGCCCAGCCTGCAGGCTTTTGTCGAAGCCAACCCACAGAGCCAGGCCGCAACCATTGAAACCCTGTTTATCGCATGGTTTTCCATCGGCTTTACCTTCGCTGTCTTTGACTTCATTCTCACCCCTTTCAAAAGCCCTTATGAATATGAGGCGGATGTACATATGAGGTCTTGGGAGGAATTACACTTACGTAACAAAATATAAACAGATCAAACATTTGGCGGGAATTATTTGCCTTTAGGGCGTGAGCTATTTCCAGGTATAGTGTGACACTATATGCAAAACTTCCATGCTAGTGGCGATTTGGTTACATTCCTCTAATTTACTCGCTAACATGAGTTACAATTGATCTGATCAACAGGTCCAAATTCTTGTCAGGTAGGTGTAATGGTCGATCTTAGACCACTTCTGTTCGTTAATGCGCTGGCTGCCATGCTGTTTGCCACGGCAGGGCTTGCAGTACACCAGCGCGATTTCGGCGACATAGCTCAAGCAGCCTCACAACCGGAAACGGTCGTGTCCACAGCGGCTGAAAAAACATGGGCGGAGAAGATACCATCCGATATTGCCGCGCCAGACACCCAAAGCTCTAAAGACAGATTCAAAGAGGAAGTAAAACAGTTTCGTCCCACTGAGGACATTCCCGGAGAATCTGTCGAAGATGCCGTTCTGTTTGTTGATCAACTAACGCCAGAACAACAACAGGAAAGGGTCCAGCAGGAAGTCAGCCAGGAGAAAAGCACGCAGATGCTGGCGTCCTTGGATACCAATCCTCCGCCCTCGACGGCACAGCAGGCAGCAGCGCAGGCCAGCACAACTCCAGCCCCGGTAATCGAACCGAAACCCGCACTACCCAAAACCGGCTTCCTCTATATCCACTCCAATGTGGTGAAAGATAAGGTCGTCATTAATGGCAAAAGCTATGGATCAAGTGCAGTCAACGCTGAGTTGCCGGCAGGCGAATATGAGGTCATTGTATCAAAGGAAGGATACAAGACCTGGCGCTCGACGATTGATGTCGCCCGGGGCGATCGGCGAAGCCTCAGCGTAACACTGGACCGCATCACCGTCGTTCAATATGTAGATGGCGTGTGGAAGCAAGGTGTGGTGACCGGTCAGGGCTCCTATACCGGGAGTGACGGAACGGTATATCATGGCGACTTTGAAAATAAGCTGTTTCATGGTCGCGGCGAACTGAAATTAGCCGATGGCACTGAATATTCGGGCGACTGGTATGAAGGCCGTCGGCATGGGGAAGGCACACTGAGCAAACCCAACGGCGACAGCTATACTGGGGAGTTCAGAAATGACGGCTTTAATGGCGAAGGCACATTGACTCTCGCCAACGGAGATATTTACACCGGGTATTGGGTGGATGGAAAACTCAACGGCCAGGGTACATTCACCGCGAAAGATGGCACCCTGTACGTTGGTGGTTTTTCTGAAAATCAGTATCACGGTAACGGCAGCCTGACACTATCGGATGGAACTCATTATGAAGGCGGCTTTGCCAATGGCGAATTCCAGGGCAAAGGTGATCTGGTTTATGCCGACGGCAAGAAATACTCCGGACAGTTTTTTGAAGGAAAGTTCCACGGCCAGGGAGAGCTGAAGAACCCCAATGGCAGTTCCATCAGTGGAACATTCAAATTTGGCAAGCCTTTCGGTATGGCAACACTGACCACTCCCGAAGGCGAAATATTTACAGCACGCAGTAGTGAGCCAGGGGTTTGCTACAGACTCAAGAGCTATCGCGCGACACAGTGCCCTCCAATGGAAGGCTGGTAGGCGGAAGATCTTGATTGGCATTGAAGGTATTTGAGGTACACCATGACTATAAAGAGTGCATTACTCGTTGATGATTCCAAAGTGGCACGTTTTGCCCTGAGCAAACTACTTGAGAATGTCAGCATGAATGTAGACATGGCCGGCTCGGCAGAGGAAGCTTTGGATTATCTGGACAAAAACGATTGCCCGGACGTGATATTCATGGACCACCTGATGCCGGGCATGAACGGCGTGGAGGCAACCAAAGCGATCAAGTCCAACCCACAGACTGCCGGCATTCCCATCATCATGTGCACTTCCAAAAAGTCTAAGGAGTTTGAGGATGCTGCGAAGAGATTCGGAATCTACAACATATTGACCAAGCCGCCTCAAAACGAGGGACTGTCCAACATTCTCGACCAACTGAACAAAGACCTTGAGGCAGGCACACTACCCGACGAGCCAATCGATCTTACCGCACTGGACTTCACCTTCAGCGATCACGATGTCGATGACAACGAGGACGAGCCTGAAGCACAGACTCCGGCGGCAAAAGCCCAGAGCCCTGTCCAGCGCCAACTTCACGAACAGGTGAACGGCGCTGCCGTTAACCTGCCGATCGAACTGATTGAACAGGTTGCCCGCTCCTCAGTCAAAACAACACTGAATACTCGTATGCATGAGCTACTGAGTGACCTGTTTGACGAACAGTATGCTCACCTCAAACGCCTGTCAGACGACCTGCAATCACGCCAGGAAGAACGCTTTAATGGATTTGAGGAAAAGCTGGAAGACCGTCTTTCCACTTTGAAGGAAGAAATTGCCGCAGAGCTGGCCGTCTCCATCAGCGATCAGCTTCTTGAAATCAAAGATGAAATCAAGTCCGGCGGAGGCGCTGCTTCAGGCTCATCGATGACCCAGAATCAACTGGATGAACTTAAGGACCACATGACAACGGTTCAGTCCATCGACACAGAGTTCTGGCAGACCCTGCAGGCAGAAGCTATTCAACAGGCACATGATATTTCCCGCGAAACCGCTGAGGACATTGCCCAGAGAACGATAGAACTCTATGCAAAATCCCAGAAGGCGGCTAACAACAAAGCCTATATGATTGCCTTGTCAATCAGCATTGGCGTGTTTGCTGCAGGCATTGCCTTCATCTCAGGAGTTTTTGGCTGACAGCTATAGATAACCGAAAGCCAGGCACCCAGCGTGACAGATACCGGTCCGAGGATATTCCGCGACATAGGGACAAGGTATCTGTCACCTATACAAAGACTGGCCAACCACTCATCGGTCGCCCTTCTTTGCAGCATCTCTCCCGCCCCCCATATCCTGATGATCAAGAGAGCTGAACGGGCCGGAGATCCCTGGTCTGGTGATATGGCATTTCCTGGAGGGCGACGAAGCCCTTCAGACCAACACCACATTGACACTGCTTTAAGAGAATTGCATGAGGAGGTAGGCCTGCATATCAGCAGTCGCCCTGTACTGTCACTGAACACTGTATGGACAAAATCCCATAACACATTACGCCCGATGGCCATCCACCCCTACGTTTTTGAAGTCGACAAACCTCTCAGTTTTGAGCTTTCCCATGAAGTTTCCGATGCGGTCTGGATACCGGTAGAGATTTTTAAAAATTCACCCAGAGAGCACTTTCCATGGAAAGTCAGCCACTTCAAACTCACAATGCCATGTTTTTACTACAGAAAGTTCCGTATCTGGGGACTATCACTGAAAATGATCGACAACCTTATGGCCACGGATTACTTTGCAAGGCTTTCAGGGAAGTAATAGTCTATGACTGCGCGCACCTGTATACTTCGCGGGGCTGATCGCAGCCCCCGTGAATATCCACCTGGAGTTTAAAATCGCTGACTTATGAATCGCTTGTTTGTTGACCATCTTACGGTACTGGATTTTTCTTACCTGCACCCAACCAGAGGCATTGTGGGCGAGAGCTGGATTCTTGACATCGAACTTGCCGGCAAGCTCGATGAACAAGGCATGGTTTTCGATTTCGGCGATGTTAAAAAAGTACTTAGGGATGCTGCAGAGGATCTCATAGATCACAAACTAGTAATTCCGCAGGAAATTGATGGGCTGGAGGTTGATCGAGACGGCAATCGGATCAACGTTGCCTACAATCTGCTGTCCGGCGGCAGAATTGAAAGCAAAACACCAGAGAGTGCGATCGCATTACTCCCCTGCTCCGACATCACTATTGATGAAATTCAGCCGATCCTGAATGAGCACCTGCAATCAGTTGTCCCCGACAACGTCAAGTCCGTCAAGGTCACCCTGCGCGAAGAGCTCATTCAGGGCGCTTATTACCACTACACACACGGACTGAAAAAACACAAGGGGAACTGCCAGAGAATCGCTCACGGGCATCGCTCCAAGCTTGAGATTTTCACTGATGGGCAACGTAGCCAACTGACTGAATATCAATGGGCAAAAAAATGGAAGGACATATATCTCGGCAGCAAGACAGACGTTATAGGCGAAGAGTCCCACCAAGGCACTCCCCATATCCGGTTTGGCTATGAAGCCGAGCAAGGCCAGTTCGAGCTATTGGTTCCGAGCCCCTCCACCTACCTGATCGACACTGATACGACGGTTGAATGGATCGCGGAGCATATTGCGCAGACCCTGAAACAACAGCGCCCTCAGAACATTTTCCTGGTACGCTGTTATGAAGGCGTAAAAAAAGGGGCGATTGCGGAACGCTAATCCCTTTTTGAACTTACGCCTGAAAGTTACTCAGGCGTATGCGCCTCTCAATTCCTTTACCCTTGATTCCAAACCTTCGGCCGTCGCATTCTCCGGTGAGACAGAAGTATCAACGACCAATTCCACTTTCGACCAGAACCGACTCGGTAACTTGGCCAGGGCCGGCTTATCCTTGTGACTGAAGTAAGACCCCCACAACCCTCGCAGAGCCATTGGAATGACAGGCACAGGATTGCGCTCCAGGATAACTTCAATCCCTTTTCTGAAACGATCAATCTCGCCATCTTTGGTCAACCTGCCTTCAGGGAAAATACACACCAGCTCACCGTTTGCCAATGCTTCATCAATTGATCTGAACGCCTGCGCATAGACTTCCGGATCACGCTTTTCAGAAGTAATAGGGATCGTTCTGGCCAACCTGAAGAACCATGCCATGCCTCTCATTCGGGCAATGTCGCGATCCATCACAAACCTGACCGGCCGCCTGACAGCACCACCGATCAAGAGCGCATCAACATAACTGACATGATTACAAACCAGCACGGCGGCCCCCTCCTGAGGGATATGTTCCATTCCGGATTTTGAAACCCGGTACATGGTATGGCTCAGTAACCAGATACAGAACCTGAGAACAAACTCCGGTACCTGTCGATAGATATAAAGTGCCACCACCCCGTTCATGATGGCCAACACTAAAAAATACTCAGGAATGGACAGCTCAATGACCGACAACATCAGAATTGCCGCAGCTGCGCTTACCACCATAAAAATAGCATTCATAACATTGTTCAGAGCTATGACCTGAGCCCGACGTTTCTCGTCTGTTCGCTCCTGAATCAGCGCATACAAAGGCACAATATAAAACCCACCAAAAACGCCAATCAACAGAAGATCCAGCAATACTCCGTAACCCCGACTGTCAGCCAGAAATTCACCAACACCACGCTCGGCCACCCCAACCAATTCAGGTGTTGCAAAGTAGAGATCTATACCAAATATCGTCAGCCCCAGAGAGCCTATAGGCACCAATCCGATCTCAACCTGCCCTTCAGATAGCTTCGAACAAAGTAACGACCCTACTGCGATCCCAACAGAGAACAGAGTCAACAGGCCCGTTGCGACAGCCGGATCGCCCATCAGGAAATCCTTCGTGAACAAATTAAACTGGGTCAGATAACTGGCCCCCAGAAACCAGAACCAACTGATTGCCATAATTGACAGAAACACGGCCCGGTTACCTTGAATGTTACGAGCAGTATCCAGAGTTTCTGCAAACGGATTAAAGTTGATTTTCAAATCAGGATTGGAAGAAGGTGCATTGGGAATATAGCGACTACAGAAAAAGCCCAGGACCGCGACAACAACTATACCAATGGAAATGATATTGATCCCTCCCGGTATGATGAACAACACTCCGGCGATAATCGTACCAAACAGAATGGCCAGAAATGTCCCCATTTCCACCAGCGCATTACCGGCCAGCAGCTCTTTGGGCCCAAGATGCTGAGGAAGGATCGAGTACTTCACCGGACCGAACATGGAAGACTGCGTTCCCATCAAAAACAGCAGTAGCAACAACATTTCCTTCGACTGCAGAATAAATGCCACTGCAGCCAGGAGCATCAGCACGATCTCCGCCATTTTAATCCACTGAATCAATTTGGCTTTTTCAACTTTGTCTGCAATCTGCCCTGCCAAAGGTGAAAACAGGAAGAACGGCAGAATAAATAAACCTGATGCCAAATTAATCAGTGATGCGCTGCTTGAAGTGGCGATGACATAAGTAAACAGCAGAAGAATGCCCTGTTTGAAAAGATTGTCGTTAAAAGCCCCAAAAGCCTGGGTCAGAAAGTAAGGTAAAAAACGCCTCTTTCCAAGAAGACTGAATACGCCGCCGTCCGCCATGTTCATTTCCTTCAAATAATCATTCTACGGGAACACGCCCCCGATTTTTGCCAGGGCCTGTTCACACTAAATTGTATGGAAGGCTAGCATTGCTCATATGGCATTGCCATATTCTGCTATCAAGTGTCCTTATCGGCACCCCAAAGTGGCAAAAAACAATACTCACCTATAGGCGATAAGTCTAACCAAGAGCGGAAGGCCGGCAGCCACGCTATACTGCATCATTTCCGATTCTGCTGAAGCGTAAATATCCCCACCCATTCAGAGAGACTTCCATGTTCAGCCAGGTAATCAGTATTGTCGTTCCAGTCTTTGCCGTGGCGCTGATTGGATTTGCCTACCAGAAAGCCAAACCCATCAGTGCAGGCACTCTCAATCAGACCAATCTGGATGTGTTTGTCCCTATTCTCATTTTTTCTGCCTTGTCAAAAGACGCACTGGACCTATCAGGCTATACACCTTTAATTCTCGCCACGGTCGCAGTGGTGTTACTACCGGGGATTTTGTCTCTGGCCTGGAGCAAAGTCATTCCTCCCAAAGTTCTGATCCCTCCAATGATGTTCCGTAACACAGGCAATTTGGGCCTCCCCCTGGCAGTCTACACATTCGGCGAGGAGATCCTGCCTCTGGCGGTGCTGCTGTTCGTTATCGCCAACACCCTGCACTTTACTGTCGGCCTGAAAATTCTGACTTCCCACGGAGGCTTTAAACTTCTGCGCAGCCCCATGATTATAGCCACAATCCTTGGACTCACCGCCGGTCAGCTGGAAATTCCTTTTCCATTATGGCTGGAGAGAGGCCTGGACCTGGCCGGCCAGGTTGCGATTCCGTTAATGTTGTTCACGCTGGGAACACGCATGGTAGCAATACAATGGTCAGACTGGATTATCGGCTCTCTGATGGCGATCTGGGCACCTTTGTCGGGTGTGGCCATTGCCATAGGCGCTATCGAGCTTTTTGCCCTGGAGGGTGTCGAGAGGCAGCTTTTGATACTTTACTCCTTACTCCCACCAGCAGTGCTTAATTATCTGCTGGCCGATCAATACCACCAATCACCCAACCGGGTCGCCACTATTGTACTGTTTGGAAATGCCGGAAGCCTGCTGGTGTATCCCATTGCCCTGCCATTTATCATCTAAGTTAAGGGAAACATCATGAAAGATCGCTTATCAGGTCAAGCAGGGTTAAAAAATTCAGTACAAGATCAAGGGTACATCCATGAGCGACGTCATCTACTATATCGATGAAGAAGAAGTAAACGCTGACACATTCCGCGAGGAAGAGGAGCGCCAGGACGCCGAAGATTATCTGGTTTCCACCTATCGCGAGGCTATCGGCGATATTCAGTGCCAAGAGCACCAGAAGCCAGCCTCCTATGCACTGCACTTTGAATCAAAAACCGGTGAATGTCGCATCAAGACTGTTGCCTGCTGCCCTGCATTTGACCACAGCATGAATGTTGCACTGATGACTCAGTTTACAGCGGATGTGGAATGATCCCACACAGCTCAAACAATGATAGGAAGGCCTCGCATTTTGCGGGGCTTTTTTTTTGCTTTTCAGAAAACAACAGAGGATCGGATAGAAAATTACAGAGCCTACAAAGCTCCCCCTGAACCTTGTGCATAAAAAAAGCCCATACTGGTATGTATGGGCTTTTCTATATAGTGGCGATCCTGTCAGCACTTTTTGGCGCTTTGCGCCTCTTTTGGGTGCTGCCGCTCAACCTGACGGTTGAGCCCCCTAGGCGATTCTCGTTCGAATCCCCCTGAACCTTGTGCATAAAAAAAGCCCCTACTGGTATGTATGGGCTTTTCTATATAGTGGCGATCCTGTCAGCACTTTTTGGCGCTTTGCGCCTCTTTTGGGTGCTGCCGCTCAACCTGACGGTTGAGCCCCCTAGGCGATTCTCGTTCGAATCCCCCTGAACCTTGTGCATAAAAAAAAGCCCATACTGGTATGTATGGGCTTTTCTATATAGTGGCGTCCCCTAGGGGATTCGAACCCCTGTTACTGCCGTGAAAGGGCAGTGTCCTAGGCCTCTAGACGAAGGGGACTAGAAACTTTTTACTTCCTGAGAAGGAAGTGGTGGAGCCAGACGGGATCGAACCGTCGACCTCAACGCTGCCAGCGTTGCGCTCTCCCAGCTGAGCTATGGCCCCAAACAACGGAGGCGTATGTTAGAGAGTACGGGGGACCGAGTCAAGAACAATTCGCCATTAATTTCATTTTTTTTACGCGTCTGCTGAAACCGCCTGTAATTCGGCGAATTCCTTCTCCAGTTTCTTTAATCCTTTCTTGGAAAGACCACCCAAAGTTTCGATAGCGTCACGCAAACGAGCACGGGACATATCCGGACCGATAAACTCAAGCGATTCCATGACAGACCATGAGTTTGGCGAGCCGGCAATTGATACAAAGATCGGAAACATGAAATCGCCCATTTTGATACCGAGCTGTTTGGACAGGCGCTTGGCATGAGCAAAGAGATTGTCCTTGTTCCACTCTCTTTCCTGCTCATAGGTCCAGAGAATTAACTGCAGCACTTTCTTTTGCGTATCCAGGTCCAGCTTGCCGTTACTGAAATCGCTTTCCGTCAACCCCAGGTAACCGCTGCGCAGGAATGTGGTCATGGGAGCGACATCAGATAACACTTCTGCCCGACCGCGAATCTGAGGCACCAGCGGTGTCAGCTTGGACAAACCGTACCCCCACTCCTCGACTCGCTCGATAAAACTTTCATCGGTCAGTGAATCACGAATCCATAGGGCATTGAGCCAGCGCAGTTTGACCAGATCGAAGATGGGACCACCGAGGGATACCCGGCTAATGTCAAAGTTCTCGATCATTTCTGCCAAAGTAAATTTCTCGCGCTCGTCCGGCATGGACCAGCCCATTCGTCCCAGGTAATTCATCAATGCTTCCGGCAAAACCCCGAAACGCTCATAGAAATTGATACTGGTGGGGTTCTTGCGCTTGCTCAGCTTGCTTTTATCCGGATTACGCAACAAAGGCATATGACAAAGCGTCGGCATATCCCAGCCAAAGTATTCATACAACAACTGGTGCTTAGGAGCAGAGTTGATCCATTCCTCGCCGCGAATCACATGGGTAATTCCCATCAAATGATCATCCACCACGTTGGCAAGATGGTAGGTAGGCATACCGTCGGATTTCAGCAAAATCTGACAGTCAACCTGAGCCCAGTCTATCTCGATCGTACCGCGCAGCATGTCATTAATCATGCAGACACCTTCATCAGGCACCTTCATACGAATGACGTACGGAACCCCTTCCGCCAATCGTTTCTGGACTTCCTCGGCAGGTAGCTCAAGATCCCCTTTGACGCCGGGGTTCAAGCCACGAGCTTTACGGTCTTCACGAATCGCATCAAGCTCTTCCGGGGTCCGGAAGCAATAGAAGGCATGCCCCTTTTCCACCAGCTGCTCCGCATAGGCCTTATAGCTATCTTTGCGTTCACTCTGGCGATACGGGCCATGTGGACCTCCCACATCGGGACCTTCATCCCATTCCAGCCCCATCCAGCGTAACGCATTCAGAATGTCATCTTCTGATTGCTGCGTGCTTCGGGTTTGATCTGTGTCCTCAATACGAAGAATAAACTGGCCGCCATGTTGGCGGGCAAAGCAGAGATTAAACAGCGCAATATAGGCGGTACCGACGTGAGGATCCCCCGTCGGAGAAGGTGCAATTCGGGTTCTTACCGTCATTAATGAAAATCCTGTAGCGGAACGAAAGTAAAACGAGGACGCATTATATCGACCGAAGGGGGCTTTTTACACTGATTCCGTATATAGGCTTACAGGTCTGTGGTCATGATGGGGGGCGTGGTATTGAAAATATCCGTCCGGAAGTCCGCTCTCAGTTGCTCCGGAGCAACAGCAGACTGCAAATACCCTCCCTGGACATAGTCACCACCAAAACGCTTCATCATAATGATACTGGTACTTTTCTCAATTCCCATGACTACGACTTCGATGCCGAGGCTGTGAGCCAGCTTCATGGTGGATTCGGTGATTCTCTCATTCCGGGAATCGTATTCAATCTCCCGGACCATGGTTGAGGCTATCTTCATGCGATCAAAAGGATACTTTCTGAGCATGGTGAGGGACACTTCTTCCCGGCCAAAATCATCCAGCGTTACCTTAATTCCCCGACTCTGGAACTCCTTGAAAATATCCAGCAGGCTGGACTCCTCAGGAAACTCTCGCACTACCGTCTCGCTGATTTCCAACTCCAGGAGCTGACCGTTGATTTCATGCTTATCCAAACAGTTATCGATTTGCTGTACCAGTTTGCCCGAGCAAAGTTGCTTCAACGACACATTGAAGGACACCCTCACCGGCTCGGCAAAACGCTCATTGATTTCTTTACAGGCCTGACACATCAGATCCACTGACAGAGAATCAAGATCAGCACGCTGCCCAGTCTCCTCGGCAACACTGAAAAACTGTTCCTGGGACATGATACCGTGTTCCGGATGATTCCAGCGCAGTACCGCTTCAAACTCTGTCGCCACACCAGTTCCCAGTGATACCTTGGGCTGCAAATAGACTTCGAATTGATCACTGTTGATTGCCCTTCTCAAGGCTTTTTCGATTACCAGACGTTTCTCTGATGATGCATTCAGGGCATGGGTGAAAAACCGATAACGGTTTCCGGACAACTGTTTGGCATCATACATGGCCAGATCAGCGCTTTTCATTAACAGATCAGGTGACTGGCCGTCCAGGGGATAAATGGAGATACCAATACTGACGTTAATGGACAGTGAAATTCCTTTGACATCAAATGCCTTCTGGAACTGCTCGACAATTCGCGATGCCACCACAGAAGCCTGATGAGCTTTCTTGATATCTCTCAGCAGAACACTGAATTCATCGCCACCGGTTCTAACCAGCACCTGGTCCGTCACCCCGTCTTCCGACATCACCTGCCGGGAAATGTCATCCGACAGCCGCAGGCATGACTGAATACGTGTCGAAGCTTCCTTGACCAGCTCATCACCTATCGCGTTACCGTATTTCAGGTTAATGTCCTTGAATCCATTCATATCGATATAGAGAACCCCGAACACCTGGTCCTGACGGCTTGCCAGACCCACGGCCTTATCCAGAATCTGGGTAAAGGCCTGACGATTCGGTAGACCGGTGAGAGGATCAAAGTAGGTCATCTCCTTGATTCGGGTTCTCACCAGACGCTGCGATTCCGCCAGATCATTCACCAGCGTATACAACTCACCAAACTCATCCTGACGATGATCTGTCAGAATCATTTCCCTGCCTGCGCGGAAATCGAGCAGTTGATTCTTCAATCTCATCAGCGGCGTTACCAGCATGCCATTCAGGGTGGAATAGATCAGCAGGAAGGCGACAATACAGACCCCGACAATACTCCAGGCGATTCCCCAGACAATCGGACTAACCACCCTGCTGATCACCTCCTGAGTGATCACTCCGACGGCCAGCAACTGGTCGGTTACCCGATAGAATCCACCCAGGTAGTATTCCTGGTCGATATTGATACTCCGCAATCGGCCAATACCGGAATTAACAACCTGATTAACCAGGGATCGCATTTTGTCGTCCAGCACCAATGTGGAGAAATAGGGATCTCCTGTCGAACTGGTCAGCGCCACCAAACCTTCCGGCAAGTCCAGGGTGGAAGCCAGACGATTGTTGATATTGGGAATGCGCAACACCAGCACCAGATAACCTTTGTATCGCGAAATACCAGTCCCTGTACCTGGAGTTTCATCTTCCGGTGCGAGAATGCGCTGAGCAATCACATAATCGATAAAACCGCCGGAGCTGTTATCAAAATAAAGCTTATCCATAAATTTCGGGCTTTCAGATATCAGCCGTTTATGGAAGTCCTCTTTATCGCTGGGGCTGGCAAATTCGTCGACCACCAGGGTGTCTGCTCTACCGTCAGGCAGATAAATACCAATCTCGGTATATTGTGGAAATGCGCGACGATAATCGCTGAGGATACTCAATACTGCCGGTTGCATGACCCGATATCGGGTCGTCTCAGGCAATGCCAGATAACGTCCAATCACTTCATTGGTGGCAAACAGATCTAGATTGGCGCGAGCAGTGGCCAGCTCTTTGGAAAGTTCCGAACTCAGGCTACGCAAGGCCAGCTCCATCTGATTTTCCAATATACGCAGGCTGTTTTCCCGCATATACAGATAAGACATGGAGCCTATCGCAATCAACGGTAGCGTGATCAACGGCAATACGACCAGGAAGATCTTTAACCTGAGGTTTGATTTCGATACAAAGCGGCCAAACATATTACTTAGTTAACTCGAGAAATAGCTGATTGCGGTGTCGCACCAGCTCAGGACTGACCGGAATATAGGATTCCGCCCGCTTAAGAATCTCGTCGGGTGGGTAAATAATCTGATTCTTCCGATGCTTCAGGCTCTGAAACGCCTCCACCCCATCAACTGTTGAGGCATAGTTCAGCGATTCCGCCATTAGCGCCGCGTTTTCCGGCTCCAACAGGAAATTGATAAAGCGATGGGCATTTTCAGGTTGTCTGGACGCCTTAGCGACAGCAATATAGTCCACCCACAGATTTGTGCCTTCTTCCGGATGGACGTAGGCAATCCGTCGATCAATGTCCTGCAACGTCTGCGCGTCCCCGCTATAAACCATAGCCATGGCAATTCGTCCGTGCAGCAATTCCGATGATTCATCCAGTCTTGGATAAGCATAGCTCAAGACAAACTCTTTTTGGCGAATTAATACCTGATAGGCGGCATCCAAGTCAGCCCTAGATGCCGGATTCAATGACAATCCCATGGATTTTTGTGCCATTCCAAAGACATCCACAGAATCATTGATCATCATGATGTGCTGCCACAAATCTGGATTTGGACTGAAGAAATCCTTCCACGACTCCGGTGGTTTCTCCAGCAGGTCTGACCTGAATGCAATTCCGATGGTTCCCCATAACAAAGGTATGGCATATTCCTCGAGTTCTGGCGTAAACATCAGCCACTTGGGCTTGATATAAGCCCGGTTCGGGAGCGCCAGCCGGTCCAGTCGATCTATCCAGTTGGGCGCTATATATTCCCGCATGCTCGCACCGGAGCCAATAATAAGATCCAGCCCCTCTCCCCCGGTTTGAGCCAAAAGGGCTTGTTTGCCCTCATCTGATGTGAAGTAGTGAAAACCAACCCTGATACCGGTTTCACGTCGGAATTTTTCGGTAAGTTCAACCGGCATGTAGTCAGGCCAGTTATATATCATCAGGACATTTTGGGGAGTCGGATCGCTGTTTTTGATTTGTAGATTCGGCCTGAGTTCTTCATTAGGCCGGAGGCCTATATTAGCGCCAGGTTCTTCATCTGAAACAGGCAGGGCCTCAACAGAATAGGCGGCAGGAACACAGACCAGCATCAGGCTGGCAAGCATCAGCAGCAAGCGCGGTAGGAAAGTAAAACTGCCGTATTTGATATCCTGCATGTAAACGTGTGGCAACCCCTGGGAGCTATGCGTTGGAAAATCACGTGGTAAACGTTACAAAGATTATCAAACTAGCAGGAATTAATAAAAGAAAAAGCCAGCTCACTGAGCTGGCTTTTTCACAGAAATCAAATGGCTGCTGCGCTTATCAGGCCTTGAACTCCGCCACCCACTCACCGTTGGTATCCGGCCAGCACTTGATAAGAACCGCTGAACATGCAGTCAGGTATGCATCCAAAGCACCATATGAATCGAATCTCTTAACCATGGTTTACTCTCAAATACTGCTAAACACATTCAAAAAAATCGGAGGGTGATTGTAGTCTGGCAGACTGCCGATAAAATTCGTAATAGTACGTAATTTATACAGACTAGTACGGTTGGTTGGGACACTAATCACACATCCGCGGAAGCCAAACAATTGGTGGGACGTACCTTCGCGGCCTGATCCCGGCCACGATTTTTCGCCATATACATTGCCTGATCGGCCCAGGCGATCCAGTCATCAGGACAGTCTTCGGTGTCGGGCACTCCCCCTGTCACGCCACAGCTGATCGTGATCCACTTGGAGTGAGAAGCGTATTGATGAGGAATCTGCATTTCCCGAACCGATTCGCAAAGACGCTCAGCCACTGCCACCCCCTGCTCATAAGACGTATTCGGTAACACGATAATAAATTCTTCACCACCGTAGCGTGCCGTAAGGTCATAACGCTTATTCGCCGACTTCGAGAGTGCCGACGCAACCTCTTTGAGCACAGAATCGCCCATGGCATGGCCATAGTTATCATTGTATTTCTTAAAGAAGTCGACATCACACACAATGATCGACAGCGGACAGCCTTTGGATACACAGTACTTCCATTGCTCCACCATGTATTGATCAAACGCACGCCTGTTCGCCAGTCCAGTCAGCGGATCAGTTAATGAAAGGTCGCGTAACTGAGCACTCTGGTCGCGCAATTGCCCGACCAGCCGATAGAACATATCGCCAATCGTCCCAATTTCATCCTGATTTAATCTAGGAGCCTGTAATGCCTCGTCCTCCGGCAGATTTTTGACCCACAGGACATAGTTTTTCAAATCTGCCAGCGGACTGATCACCAAAATGTAAATCAGAAACGCAAACGCCAACATAACCAGAAAGATGGCTGCAGACATATAAAAGCTGAAATCGGTGAAGGCCTTTGAAACCAATCTAAAAAAATCCCTTGAGATATTTACCTCCACCAGAATGGACAGGTCACTATATAAATCCGGTAACAGGGTATAGCTGAGCAATTTTTTGTCGTTGATTTTCTTGACATAGATGGGTGTTTCATTCGTGATTTTTGCCACCACACTCTGATGCATCATCCTCGGCTCGTTGTCCCCAAGCATATAAAGGTTGAAAGGAATACCAGCCGCTTTTTGAATTTTACCGAGTACAGACCCGGTAATCAGGCGTCCGAGAAGTAACCCGCCAACCGGAGGACCACTGAGATCTGAACGTAGAACAGGCTTTAATGAAATCAACATCAGACCATACCTGGTCTGCAACAACCCTGTATATCCGGCCTCCTTGTCAGTACCCGAATTCAGGGCCAGTGAAAGCATAAAACCTGGGATCGGAGGACTATTCAGAGGGAGTTCCTCAATATGCATATCGAGCCCGGCGTCAAAGTCCCAGGTTTTGCCCCAGACCACGTCGCCATTTTCCCGATAGTAAATCACCGCATGAAGCCCCAGGTTGGCCAGGGATTCATCATTCAGATTGGACTTGATGAAAGAGGCTTTCTGATTAAGGATGAATTCATAACTGTCATCCCAGGCTGACCAGTCAAGATTGACCTGTTCCAGAACTTCCAGTTCATGGAAAATAGCGCCGGTGATACGATCCACCTCTATTCTCGCACGCTGCCCCTCCAGTTCCTCCACAGCAGGCAATAACTTTGTGAGAACCACCACAGCCAACAGAACTGCCATGACCAAAATACTGAAGGCTAACGAAGCACCGAATTTAAACCAGAGTGACAGAGTTTTCATTGCTGGGCATAACAACCATATATTTATCGATTCCAGCAGGCTGTTGAAAAACTACCTGTGTTGCAGCTGCGGCGTTAAAAACAGCCTCAAAATGCTCATTTACTCCCTGTAAAGCCCGCTTTTTCAGTCATTTTTGCCTTGCATCGGCTGCCTCGCCAAAGTTTTTGAACGGCCTGCCAGAGACCAGGAGTTTTTCTGCCTACTGATCCGCTGATAATCCCGCCCGCCGGATAAACTGGTCGCCCCGACCTCCCGAAACATTCGGATGAATAGATACAACGGCTATACCAAAAGCATAGCCTCCCCTTCCTCACTGTCTACGAAAAATTCCATTAAATAGCTGTATAAAAAAGAATCAGGAGAACTTTTTTACCCAGTGCCCGCTATAGACCAAATTAGGATGATTATTCTAAAAATAATTCCTAGTATCGATTTAACCTCGTTAACCATGCTGAACAAAGGCTTGTTCAGCACTATGGACTCAAAGCAAAGAATATGACTCAAAGCAAAACGCCTCCAAATTCCGAGCAGTCAAACGAAGTTATCGGAAAATTCCAATCCCAGATATCCAGTGGTATTTCCCTGCTGGAAACTGAAGGCAGGAAGTTTCTCAACAATCTGGGCGCTGATCTGGATAATGAAGACAGGAGCCTGACGGCCATCATCACCAGACTTCGTCAGAAAAATCCAACATTGAAACAATTCACATTGAATCTGGACACCTCGACCTATGACCTGAGAGAAAAAGCCAGCTGGAACCTGCACATGATGTCCGCCTACGCCAGGATACAGGCTGAAAAAGCTTATCAACGGGATCTCAGGCCGAGAATTGTCGCGGTTATTGAAAGGCTGGATGCTGGATTTAAAAAGCTTTCGGAAAGACCGAAGAGAGACAGTCATGAGGAGACTGAACAGGAGTAACCTGTAAATTGCCCCTTAACCCTCACTACTCTTAGAGCTAGAGTGGATTTAGGCCCCGTTTGGGGCCTTTTTTTCTATAGCCAGCTCAAAAGACACTTAGGATATCTCAGCTCTGCAGACAAACTCCCACACCCGCCAGTCCACAATACCCGTTAGGGTTCTTGGCAAGATACTGTTGATGATAGGTCTCGGCGTAATAGAAATTGTCCAAAGGACAGATTTCAGTAGTAATTTCTCCCACTTGGCTCTGATCCAGGGCCTGCTGAAATTGCGTCCTTGAAGCCAGCGCCGCCTCTTCCTGTACTTCAGTGGTGAAATAAATGGCAGAACGGTACTGGGTTCCCACATCGTTTCCCTGACGCATCCCCTGGGTTGGATTGTGGTTTTCCCAAAAGATCTTCAACAGAGACTGATAATCTATTCTGGCAGGCTCATAAACTACAAGGACAGCCTCAGCATGACCGGTTAAACCGGAACAGGCCTCTTCATAGGTAGGATTGGGTGTATAGCCGCCAGTATAGCCAACCGCCGTGGTATAGACGCCTGATTGTTGCCAGAACAAACGTTCAGCCCCCCAGAAACACCCCAAAGCAAATGCCGCAGTCTCGATCCCTTCAGGAAAAGGCCCGATAAAACTGACACCGGTAACATAATGGATTGGATCGACTGCCAGAGGCGTATCTCTGCCGGGAAGCGCTTCCTCCGGCCGGGGAATCATTTGCTTGTGTAGCATCCAATCTTTTAGGAGACTCATGTCATTACCCTTTTCGCTGAAACTGTTATCACTTTGATATCTATACGCTATCTCTTTGACAACAGTCCAGCAGCAATGGTTCAACAGGGTCTCTTAGCACTTCATATTACTCATAGTCAGCCTACTCAGATGCGACTGGCTTCCCTTCCCATTCCAGGGAATCTCTGGGCTCTGAAGCAATCCAGCGCGGTTGTTCGGACCAATGGATAATGTTGAGCTCTCCCTGATAATTCTCAACCAGAGCAGTGCAGTGTTCCACCCAGTCCCCGTCGTTGCAGTAAAGCTTGCCGTTTTTCAGGCGAAAGGAAGCAAAATGTATATGTCCACAGATAAAACCGTCCACTGTGCGTCCGCTGGCGGCTTTCAATGCCGCAAGCTCAAACCGTTCAATGAATTGCTGTGCTTTGCTGAGGTGACTCTTGAGATAACCGGCAAAAGACCAGTAGGGTAACCCCATCAATCTCCGCATACCATTGACCCATCCATTCAACTTCAGCATCAGGCTATGGGCGCGATCCCCAATGGCGAGCATTAGAGGGCTCAGTTTCACCATCTGATCAAACTCATCGCCATGGCTCACATGAAAGGTTCTGCCGTCACAGGTTTCATGGGAGGCGTTAAGCTTTATTTTAATACCGGCAAATACCTGACCTGACATCTGCCGGAAAAAAGCATCATGGTTACCAGGTATGTAAACCACTTCTGTTCCTTCCCTGGCCTTTTTCATGACAGTACTGATGATCTGCCGATGAACTTCGGGGAAATGTGCCTTTCGTCTCATTTCCTGCAGGTCGACAATATCACCAACCAGATAAAGTTTCAGTGTTTCTACTTTTTTCAGGAAATCCAGCAAATGATGTGCCTGGCAGGCAGGGGTTCCGAGATGGACGTCGGATATGAACACGGCACGATAGGATGTTTGCATCCCACTTCTCCTCAGGGGTTAGTAGGCGATGCTAGGTTGACCGGGTGACGTTTTTGTGACTGAAAAAAGACGGTTTGATTAAATAACCGGCAAGGACGTGCACGAAAACTGTGCAACATCTTTCCAATTACGCATCAGTTAGTCCCGTTTAACCTCGAAACGACGACATGAAAGGGGCTTGATCACAAAAAATAACGGCTGTGAAACAGTTTTCAAGCAGGCAAGCGTCCAGATTGTGCTAGATTTATTTGAGAATTTTGTCGATAGAAAAGAAGGTTGTTCAATGACGCTTCAAACTGCTCTGGTGGTGGATGATTCCAAGCTGGCCCGCATTACCCTGCAAAGACTGTTACAAAAACACAATTTGCAGGTAGAACTCGCCGAATCCGGTGTACAGGCCATTGAAATGCTTGAAAGCGCAAGGCCAGACATTATTTTTATGGATCATCTCATGCCAGTACTGGATGGCTTCGAGGCGACAAAGAAAATCAAAGCAAACCCCAATACTGCCCATATTCCGGTCATCATGTGTACCGGGAAAGAAGTCGAGAATTATGATGAGCAGGCCCGCGGAATAGGGGCCTCGGGAACCCTGTCAAAACCCCCGAAACCGGACCAGCTCTCTGTGGTCCTGGCAGCTGCCCGCTCCGGGGAAAACCTGGTCAGTCATCGGGTTGCGGAACCACAACCAGAAACCAAACCCCGTGAAGAATCTATACCCACTGCGACGACTGTGGCTCAGAAACCAGCCGCACCAGATACACAAACAGCCGGCGCTGACATAAGTGACTTGGTGGCACGCATTGAAACGCTGGAAAAACAGAAGAAAGACATTCCATCTTTCGATGCTTTTGAAACCCGAATGACCGCCTCGGAAACCAGTATTCTTGGCCTACAGGATGCGATCATTGATCTGAAAGGGGCGATGAGTGACGCTAATCCCCAGATCAGTGATGAACAGTTGTCGCCCCTTCGGACTCAGTTGGATTCGTTCAATGAAAAACTGACCGAATTCAAAAATCAGATCCCACAGGCAGAATCCCTTCGAGAAGAAATCCAGGCCCACATGGAGGAAAGCGTCGCCACCCGCATGAATAGTGTGCTGGGCACCTTCCGGGAAGAGCTGGTCAATTCTCAGGAAAACATGCCTGACACCAAAGAAATTACCGCTAGAGTGGTGCAGGAAGTTGAGCAGGCCATCACTCCCCTGCTGGAAGAGGAGATCAAGAATCTTGAGAAGCGGCTATCAGTGACGATAGATGATGCTGTCAGTGAATCCCGCAAGGATCTTGATGACCAATTACATGAATCTATCAAGGAAGCAGAACTCAAAGCCAAACCTATTCCCGGTGAGCCTGACCTGGACAATCTGATAGAGAGAATCCGGGCTGACATTTCCGATATTGCCACGCACACGGCAACTGCAGCCGTGGATGTTAACCTGGAAGATCGGCTCGCCGCCTTCAAGGAGCAGATCACCAAAGCTCGCGAAGACATCCAGAATGTTGCCCAATCGGCGGCTGAAAAGGCTGATGTGAAGGGTATCGTCAATGACCCGCAGTTACAGACGATGATTGAAGGTACTGTGGAAGAAATGCTGCGGGTTCAGATCAGCAAACAAGGTCAGGAACTGGTGCAGCAGATTGCCAAGGCGATTCGGGAGCAAACCGAGGAAAAAGAGCAGGAAATTGCAGAAATCTCCAGTAAGTTTGAAACTCTTGAGCAGAGCAACATTGAACTGGTTGGAAAAATCAGTGACCTTGAGCAAAGAAATCAGGCGCCGGCCGAGACTTCCGGCTCAGGTAGCGCGGGAATCATTGTGGGAGCTATTGCTCTGTTAACCGCCGTCGCTGCAGCGGCAAAGGCATTTGGGGTTTTCTAGTCAATATCAGGTTATAGAGATCAAGACAGGTAAGCCGACAGTGAGATCCACTCACTGTCGGCAATATCTAGAAGATCACTATCTCATTAGATCTTCCAAGGATTTAATGCCTACATCTGGACACTTGGTGTTTCACAGACCTCCGTTAACGTACTGATCCAATCACTGACCACATCAACTCCCCCCATGTGGTGGATACTGCGCCCCAGCTCCGGCATACGTATAGCGGGATCATTCGACTTCATACGGTAGACCAGGATGGACTCGTCCGGTTTGCCAGGATAAATATCGAAGGCATAACCACCAGATCCCCGACCTGCCGCCACCGGACTCTTGCAGATGCCATACGCTATGTCCACCGGCTGTTCTTCATTCAACAGCAGCCCTGTTGCATAGGCACGCCCGCCCGCACTGTGGCAATGAGCACAGTTAATATCCAGGTAGGCTTTTGCCCTCGCCTGCAGGGTACCGTCAGATGGATCATTCCAGACAGGTGTGCGATCAATTTCTGAGGCATCAGGAGCTCCCTGTAGAAGCGCCAACTGTCCCATCAGGTCCAACTGATTCACACCCTCAGCCACAGCGATATCCCCGGCAAAGGCGTATTCCTTATTCATCAGGCGGGCTTTAGGCCCAATTGGCAGCAGAACGCCACCACTGGCGTGACAGCTCTTGCACTGATTGGCATTTGGTACCCGGTAATTCACCGTCACGGCTTCGCCCTCAGGGCTGGTCAATTCAAAAGTTTCACTACCGCCTCCCAAGGCCAGATGAGCCATGCCTGTCTCTCGATCCCAAATATAGGGTAAGCCAACCCAGCCGGATGCCCGTTTGATCAACAACCGTGTTTCCACAATCGTTTCAGGGCTGCCGGGCTGCTCAGCCACCAAAGGCATAGCAAAGGTCTTGGCGATAATGGTCCCTACAGGGAAATCCATCAGACCTGCGCCCTGATAATTCGCAGCCGTTCCTTCCGGCAGGAAGATAAAGCGGTACTTATTGGCGTAATCACTGAACAGTGGACTGGTCAGATCATAATGGAATCCGTTGTTTGGCCCACCGGTTGGATCTGCCGCATCAGTAAACAGATTATAGCTTTGCAGTTCCGGGCAGTTCACGACATGTGCACCGAAGTTAACTCCTGAGGTGTCCTCTCCACAAAGGGCCGCAATTTCCTCAGGCGTGTATTCATCGTCATTGTCGTCAGGCACAGGCGGAAAGTCTCCCAGTTCTACCGGCGGTAGTGGCAGGTTCTGACACTGGTAAGGGTCCAGGTCTGTTAATACAGGCCCTCCGGGCAGACCAAAGAACTTGTACAACCAGGTATCCGTGTTCATTAACTGAAGATTACCGAACAGTGAGCGGAAACCCAGCTTGGTTTTATTGTTGGTGACGCATAATGAGGCGTACTCCGTACCGGCAGCCGTAATCCCGTCCGTACTGATGTCCGAGACTGCTTTAAAGCTGGTCAGGTGTAGGATGTTGTTCAGAGTGTTAAAATCTGAACCGTCATAGTAGGGAAACCTGGGACGGTTGATCACATTGTCCCGCACCGACACCCGTTCAGGGAAAGGATCGTACCCGGGCGGCAATGGCAAATCATTGAGTAGCGCAATCGCCACATAGCTGACGATTGTCGCCCCCACTGTCTTGTTACCCACCACATAGTTGTCATAAATATCCACATCATCGGTCGCCATCACCATCACGCCGGTGCCCGAAGGGACATTGCCAACAATGTTGCCAGCCGGGGCAAAGTTCGGTGTATTGTTATTGACAACAGTATTGTTGAATACCCGCGATCCGGAGCCCGCCTGGGACAGACCCGGCAAGTCAAATATCAGGATTCCTCCGGTATTGTGCTGAGCCACATTGTCATAGACATCCGCCCTTAAGGTATTCTCAATTTCGATGCCGGCCACGTTATATTCCGCCAGATTTCCCCGCACAATCACGTCCGCCGACTGCCCGACATAAACACCGGCGTCTGAAGCCCCACGTACAATACTGTCCTCAATCAGCACGTTTTGACTTAACACAGGGTATAACCCGTAGGCACCGTTGTTCTCATCCGGGCCATTGGTCCACTCCACGCGAACACGACGAATGACAATGCCATCCGCACCTTCAATACGCAGACCGTCACCGGCGGTGTCTTCGATTGCCAGATCCTCTGCTGTGAAGGCATCGGCCACCACCAGAATCCCCTGGGCACCGCTGGGTTGATCTTTGAAGGTAAGAATGGTCTTGTCCATCCCCTGCCCCTTCAGGGTAATGTGAGAGGTATTCAGAACAAGTTCATCGTCAAACTGGTAAGTACCGGAAGGAAGATTAATGGTGGTTCCCGGTTTGGCCGTAATGAATGCCTCCTGTAAACGGTATGGCAAATCAGGTCCGGGTTCCAGTGTGATGTCATCGGGATTATCCGCCAACGCATGCTGCCAGCTCATAAGAGCCATAATCAATATCCACAGCAGCGACCGGCGGGACGTGTCTTTGAGTAGTTTCGGTCTCATAACAGCCTCGCTTTGTTATTTTATATTTACAGCTGATGTTGCCGATCAACCTATCCATGGACAGCACATCCATGTTTTTGCTGAACAGCGTTAAGAAGATTAGGCGAGATTAAGACCGCATATTGTGATCACATTCACAAACTCAATTTTATTTCGAGTGATACTCAGGTTTTGCAATTCGAACCAATACGGAGATAAAACAGATCGTTGCCATTCCTCCGGTGGATAGGCCTTTCGTATTACTTGTGGGGGGGCACGAGATTCAGTAATCTGCACCGGTTCGCCCAGTTTCAGGAGCATGTTTTCATCGTGCGAGTTGTGCCCAAACAGAGCCGTTCCCAGGCCAAAATTGATCTAATCCTGACCACCACGGCTTCCATGCTGATTGAAGCAGGTGCCGACGCAATCACTATGAGCGATATCGCCACCCGGTGTGACTTGCCTATAGGTACGCTTTACCACTACTTCCCAAATAAAAACGAAGTTCTGAAAACATTGGCAGAAATTTCGATCAATAAAATTGATGAAGAGCTTAGCGAAGCGATCACTCAGGCCTCCATGTCGAAGATCGACTGGATGTCGCTGGTGGATATGGTATTCGAAGCCTATCGGGAATCACCGGGGTTGTTGCCATTATTGCAGGCCATCAAAGCAATTCCGGAACTCCGAGACATTGTAGACCAGTCCAATGCCAGGGTGGCCGAAGTGCTGGCTGACCACGTAGATCCCGCCAATAGACTTCCTTCCGAACGACGGCAACTGGTTTGCCGGCTGATATCCGAGCTGGTGCAGTCATGTCTTGAATATGCGCTGATCCAGTGCGCTGACCCTGTCAGGATCAAGGAGATATCCAACGAGCTGAAAGTCATGCTCAGCGCGCTGCAGAATCACTATTTCCAATAGGCTGGCCCTGTGTCTCGGAGTAATTTAGTATCTTCTTCAGCGTGAATCCCGTTTTCTCATTATGCTCAACATATCCTTCCGTTCCTTCTAATAACCTCTTTTCCCTCCCGTTATTCTGTAGCGGCCAATTCTCACTCTAAGCGGCCAACTAACGACCAATACCGAGCCTAATCATGCCTGTCGATTCCGACTGTAGATCCCTAATCTTCATTTCACCCATTCCCTAACACCAAATATAAGTGTTTATGCTTATGCCGGATAGCCGATATGTGTACTATTACTAACTTGTCTGCTTTTTAACCGGCAGACAGCGGGGGTAGCAGACAACATAAAAAATCCACTTAATCCATAACGCGCTACTCAACCACCCTAAAACTGAACTGAAAACTTTTGGTTGCAGTCACTTATATCATCAACAGGGAGATTACTAAGTGAATCGGAAGAACACTCTCATCTATTCGTTAATGACATTGATCCTATCCACCTTCGCCGGAGGTACCTATGCCTATGAGCATTTCTTTTTGCCTGACAAACCGCTCATATTAATCGGAGGCTCCTATGCCAATGCCAACACACCGCTTACCCAAGATCTTCAGGGACCACTACAGGGGCTTTCAGTGGGCTCAGGAGACTATGTGGATCTGGGCACGGCCCTAACCCGCTATGGTGCCAAAGTGCGCAATGAGGGACAGGCGGGCGCCACAACATTCAGTAGGATCAGTTGTAACCCGGTCTGTGGTCAAGCCACCTGGGACAGCTATTCCACTCAACTGCAACGCGCATTACGCCGTGTAGCCACTTTTGATATCTCAGGACCCACCGGTTATAACGCTGAGTATGCCATCGTCAGCATTGGTAATGATTGCCTGCACTCTGATTCCTTTGGCAAAGATCAATCACAGACACGACCTTGTTCCGTCGCAGAAATGAATGCTGCGATTGACCGACTGATTGCCGTGGGTCAGGAGGTTCTGGATCTTGGTATGACGCCGGTGTTCCCCTTGTATCCAAAAGCCAGAAACCTGAACCTGTCTCACTTCGCTCAGGTGTCAGGTCTGATCTGGGCAGTGACCAACGAGCAGTTCGACGCCTTTGGGCAACTCTATGCCTCAAGAATTCATCAGGAATTGCCTGACGCGCTTCTGGTGAAAGCCTGGAAGCGCTTTGATCATATGGGAGACGGAATTCACCCTGACGAGCGCTCAGTCATGAGTGCCGCTTACCGGATCCTGTGGGCAATCTATCGGGATCAGTGGTATCACTAGTTCTTGACTCCCACCCGGCCGGGAATTTTCTTTAAAAGCAAGCCCGGCCGGGTAACTGCATTCAGCGCTATTTACAGACGAGTTTCCTTATTAAAAAAGATTTTGCCTACAAATCCTGCATAAAACGCCCCTCGTGAATCTCCAATGCCTACACCACAAAGAGCTTAGAATCATCCCCTACCCCAGACCGCTATGTTGTTACGAGCCTGTTACAGCAAGCTAAAGAAGAGGGTTTTGCGCATCGATTCACAAAACAGTTGACCCTGTAGTCGCTACAGGGTTTTTAATGACTGTCATGATCAACCGATTAAGAGGAATAACCCATGGCAGGTTGTTGTGAAATGGACGCCAAACAGGACAGGCAGCGCCGACTGCTCTGGATGGTTCTGATACTGAACGGCGGGATGTTTGTTGTAGAACTGATTGCCGGATTAATTGCCCAGTCCACAGGACTACTCGCCGACTCCCTGGATATGCTGGCCGATGCAGCGGTTTACGCCATCAGTCTTTATGCAGTCGGCCGGGCGGCGTCAGTGAAAATTACCGCCGCGCAGGTCAACGGAATTTTCCAGCTCACACTGGGAATCGGAGTCCTGATAGAAATAGGGCGCCGGATCTGGCTGGGCAGCACACCGGATGAAGGTGTGATGATGTCGGTTGCACTAGCCGCCCTGCTGGTCAATATTACCTGCTTTGTGGTGCTTTATAGTCAGCGCCAGGGAGATATCAATATCAGAGCCGCCTGGATCTGTTCACGCAACGATATGCTGGCTAATGTCGGGGTAATTGCCGCTGCCGCGCTGGTTTCCTGGTCCGGCGAGGCCTGGCCAGACTGGGTTATTGGAGGCGTGATTGCCTTACTGGTGATTCATTCGTCCATTGGCATCCTGCGTGAGGCACGTCAGGGAAAGATGCACAGTTGCGCTGATACTGCCTGCAGCAACTAAATAAGCCCGAGAGTCGTTAATTCCTCAAGTTCCTTTCGCTCTGGTGGAACTTGCGAACCATGTGCAGACTGTTTTTAACGCCGCTGCGGCAACGCGGATCGTTTTTCAATAGTCTGCTCGGAAGGATCTTCCCCGTGACAACCGCAATCGCCTTCCAACACGGGATGATCCAGATCCTTGAGGATGCCACACTCAGCAGCCTCGCGATCACTATCACACCGACTTCGCAATGTTGTCAGCCGGGATTTCAGTGCCACGAGAGACTCGATTTTCTGTTCGATATTATCAATGTGACGATCAATACTCTGATTCACCTCATCGCACTTGAGGTCAGGATGACTCTGATAATGCAGCAACACTTCGATATCTTTCAGGGATAACTCCAATGCCCTGCAATGGCGGATAAAATGTAAGGCATCCAGGTGATTCTGCCGATAGTCCCGATAGCCTGACTCCAGACGAGCAGGCGCCGGAAGCAACCCAATCCGCTCATAGTAGCGCACAGTTTCAACATCACATTGTGCTTTCTTCGCCAGAACACCAATTCTCATTTCTTTGTCCGCTTAACTGATTGCCCGGAATCATGACCCAGACTCTTATGGCAAGTTTACCTCAAAGCCATTTTATTTGTGCGGATTCCCACACAAAGGATATTTCATTCTGGGTGACAACCCGCACAATAATAGATCTAAGAGGCATAACCAGACACCTACACCTCTTTGTTCTCATGAGCATTTTCCCACTTTCTTCGACTTTGGTCTAAGGCTTGCACAACAATCTGCGAGCCGATCAAAGTTGTAGCTCATCTTTGGCGCCTCACGGGACCCTAAAAATAACCTTTACCCGGAGAACCCCATGAAACGATTATCAATAGGCACGCTTTTATTTTTAACATGTACCCTCACCCAGGCAGCCAGCCTCACGTTCAATACCCAAGACTTCCGCCCTTTTACGTATTTGCAGGAAAATACCGTTTCCGGCCCAGGGGCTGAACTGGTGAGCCTGATCTGCCAATCCGCCGGATTCAATTGTTCTGTCAATCTGATGGACTGGACAGAGGCCCAAAAAGAAGCCAGAGATAAAAAGGTCGACGGTCTATTTGTTATTGGCTGGAATGAGAAGAGAAGTGAATGGCTGCATTATTCCCTGCCCATTATCACGACCCAATATGGTTTCTTCGTCCAGGAGAGCAATAGCAAATCCTACACAACCCTGACCAGCTTCTCGGAACACAATGTAGGGGTATTCGGTCCATCCAATACCTCCAGATCCCTGGAAAAGATTCAAAAGGCTGTCCCTTCATTGAATATCAGTATGGCGCCTGATGATCTGGTTTCCTTTCAAATGCTCAGTAATGGCAAGGTTGATGCCGTATATTCCAACCGGGATGTGGGGCTTGAGATATTGCAACAACTCAAAATCAATAACGTTCGTTATGCATGGCGCCATAAGACACTTAATTACTACATCGGATTTGTTAAACATCACACCAGCCGCCGCTTGATCAATGATTTCAATAAAACACTGAAATCTCTCTATAAATCCGGTGAAGCGCAGAAAATTCTGGCAAAGTACGGGATCGATTCCCCAATGGAAGCCGATCAGCCTTAGTCTTTGTGGTTTTAAAAATTTAAATAAGATCAGCAATCACACTCATCCGAGTTCGGATGGGGAGTCACGAGCATGAAACTTATTGCACTATCGTTATTAAGCCTCATCCTTGGCATTGCCGTCAGTACTGTCAGGGCACAACCAGAATTGTCCTTTGTCACGCAGGATTTCGGCCCGTTTCAGGTCGACTCTGATACCGGAGCCCGAGGTCCCGCGGTTGAGATCGTTCGTCGAGCCTGCGAAATTTCCAGGATCAATTGTCGCGTAAGACTCTACCCCTGGAGACGAGCCCTGCAGCTCGCCCATGACGCTGCAGTCAATGGGCTGTTTGTGATCGGCCGGAATCCAGAGCGCGAAGACTGGCTATATTTCTCAGAGCCGATTATCGCAACTGAATACGGTTTTTTTGTTCCTTTGAACGACACTGGTAACTACGAGCGGATAGACGACTTTGCCAATCTGCGGGTTGGCGTATTCGGTCCTTCGAATACATCCAGATCTTTAACGCAAATCGCCAAAAAGCTTGGCAATCTGACCATGGAAATGTCGCCGGATGATCTCGACGGTTTTCGCAAACTCAATGCCAACAGAATTCAGGCCGTCTATTCCAATAAAAGTGTTGGAATGTACATCCGTCAGCAACTTTCGCTGACGAATATCCGCTACGCCCACAGTGATCGGAAGTTGCTTTATTACATTGGTTTTGTACGGGCTGTAACCCCCAAGACCATTGTTGATGATTTTAATGAGGCACTCAGAGAAATGAACATGATGGGTGAATTACAAGAGATATTACTTCGCCACAATCTGACACCTGCCCAGTTATCCATTTCTCCGAAAAAACTCTACACACAAGCAGGCGGGCAACAGTGATTACATCCCCCGTGTGACAAAGATCACAATTTGAGTGCAAAACTTCCGCGGGGGAACTATTATTCACTTTAAGGGTGGCTTTAGTTCATAGTCAGGCTAAGGACAGTGATTCTTTCATTTATTCAACCGCTTATCGTTACCTTAAACAGCTGGAAGGCTGTCGGGTTTCTGAATCCGGCGGCCAGGGCATCTTTCTACCGCCCAATTCATCTGACAATCCTCTGCTTTCTCATACTCCTGTCTGTGTCGGTTCGTTCAGAAGAGACCTCACCTGAAATTCAGGTCAGGGTTGCAGTAAATAATGCCCCACCTTACCGAATTATTGACGACTCACAGGTTGGAGGCCTTTACATTGATATATTCAACGCACTGGCTGACCGTTTACGCTGGCATGTTATCTATGAGGAAGTCCCCTTTCCCAGAGCACTTCATATGATGGAGTTCGGGCAGGCAGATATCATGCTTGGCCCGATCCGTCGGCCGGAACGGGAAGCTTTCATGGATTATTCAATTCCCGCATTTCCTCCGGAAAGAAAACTGTTTTTGGTTAAAAGCCAGGAACAATTGATACACAGCTATCAAGACCTGAAAGACAAAAACATCGGTACACTGCGCGGCAGTGTCTATTTTATCCGCTTTGACAGGGATAAGAGCCTGACAAAAATTGAAGGGAGTAACTACCGAAACCTACTCCGAATGCTGGAATTTGGACGTCTGGATACCGTCATTATCCCGGAACTTCTGGCAGTGGCTCTGCAAAAAGAAATGGGACTGCAGTTTCTGGCTTCACCCTACACTATTCCAGGAGAGACCTCTTATATCACCCTATCCCGCAAGTCGTTGCTCAAAGAGCACGTCCGTGAGATCAAAGAAGCACTGGACCAGCTCAAATCCGATCAGACCTACAGCAGGCTAGTGGACAAGTACCGCTGACTGTAAATGTTTGATTCGACTGACTACTGTTTTTGACGTGACTGATGTGGATCTCCTGAGAGCCCAATAAGACAAAGAACGATGGCTGTTATGTTCGTTGTCAGGGGATTAAATGCCTCAATCAAAAGCCCAGGGCTGAATATCATGACATCCAGCAGCAACATTACCAAAGCTGCCAGGGCAATGATCAGCGGCCACCTGGAATACCTGAACCAAAGAATAAGCAAGGCCAGCCCGATTTCCATCCCTCCGCCGACAGTTGCCACCACTTCGGCCGGAAGGTTAATCCCGTGAGCATCAATCATGCTCACTTCCACCGGGCTCAGGAAAAGTATTTTTGGAACCAGTCCATGATAGAAAAACACAAATGCCAGAGTAATACGGCTCCAAAAATGATGATTCATACATTCCTCAAAACTGAATAATGAGGATTCCAGTCCTCATAAGCCGCCACTTCTTGTAAACACCTGCTATTGGTGGACACGCCCAGAAGATCAATATTTCACCAAGGCAAACCTTCAGGGATCTGGAATTCCTCATAGATGGCACAAAAGGGTGTCTCATATAAATTTCTTCGTCAATCTCTTGTATAGCCATCTCTTGTATAGCGATAGAAACCTGACTCTATCGATCAAAGATACAACGACATATTTAAGAACATCATACAAGGGCTATAGTTTTCGCCGATAAGGTTCCCCGGTAAAAACGATGACTCCTCAGTTAGTGAACAGGTTAGACTTCAGACCTGTCAGGCTTTCAGTTTTTTCAATCTGGCAGCCTTACCACCAAAGAAAAATCAATGAAAGGGAGAGCACAATGACCTCAAACCAAATACGTGGAATTCTTATTGGCGGCATGCTTTTACTGCTGGGTTCGGCCGGCCTTGCCCACAGCGAAACACAAACCCTCAGCGTTGACGGCGTCGAAAACACCTCCATCGTCGACTACAAGGAAATCCTAAACAAAGGCGCTCAATTGACCCTGGAGCCCGGCCATTACCTGATCAATATCACTGAAGGAAAGTTTTCCTACGGCCCAACCTTCCCCGCCGAGCCCTTTGTCATGGTATTTCTTGACGGCGAAATCACCAAACATGCCAACGGTGTGACCCCGCCTGCATCCTGGGCCACATTACAATCCTATGATGATGTATTGAATGTATCGGTCACCAAGACCACCAAGCTCTACGCCACCTACCTTGACCGCAACCAGAAGAACAACAGTGGCGGTGTCAAGCTTTCGGTTACCCGTCAGTAATTCCCATTACCAGTACTTTTATCGTAAATAATGGGCAGCTTAGTCTGTCCGTTATTTTTCTATCAGCCGGGTCAATTTCCCTGGCTCTTCAGGCGCTTTAAAATCGCGCCCGTACGACCTCCTCTCATAACAATTTTATTTCTTATCCGTCATACACTTAGAAATATAATTCGCTTCATTACCAATTTATTTCCAACTATAGACGGAACTGATAACACCCCAAGACAAAAGATTCTTTAACCTTTTTCTCCCCCCCCATAACATGCTGTTGAGCGTTGCAGAAAGATCATCTCCTGGTCTGCTGTGGTATGGCTCATCAATAAGGGTAATCAGTTAACCGGCAGTTTGACTACCCGCAAACAACTATCTCGATTTTGATTTACTTACTTTCAACATATCTTTTCAAAGGAATTGCAGCCATGGATCAGAAAGTTATCTACGTGGTGGGAGACCCCTTCGCGGAAATGAAGAGACTGGGAAATATCATCACAGTATCAGACCTGAAAAAGCAGCTGGCTGAAGGCTCGACACTTGATGAAGAAATCTCCTATGTTATGGCACAGGGTGCGGACAGAGTGAACGAAGGCGGTTTTCTAAAATTTATCACCGCAGATACCACCCAATCCCGTCCACTTGCCAGCTCTTTGGCAACCCATAAGCACAAATCTCACAATATACTGATTTCTGCACCTCAGAAGGTCTCGGATGTGCTTTATCGCAGCAATGTATTGATTGACGGAAACTGTGCAGAAATCAGCGATCACAGCACCGGGTTGCACGTTCAGGGAATGGTCATCATGGAAGCTGCGCGCCAGATGGTCACTGCAGTGACAGAGGACCACATTTTCCCGGCGGAATCCCGAGGATCATATTTTTTCGTTTTGAATCAAATGGACGCAAACTTTCATCGCTTTGCTTTTCCGTTTGCCATGCATATTGATTGCCGTTTGGACCGTTGTGAGTTGGATGAACGCGGCAACTACAGCTGTGATTATGTTATGGACGTCATCCAGAACGGCCAGTCTACAGCGACCATCCGCATTGTCTTCAAGTGTTATGACAAATCCTTGATTGCCAGAAAAGAGGAAAAAATGGCAGCACAGACGTTGGAGAGTCTTCTGGCAGAAGATACGAGACGTCTGGCCGACCAGTATCAACCTTCACAGTTAGAACCAGCCTGAACCCTGTAAAGGAAAGCTCAATGAAAATTCTAAAAACACTGCTTCTTTCATTATCGCTGTCTTTAATCGGCAGCTTTGCCATGGCCTCAGAGGAATTTCCCACCCGTGCGGAGGTGCTGGCACAGTTACTCGACAGCACCAATGACTTCTTTTCGACCTACGGCAACTGTCCTCGCACTGACATCGCTACCAGTTGCGGTGACGGTGTCTGTGCAACCGGCAACGGTGAGACGGCTGCAATGTGCCCGCAGGATTGTAACTCTGCACCGGTCATTGGCTGGACCAAACAAGCCTTCTGCGATGAAGTCAAAGCAGTCTACGAGCCATCTTCCTTTGAGGAAATGGCCGACATCATGCAGGAAGCCAGAGTCAAGGGCCAGAAAGTCAAGATTCTGGGCAGCCGCTATTCCATGTCCAGGATCATCTGTACTGACGGTATCGTCATTATCACCACCCACCTCAATCGCATCCATGGCATTGAGCAGTACCAGGGTGAACAAACCGTTCTGGTTGACGGCGGTGTCACACTCAAAGCATTGAATGAGTGGCTTTATGACCGTGGACTCGCTCTCGGCTACGGCACGATTGCCCCCTACCGGACCACTGTCGCAGGTGTCATCGGCACCGGCTCACACGGCGGTTCCTACAAGCACAATGCCGTTCTCTCGAATGACGTCGCCAGCGTTGAGATCATTAACTCTGAAGGAGATCTGGTAGAGTACTCTGACCAGTCAAAAGATCCCAATATTATCAAAGCCCTGAGAGCTCACCTTGGTCTTCTGGGTGTAGTGACTAAAGTTCGATTGAAGGTTCAGCCTACTTTTAATCTCCACGTGGAAATCGACACCAAACCAGAAGAAGCCCTGTTCGCTGGAGAAGGTATCCGTGGACTGGTTGATGACTGCGACTACAGTGGTATCACCTGGTTCCCTCATACTGGCAAAATCGTCCGGGCCTGTGGTCAGGAAACGGACGCTCCAGCCGACCCAGGCGCCAGAACGGTCCTGCTTAAACCTCAGGGAGGCGATCTCGCGCTACTTCATCGTCTGCAGAAGGGTATTCATCTGAGTGCCTGCTACAAACCAGTGGCGGCTTTAACTGAGTGGTACCAGTATGAGCTCTACAGCAGTGGCCCCTACCTGTTGAAGCACGATGGCAACGGAGACGTCATCCAGACTTACGAGGCCACAGGCCCGGCCCATATGATGCTCAGCGGTGAAGCGACTCCAAGCCCAGTACTGCACTTTATCACCGATTACGCTTTCTCGGTTCCGAACCAGAACGCGGAAGCAGCTGTCGCCTTTATTAACGACTATCTGCGTGAACGTCACCTGAGCCTGCCGATTGGTGCCGTTTACATGCGATTCTCTCCTTCTGACGACGCCTCGCTGATGGCACATTCAAGCGCCGGCGGCGACTTCAATCTAAACCAGCCAGCCTTGAACCTAGAGTTTCTGGTTTATCGTCCCAAGGGCTTCGATGATGCTCAAAACGCTGAGTTCACTGCTACTTACGACAACCTGGCCAGTGAATTGATGTCCCGTTTCAGTGCTCGTCCTCATTGGGGCAAGTCAAAACAATCCCTGTTTAAAGAAGCTGTTGCAAAAGGTCTGTACGGAGACAATCTGGAGGCTTTCAAAGCCGTAGCTGTAAAGCTTGATCCCGCCGGAATCTTTAGCAATGACTGGGCGGAGGACATCGGATTGCGGTAACGCAACTCTCTGGGCCCGGTCAGGACCTGGTGTCCATCCCCTGACCGGGCCATTTTTTATAAACAAAATAATTAACCCCTTTTGAGATTAAGAGGTCATCCATGAAACACCATCCTACTCGCCCCCCCCTGTTTACCTCATTGGCAACCTGCCTGATGGCTGCCACAATTTCCAGCGGCGCGGCAGCGGCTCCTCCTTCCAGTACCAACCCCCAGGGCAACGTCTTCATTTTTACTTCTGAAAGCGATCCCAATGTCCCTGCCGATGAGGAGTTCTGTGCTACTGCGCCTTTTGAGACAACTGCAACATTCGGCGCCAGCCTGTGGTCACTGCACACCTGGATACATAACGGCAAGCTCATGTATAACAAACTGCTGCAGATCGGAACAGCCACATCCTGTCTTGAAATCGACCCGGACGAACTGGTGCCTGGCGGTCTGTTGCCTATCTATCTGAAGTTTGAGCTTCCCAGCGTGACATTTACCGCTGCCGGACTCTGTCAGAATACTACTGGAGATGTGCCTATCGATGGGGTTCTGTTGACAGGATGCACCCTGAATATGGTGAACATTCCTGCAAACTCCAACATTGTCGGCGGGATGGCTTCCAGTAATTCCGTGCTGAACCCTGAGGGCCTTCCCGGGGTTAATACCGGTTCTGTGTGGACCATCAAGTACTACGAAAGCACGGAAAACTGAGGCTGAAGTCAGGGAGTTTTATCCCTGGCCTGACAATTGACAACTACCTGAACTGACAATTGAAGACAAAAAGTGGGCTTGCTCACGAATCCACTTTTCACAGAGCCTGTAATATCAGGCTCTTTTCATTTCAAACTCCTCCACCCCGCCAGAATAAGAAATGACCTGCTGCAGTGTTTGCGAAACCGGTGTGTCTTCCGGGTAAGCCAGACCGATGCGCCGCTGAAAATCAACGTTACTAAACCGATGTACCGTAACATCATCATGACGCCCAACGCTGCTTTCCGGCACAATGGCGACTCCCAGCCCTGACTTCACCAGGCCTATAGCCCATTCAGAACTACTGACAGAAGCTTTGATCCTGACCTGTACGTTGTCACGAATCATGATGCTTTTGATCACCGGATCCAGCTCACAGGGTTTGCGCTGGATATACGGGAAATCATTGATGTCCCTGATGGTGACCATCTCAGGCAGGTTGATATAGCGGTTCTTCGGCGCCACCAGGACGTATTCCTCACGCCACAGCGTGATAAAGACATCATTGGGTCGTATCAGGTGATCGGATACGATATTGGCATCAGACTTGTCACCCGGATAATCCACCAGAGTCAGGTCCAGATGTTTGATGTTGGCCAACCAGTGCTTAAGCCAGATAGACACCATATCAAGGTCCAGGGAGGGCATCACGCCCAGGGTGATGTTGTGTGAATCCTCCTCTTCCTGAAACAGGTTCTTCAGTGAGTGCATTTCTGACACCAGCCGTTTGGCAATGGGGTATAGCCTTTTGGCTGAATCTGTGGGGGTAACTCCCTTCTTGTGTCTGACAAACAACTTCACATTCATCGAACTTTCCAGTTGGGTGATTGCAGCAGAAATCGATGGTTGTGAGATGTGGCAGACCTTGGCCGCAGAACTCAGGTTTTTCTCCTGAAACACAGCAGCAAAGTATCGTAGTGAGCGAATATCCATGGCAAAACTCCTAACCTATCCAAAGTCAGTACCTATAGCCCATCCTGTCAAAAACGATTTCGGACAAACCATAGTCTTTCCATAAAATCAAAATACCTTACTACGTTTACCAAGGAGGCAACGTGAGCGGGATATTTCAACCACAAGTGCACCGACAGCCACATTCTTATGCTTTTTTTGATTTCGACGGCACTCTCATCAATATTAAAAGCATGCTCAGCTTTTTGGAATATTATTCCAAAATAAAATTTAAATCGTGTCACTTTTATGACGAATTCATGAGCAAGGCCAGCAGACTACAGACTCAGGGCTGTGCAAGATCTGATCTTAACACCCTTTATTACCAGCACTTTGCAGGATCTTCTTACACAGAGCTACTTGAACTTGGTGATGAATGGTATGAGCAGGAAATTATCAATAAGCGTCACCGGCTGATCACTCACACGATTCGAATACTGGAACAACACCGCTACATGGGTGATACCGTTGTGTTGGTGACAGGCAGTATGTGGCCGCTGCTGCGCCGATTCTGCGAAGACTACAGAATCAAAGATGCCCTGTACGCTGAACTGACTTGCCATGGAGATACGGTCACAGGCGCTTTGGAGCATGGGCCGATCATCAGCGAAGGCAAAGCCAAAGCCATATCCCGCTATCTCAAACATCAAAAAGTGCCCGCCAGTCTTGAACAATGTTACGCCTATGGCGATCACATCAGCGACCTGTCGATGTTGGAAATGGTCGGCCATCCGGTTGTGGTCAGCGGAGATCCTGAACTTGAGACGATCGCAGATGACCGTGATTGGTCACTTTTATGGGTACATAACACGGATGCATGGTATGCAGAGAATAAGGAGCAACCCACACATGTCTAGAACCATCACGTCTAGAACCATCACGTTTAGAAGCATCATGTTTAGAGCTATCTTCAGTCACTCAACCTTGTTCGCCACTGCGTTTTCTTTCTCGTTTCTCAGTCTCTCAGCACCTCCGGAAGTGACTGAAATCTGGCGCCTGACAGAGGGACTGGAGCAGCCTGAATCCGTTATCTTCGATCCGATCCGTTCCCGTTACTACGTCAGCAACATGGCGGGCGATCCCCTCGCTCATGACGGCAAAGGTGGGATCGCTATTGTCTCAGCAGACGGCAAACTGGTGAACCCTGAATGGATCACCGGACTGGACGCCCCCAAAGGTATGACGATAACCAACAATGAGCTGGTCGTCACCGATATTAACCGGGTCTGCTTCATTAATCTGGAAGATGTCAGTCAACAGCGGTTTTTTATCGTTGAAGGAGCCAAATCTCTCAACGATGTTACCGTGTCAGAAGACGGCACAGTCTACGTCAGTGATGTGCTGGATAATACTCTGTATCGCATCAGGGGCAACCAACTCGATCAATTGCTGAGTAGTGCAGATTTGCAGACGCCAAATGGCCTCTATGCCTATGACAACAGATTGTATGTTGCCTCATGGGGCGATCTGACCGACGGTTTCAACACCGAAGTTCCAGGACATGTCAAAGCATTGGACATCAGCTCCGGCGAGTTAAGATCACTGGGAGAAGGCAACAGCCTGGGAAATCTTGATGGTTTGGAAAGGCTCTCAAACGGGAGTTTCTTCGCCACAGACTGGATGCAGGGATCTCTTCTGCACGTCTCGGCCGACGGCTCAGGCCAACAGGTGTTGCAACTGGAGCAAGGGTCAGCGGACCTCACGGTTGTGGAAACGCAGTCTACAGTGGTCATTCCTCTCATGCTGTCGAATCAGGTCGTTGCCTACAAATACCGGTTCTGACGTAACTTTTTCTGAATCATCATGAATTCCCGTCAGGGCCTCAAGAAGCTGGTATTCCAGCCACTGGGGCCCTGATAGAATCAGTGGGTTTACTCTACATTTTCTGAAACCAGCCGCTCTGTCGTTTCTACGGAATGCTGCAGCGGCGCAAAATAGCGCTGGAAATAGATCTTGATCGAATTAAGGAAATTCATGTTGCCAGCATAGCCAATATACAAATCCGGCCGGATCATGAACATATCCCCGTCCCTGGCATCATAGGCTCGTTTTATTTTCTGCCCGGCATCAACAATCAAGTCGACGGCTTCCACAATAACGTCAGATACTACCGGCTTTTCAGTAATGACAAATATACGCAGATACTCCCGACTAATATCCGGTAAGGCATCCATCAGCTCTGCGAGCATTTTTGTATCACCCGTGTCCGCGAACAACAGTATGCTTAATGCTCCCCGGCCATAGAACTCCTGGCTGTCTACAGACTTCTGTCCATAGGTAATCTCTTTTACAAAAGGCGCCATCTGGCCTGGTTGAATGTTTTGTCCGATTGCCTGGTTACGGTCATCCCTGACGAAATCACTGAGATGATAAAACTGGGAAGTGCCCCCAGTCTGCTGCGCCATTCCGTATCGAAAGAATCGTCGATTCGACATTTTCGGCCACAGCGGCTCCAGAGCTTCGACATCCGGGTTCAGGCGCGAAATCAATTGGGTTGAGCGGTCAGTGTGGGCCAAAAGCTGCCCGGCCATGAATAGGCGCTCATCACGATAGCTTTCCAGCACGGCAGGATTCATTCTCCCTTTCATCACGAGACCCAGTTTCCAGGCAAGGTTAGCAGCATCCTGCAAGCCCGTATTCATCCCCAGGCCGCCGATCGGGCTGAACAAATGGCTAGCGTCCCCAGCCAGAAAACATCGACCACTGACATTGTCACTGGTAATCCGATTGTAGAAAGGTGCACTCGAAATCCAGATGGGATCATGCAGTTTCATGCCGGCAGGCCCGATCCTGGCCGCATATTGTTGAAACAGCTCCAGCGGCGGCGTATCGCCCTCCTCCTGATATTCGCCATCCACCTTAATCACAATCCGATGTTTATCACCGGTAAGCGGAATCAGAATGAGAAAACAATCTTCCTCAACGAAGTAATGCACCTTGTCTCTGGGCCCATCCCAATCCACAGAGAGATCGGCCAGGATGAAATACATGTCGTAGTTCAGCCCGGTAAAGGAAAAGCCCAGTTCGTCTCTGACCCTACTCTTGCCGCCATCACACCCGACAAGATAGGAAAAACTGCAGATTTCCTCTGTCTGATCCTTAACATGATGCAGGCGAACACTGACGTAATCGGAGTTGTTTTCGATGATATCGACAAGTTCAACCTCACGATCAACCTCACCGCCCAAAGCTTCGAACTGCTTCAGTATTGCCTGCTCTGTCACTGGCTGGGGTTGCATGGCGAGATAATTGAAATGCTCGTCCACATGACGGAAATCAATATGCAGAAAATCCCGCCCCTGCCAGTGAACATAGATATCGTCCACACGTTGAGCGGTTTGTTGAATCGAATCGCTGACACCAAGATCATGCAGCAGTTTTAATGAAGCACAGTTAATCGTCAGGGCCTTCGAGTGGGAAATTGAGGTCGCCCGCTTTTCAATCACGCGAACATCAACACCTTGTCGCAACAAATGGCAACCCATCAGCAGGCCTGTTGGTCCGGCACCGACAATCAATATGGTCTGGTTCATGGAGGTTGTTTCCTTTTTCTTTGACAAACAAAACCTTGTTAAACCTCACGTCGCTGGAAAGCTTACTGAACATTTCCTCAACTATGCAATGCCATAACGCTGCCAACTAACGGCCAGTTCAAATTTAGACGACTTTCAACTCTCATCGCACAAACAGAAAATGTCTTTATATCACTTTATTGGTGTGCATAGGTTATTGAAAAAAATAACATTAGTTCGAATTTCCTTCACCAGCAGGCCGATATATAGCTGTGCCAGACTCATAGATTCAGCCTTCATAGGGTATCAGAACTTCATATTATCCAGCGTCGGTTGATTCTATCTATGATGACCTTGAACGAGCCTCACGTCACAGCTCTTCAATTTTTCAACCAATGGAAGGAAATAATAACGATGAAAGCTATCGCCATGACCGACTTTGGCTCTAACAACGTTTTCAAAACCGTTGATATAGAGCCACCTCAGATAGGTGATCACGATCTCTTGATCGAAGTCCTGGCATCGAGTGTAAACCCCATAGATATTAAACTTCGTCAGGGCGCGTTTCCGCAGCTTTGTCCCAATATGCCGGCGGTATTGAACTCTGACGTAGCAGGCGTTGTTGTGGAGACTGGACGGGCTGTCAAGAACTTCAGCCCGGGGGATGAAGTTTTTGCCTGTGCCGGTGGCATTGCGGGGATTCAGGGAGCGCTGGCGCAACATATGGCAGTGCCCGAAAAGTTCGTTGCCAAAAAGCCTCAGAAGCTCTCATTCACAGAAGCCGCCGCCCTGCCGCTGGTCGCCCTGACAGCCTGGGAAGTTATTGCCAAACGCGCCCTCGTCAGTCGGGATGACAAGGTGCTGGTCATCGGTGGTACCGGTGGCGTTGGCCACATTGCCGCTCAACTTGCCAAGCTGCGTGGTTCTGAAGTCACCGTGACTGTTGGCTCTGAAGCCAAATGGGGACGAATTAAGGACTGGGGTATTGATCATTATATCAATTACCGGGAAGAATCCTTCGAAGACGCACTGCAGCGGGTGAATGCTCCCCACGGATTCAATGTGGTGGTGGACACCGTGGGTGACGCCATGTTCCAGCAGGCCCAGTCGGTGATCGGCCCTCAGGGTAGACTCTGCAGTCTGGTCGCTGCCGGCACTCACGATCTGACGCAGGCTTATATCAAAAGTACCCGAATCGATCTGATCAATATATTGCTCCCCATTATCACCGGTATCGGGGGAGATGACCGCGGCATGATACTGACCGAGATTGCCCAGTTGGTCGACTCAGGACAGCTTCACCTGCTGGTGGATTCCCACCGCTTCAGATTTACCGAAGTGGCAGAGGCCCATGCCTATATGGAAACCAAATCTCACACAGGAAAGATTGTCCTGGAATCGAACTTCTGATCGGGAGCTCAGTATGCAAAGGCTATCATCTTCAGCAACCAACCTTGACCTGATCAAAGGCTTCTTTGAGGCTTTTTCCAGAAAAGATCTTGGGACCATTGAAAGCCTCCTGGCACCGGATATTCATTACCGGTTCCCTTCCTCCAGCCATATACCTTTCGCGGGTTCCTGGCAGGGCAAGGATAAGTTCATGGAGTTTCTGCAGGTTGTCGATGAGCATCTGGATATCGATGAGTTTTCCCCGGAAACCTATCTTCCCTCTGAAAACCACGTTGTTGTACTCGGGCAGGAAAAAGCACTGGTAAAAAAAACCAATAAGCCCTTCACCAGTCAATGGGCATTGGTATTCCATATAACAAACGAAAAAATCACAGAACTCTGGGACTATTCCGACTCCCTTGCGGTAGCGGAAGCTTTTGAGAGCAAATAAATATAATGAAACAGCCTGTGGACCTCTTGGTCCACAGGCATATCCGCGGCGCTTATTATCAGCAGCCGCTGATCAGAACGGAGCGCTCTTCGGTGCCCTTGGGAAAGGAATCACATCGCGAACGTTCTCCATCCCGGTCACGTACGCTATCAGGCGTTCGAAGCCCAATCCGAACCCGGCATGTGGAACGGTGCCATAACGGCGCAGGTCTCGGTACCACCACAAATCTTCTTTGTGGTCCATATTGCCCAGGCGATAGTCCAGGACATCAAGGCGCTCTTCCCTCTGGCTGCCTCCGATAATCTCCCCGATACCCGGTGCCAGTACGTCCATGGCCGCAACAGTCGTCTCATCAGGATTGAGGCGCATATAGAATGCTTTGATATCTTTGGGGTAGTTCTTGATGATGACTGGCGCTCCAACATGTTTCTCAGCCAGGTAACGCTCGTGCTCAGACTGCAGATCCAGACCCCAGGTGACCGGATATTCGAAGGACTGGCCGGAAGCCTGCAGAATCTTGATGGCTTCGCCATAATCCATACGCACGAATTCCTTATTCACAATGTTCTCAAGCCGGCTGATGACGTCCGGATTGATCCTCTGGGCAAAGAATGACATGTCGTCACTGCGTTCTTCCAGCACCACTTTGAACAAGTACTTGAGGAAGTGCTCAGCCAGATCCGCATTATCATTCAGATCGGCAAACGCGATTTCCGGTTCGATCATCCAAAATTCGGCCAGATGCCGGCTGGTGTTGGAATTCTCCGCACGGAAGGTAGGACCAAACGTATACACCTTGGACATGGCCAGACAATAGGACTCCACGTTCAACTGCCCGGAAACTGTCAAAAAGGTTTCCTTACCGAAGAAATCTTCCTGGAAATCCACCTCTCCTCCAGGGCCTTTGGGGAGATTGGCAAAATCCAGTGTACTGACCCGAAACAGTTCTCCGGCACCTTCACAATCGCTGGCGGTTAAAATGGGCGTATTAATCCACTGAAAACCATTTTTATAGAAATAATCGTGCACGGCATGGGACAAAGTACTTCTGACCCGAGTCACGGCACCGATTGCATTGGTACGCGGACGAAGATGTGCGACACCCCGCAGAAATTCCAGGGTATGGCGCTTCTTGGCAATGGGATAGGTTTCCGGATCATCGACCCAGCCAACAACCTCTACCGAGGTAGCCTGAATCTCGCAGGCCTGGCCTTGCGCCGGCGATTCCACGAGCTCTCCTTCCACGATCACTGAACACCCCGTCGTCAGGTGGAGAACATTCTCCTGGTATCCAGGTATGTCCTTGTCGATAACCGCCTGAATGGGGTCAAAGCAGGATCCGTCATGTACGTGCAGAAATGACATGCCGGCTTTGGAGTCACGCCGGGATCTTACCCAGCCCTTTACAACGACTTTGGTGCCGGTGGCTTCTTTTTTGGACAACAAGTCCGCAATACGATGATAAGACATCTGAAATTCTCTTTTGCCAAGATTGTGATTGGATCATCCCGATCGAGGTTCTGCTCCCTTTTGGGGACACCGGAAGCCTGTCACCGGCCCTCCTGCAGCCTCTCGAATGGGCTAGGGTCTGTTGAGGTTTCATATGATGCACATGCTGGAGTCACATTTTGTTCTCTGCAAAGCGGAGAGAGTGCAGTGTAGTCATTCTACACAAACGATCGACAATACCGCAGAGGGCAAAATGTGGCCCAGCCCTGCGGGCTAGTGCCCCTTCAGTGGGTAGAGAACCTGAAAGCAGGCCCCTCATTGTTGCTCGGCGTTTATTTAGAATGACTAAACTTCACTTCTCGCGCCTCGACTGGCCTGCTTTCAGGTTCTCCATGAGCATCATATGAAACGTCAACAGACCCTAGTATTCTGTAAGGACACCAAGTCTAGCAAAAGTCCGCACTGTCACCTACACCGCACTGACATCTGCATCACAATTAGCGGCTACTTATTATTTCAACATGAAGGTACAATGCGCGGCTGGACGAGGAGTGACAAACCGATGACCGATCAGCAAGACCAGATATATGCCAATCCACTGGATCAGGTGAAAAGTTTCGTATTCGACGAGCGAGTGGCGCACGTCTTTACGGACATGATCAACCGTTCAGTGCCCGGCTATGCCATGACGCTGGAAATGCTGGGCATCATTACCCGTCGCTTCGCACAATCCGGCTCCTCACTTTATGACCTGGGTTGCTCCCTGGGTGCCTCCACATTGGCCATGCGCTGCAGTCTTGATGACTCTTCCAGAGGCAAACCCGGGGAATACCAGGTGATTGGCGTGGATAATTCTGAAGCCATGATAGAGCGTTGCCAGGTCAATCTTGCCAGGGTGCCCAGTCAAGTTCCAACAGAGCTTAACTGTCAAGGACTGGAGGAAACGCCTATTGATAACGCCTCCATGGTGGTACTGAATTTTACTCTACAGTTCATCCCCATTGCAGAACGTCTTCCATTGCTTACACGTATCGCTGCGGGAACTCTCCCAGGCGGTGCCCTGGTGCTGTCGGAAAAGATTATCTTCGACAACCCGGAAGGCCAGGCATTGATGACAGAACTGCACCACGATTTCAAACGGTCACGGGGCTACAGTGACTTGGAAATCGCCCAGAAACGGGCGGCGATTGAAAACGTTTTGGTACCTGAGTCGGTTGAAACACATCTGAACCGCCTGAAAGACGCCGGCTTTAGCCGAGCCGCCGTGTGGTACCAGTGTTTTAATTTTGTCTCCTTTCTGGCGATCAGGTAGCGCTTTTTAATACGAATAACTTTTAAAACCGGCCGATCTTATTGAATATGGCCGGTTTTATAAAATAGCGGGATATCACAAACGCTTGGGCTCGAAAAAACGCAGGAGCTCAAAAAACAGAAGCAGGGGGTCTCATACTCAGAGACCAGTTTCAACAACACGCGAATTTTGAAAGTTAAACACAGATACACTGACCATGAATTTTTTCGACGATTTCTATCAGCACATTTCCCACAACCGTTTGGATAAACACCTGGAAGCCTTCCGCCAGGCGGTTGATGTCCGCTTCCAGCGGGATCATGGAGATATGCCTGCCTGGAAGAAGGCTTTCGGACAGCTCCCGGATGCCTCCCCCTCTGTGTTCAACTGCTCAACCGATACTCTGATGATTGGTCAAGAAACGGATCTGACACCTGATCAACATCAGCAAATGATCGCTGGCCTACGCGGGCTACATCCCTGGCGCAAAGGTCCGTTCAATTTCTTTGGTGAGTTTATCGACACCGAATGGCGTTCAGACTGGAAGTGGCAGCGCCTGGCGCCGCACATCTCCCCTTTACAGGGTCGATTTGTTCTGGACGTTGGCTGTGGCAGTGGCTATCACTGCTGGCGCATGCTCGGCGACGGAGCCGGATTTGTATTGGGAGTCGACCCCTCTCCCAAGTTTTTGTTTCAGTTTCAGGCAGTCAAAAAGTACCAACCCCGAGCACCGATCCATTACCTGCCTCTGCGATCAGAAGACCTGCCCCAGAATATGCAGGCATTTGACACCGTCTTTTCCATGGGGGTGCTCTATCACAGGCGTTCAACTTTCGACCATATTGATGAACTGAAAGCCACGCTGAAACCCGGTGGTGAGCTGGTACTGGAAACGCTGGTGATCCTCGGTGACGAGAACACCGTGCTGACACCGAGTGACCGTTATGCACAGATGCGCAATGTCTGGAGCATTGGCAGCGCCAAGGCCACTCAACGATGGATTGAGCGCTGCGGTTTCGTGAATGTCAGAATTGTTGATGAAAGCGACACGTCTCTGGAAGAACAAAGACAAACCGACTGGATGACCTTCCAGTCTCTGAAGGATTTCCTGGACCCGAATGATCTCAGCAAAACCATTGAAGGTTATCCTGCTCCCCGCCGAGCCATATTAGTGGCCGACAAACCGTCTTGACGCGATTCAATCTGACGATTGGTCAAAGCCCCGCCTGAGACAGGCTTCCCAGGCGGGGCTTTCAGTCCGGGCGCCGGTATAGCACATGAATATATCGGGCAATGGAAAGAAAAGGCTCTGTGGTGGAATATCGACGTTCCATTTCCAGAACATCCTCATAGCTTCGCCCTTCTCTTACGTGGCGTTGCATAAAATCATAAAAGGTCCTGATCCCACGCCGGCATACCTGCTCAAAGTTCGCTTCCTGTAGAATGTCATAGACAAGATCCGGAGGAATTGGGTTTTGTGGTGTCAGTCCTCCCTTTCGCTGATCCCAGTCCCCTTTCTTCAATTTCTTGAAATTACCCTGTAACAGATTTCTGTAGGTCAGACCGTTCTCATTGTAAAATGCCAGAGACAGCCAACCGCCAGGTGCGACTTTTGAAGCAATCAGTGCAAGCGCTTCGGCAGGCTCATCGACCCACTCCAGAACCGCGTGAGCAATGACCAGATCAAAAGATGAAGAAATAGCGGGCAATACTTCCTGCAAGGGTCCTTGATGGTAAGTCAAACGTTCTTCTGATACGCCTTCAGACTTGGCACGTCCAGCCGCCGCATCCAGCATATCAGTGGATATATCCGTCAGTGTCAACTGGTGGCACTGGTTTGCCAGCCTCATGCTGAATATGGCATCGCCGCATCCCACATCCAGCACCCGAAGTTTCTTCTCAGCCACCTCGGGAACAAAATAGAGTTCAAAATCCTCCTGAATCAGATCCAGCCTTAATTTACCTTTCGGAGTGCCATAAATATTGGACTGAAACCTGGATTTCAGTTCATTGAAATTTTGTCCATGTGACGTTACTTTCTGGTCTTTCACGGTGATTTCCGACATCCTGTTTCAAGATGCATTCAGATGCACTTGGGGTGCATAAACAAAAGGATCTATTGTGTATAGACTACTCATTATTTTGCATATTATGGCCGCGATAGTATGGCTGGGCGGCATGTTCTTCGCTTATTTTTCGTTACGTCCCAGTGCAGGTCAACTACTACAGCCTCCGCAGAGACTTCCTCTGTGGGCAGAAGTGCTGACTCACTTCTTTCGCTGGGTGTGGATCGCCATCATTATACTCTGGATAAGCGGACTCAGCATGATGCGTATGCTGGGAGAGACAATGCCGCTTTACGTCCACATTATGATGGGCCTTGGATTGATCATGACGGTTATTTTCGCACTCGTGTTCTTCTTTCCATTCCGCATGCTTAAAACAAGATCACTGGAACAGCTCTGGAAAGAAGCAGCAGTTGGACTGAATCAAATCAGAATTGCTGTCGCCACCAACCTGATCCTGGGCGGTCTCATCGTCCTCTTTGCAGCCGGAAAATGGCCGGTTTGAATTCCGACACCTCTACTCACTCAACCCGGCAGCGACAACTGCCGGGAAACCACATTCACCACTGTCTCGGTGTCAACCTGACCGGATTCAAACCACTGAATACTGGTTCCGCGCCGCTCCATACGACGAAACCACTTAATCTGTTGTCTGGCAAACTGGTAGATGGCTGAAGCGAGCTTCTGCTTCATATCATTGAAATTGAGTTCCCCTTTCAGGTAATCAGACACAAAGCGATATTCAAGCCCGAAATTATAGAGTTGCTGGTGACTGACACCACACTCTAGCAGCCCCCTCACTTCGTCCACCATGCCTTCATCAAGGCGTGCAGCAAGCCTCTTCTCAATCCGGTTCCGCAGCACTTCAGACTCACAGCGAAGGCCGACGATCACAGGATTGAGGTCAACCTGTATGACGTCGGTTTCTCCCCGCGCTTCAGCTTCCGCGATTTCAATGGCACGGATTGTCCTCTCGCGATCCTGCGTATCTGTTGTATTGTGCAGGGGTTTGAGGCTTTCAAGGCGGGCATTCAACTGGGTCTGGGTCAATTCGCTCAACTCAGCTCGTAATCCCTCATTTCTCGGCGCGGACTGCAACGCATAACCACGAATCAAAGCATCCAGAAATAGCCCCGTACCGCCGGAAAATATAGGTAGTTTCCTTCTTTTGGACAGGTCATTCAGGGTTTGCCGGGCTGCACAAAGAAAATCAAACAGGCTGAACTCTGTGGTCGGTTCCACAATATCGATCAGGTGATAGGGGGTATCGCCATATTCCTGCAGGTCCTTGCCGCTGCCGATATCGAGGCCACGGTAAACCTGTCGTGAATCCACCGATACCACCTCTCCGGATAAACGACGGGCAAGCTCAACAGCCAAGCGGGTCTTACCTGTGGCAGTGGCGCCCAGGACAATCACCGAAGTGGCAGATGTTAATACTGATTCGGAGGATATCAATGAAGGTGACATAGACTGGACCACAACTATCAGGAAGATGCCACGCCAAGACTGCTCAGCCAGACCGGCATCAGCTCACTGGGCAGAGCAATATCTCGGGCCTTTCCAGTCAGAGGGCATTTGAAATTCAATTCCACTGCTGCCAGACACAGGCCGTCAGTCGACGCGGGTCCGCCATAGTCCCGATCACCAACCAAAGGACACCCGATGCTACTGAAGTGGCGGCGTATCTGATGTTTCCGCCCGGTGATCAGATCAATTTCCACGCCGACCCTATCCGTGTCAGATACCGGCAGCAAAGTCCGGTAACGGGTTTCAGCTTCCTGGCCGTCAACTTTCATCCTCAGAACACCATCAGTAGGCTCCGGTGATGCAGACAATACCGCCCGGTACCGTTTACTGATAGTCCGCTTCTTAAGCATCTCTCCCAGTTTGGCAGCAGCCTTTGGTGAATGGGCAATCACGATCAGCCCACAAGCTTCCCGGTCCAGCCGGTGCAACAGAAACACTTTTCTGCCGCTCAAAGTTTGTTCGGCAATGCGAAGCAAAGAACAATGATCTCCCCACTGCGTGCCCTGACTCAATAGCCCTGGAGGTTTGTACCACACGGAGTATTCGTTGAAGTCCTGCAGTAGGGTGGCTGTGGGCGGTTCACTGCCAAGCAATCTGGGGTCATAGAAGACTTCCAAAACATCGCCTGCCAGCAAAGAGGTTTTGGCACGGCGAAGACGCTTACGGGGTTTACGCCCCCTCTTCAGCCATACGGCGCCTTTAAGCATGGCATCTTTGACTTTCTGTTTGGAGAGGACCGTTTCTCCTGACAGAATATCAACGGCTGCCCCATTCTCAGATATCTCAATGGTTTGCTCAAAGCGTTTTAGTGGTTCAGACGCATTGTTGGCGTCTTTTGCGGGAGTAGACTTAACGTCTGGCATGGTACACCTTATAACGACTATCCTCGGCCAACACCGACACCGATCCCAAAGAATCCTCGATCCAATCCGCATAGGGCAGAAAACGGTTAGCGACCAGTATCAGGGAGCCGCCAGGTCGTAACTTGGTCTGACAGTCTTTCAGGAACTGCTGAGTGGTCCTGGTATCCTGCTTCACTCCTTGATGAAAAGGGGGATTGGTCACTATCGCCGATAATCCCGGCTCAACTTGAGACAAGCCATCTGACGCATAAACGTTGACCTCCATCCCCATCTTCTCAGCAGAACACCGGGCACTTTCCAGGGCCAGTGCATTGACATCCACCAGTTCTAGTTGAGCCGCCGGCCATTGTTTCTTCAGACTCAGGCCAACAACGCCGCACCCGCACCCAAAGTCCAGAATTCGAGCGCCTCCCCTGCCTTTTCTCATATGACCGAGGAGAGATTTAATCTCCGGCAGTTGCAGGCTTTCCAACAACAATTGAGTTCCATCGTCCAGTCGTCCGGCGCTGAATACACCGGGCAGATTGTACAGTTCCAGTATTTCTTTATCCGGCAACGTTACAGAATACTGCTGCCACAGGCTTTCCAGGGTCCCATTATTCAGCCCTTTAAACGTCTTGTCAGCAGCAGTGATTTCCCATAACTGACAATGGCGTGCGGAGTCCAGCTTGATACAGGACATTCCACGGGTCTTCAATTTCTTGGCGACACTTTCCACGCCTTCGCGTTTTTCCCCCACCAGCCAGACACTGCCCGCATTGGCTAACACCTCACCGAACATCACCAGGTAAAGTTCAATCACGTCCTTGCTTTTCGGCATAAACAGGATCACCTGATCAAACGCCCCCGCTTTCGAAATTAACTTCTCGGTTTCCGAAGTTGTCGGAGAAGAAAAACCAAAGTGACAGCGTTCACGGTTTTCTGCCGCCAGCGACTGCTGCTGTGCTTCGTAGGCCTGGAAGTCCCAGCATAGACTCGTGGTGGTATGCCCATTTTGCTCAAGTTCAGCATGCAACCGATCAATAGGCGGGCAAACCAGCAACAGAGAGTTCTGTAATTGGTCACTCTGACGCATCAACACCTGACTGGTGTTTTCCAATCCGTTCATTTTGGTCTTTCCAGAGTAATAATGTCACCGATTGAGGCGTATTCATTAGCGCCCAGTCTCGCCAGAGGGTTCACCTTCTTAGCATCCACTTTCAGCCGACCCTTGGCATCAGTAACAGCAACCTCGTCATCCAGATACAGCGTCTCAATTTCCAACAGGATCAGCGCCTGTGGCACCGGTCCAAGCTCAATGACCTGGGACACACGACAACCGAAGGCCACGCGACACTCTGCCAGTCTGGGTAATTCAAAGTGTTCAAATTCAGAGAGATTCAATGCCAGAGAATCCAGCTCAGATTCGCCATACCCTAAAGTGCGGGAAGAATCTGACACCATCTGGACCTGGTCAGCACTGGCAATATGCACAACACAGGGACGGCCTTCGACAAGATTGGCCCGAGTATCCTTCAAATCACCATCCGGCTTTTTCCCGATAGAGACAATTAAAGTCGGAGGTGCACTGGCCAGCGCATTAAAGAAAGAAAACGGCGCCAGGTTGTATTGACCAGCAGGTGATCCGTCAGACTGACCGTTCTCACTCAATATCCAGGCAATAGGTCGGGGAATCACCGTTTGTGTCATCAGGTGATAGATTTCAGGGGCATTAAGCTGGGATAAATCTATATTCATTGAAAATCCGGATTCACGATGAATGGGGAGCCAGTATCTGAAAAGGTGGTTCAGTTATTGTGCGATCTACCACCATTTCAGATACTGGCTCAAATTGACCAAGGGGCCATCATTCTAAAGTTTTCCCGTTTTTGTTTCACGGCTCATCAACAATATTTTTACCACACCATCAAGCCCCTGGAGCCGCACCAGCAAATTCAGCCATTATCGAGAGGACCCAGCCCAGTCAACCGCAATACACCAATCTATTGGGACCAACCCCCAACTCAAGATCCCGCGTATTTTGTGATCAGGATCTCTCTAATTGACTACCTGTTGTGCAAAAATCCGCCCACACACATAAATAACAATAAATTGCGATTCCACAACAATAATCAACACAAGCATACAAGCTGCGCATTCTAAGGGGTCAGCAACATCCAGGATGGGGTGAGCGCAGAACAGTAAGCACCCGGAATCGCGGTGGAATCTTTCACCAGGGTCATACTATGAAACACTCCATCGCAGCCTTGATGGCTATTTGCCTGATCTATTGGTCACAACCCTCCCCGGCCGCTGTCGTAGATGGCATGGAAATCCCCGAACAGCTGCCAGCTGACGGCGCACGCCCCACCCTTTATCTGAACGGAGCGGCGAAACGGAAGTTTCTGTTGTTCGTTGATGTTTATGTCGGCTCACTTTATGTTGAAACTGTTTCTGACAACCCCAGCCAACTATTGAACGACAATGGATATCGTCGCATGGAGTTTCAGATGCTCCGCAATGTTAGAGGTCGCAAAATAGCGGACGCGTTTTATGACGGCATGCAATTGAATGTCACCCCGAATGAAGCCCTGTCCATGGAACCGGCCATTGAACAAATGGTTGAAATGTTCGATCAGCGTCTGAGTAAGGGCGATATCGCGGTGGTCGAATATATCCCTGGGAAAGGTACTCACGTGGTTCTGGCAGGCAATGACAGAGGCACCATCCCCAGCAAAGAGCTATTCGATGCCATTCTGTCCATATGGATCGGCGAGTTCCCGGTGAGCCAGGATTTCAAATCTGGCATCCTGGGGATTGAAACTGCATCACTCGAACAACCATCGCACCACCGTCGGGATGAAGACGAATTCTAGCAGGCTCCTGAAATACACCCTGCGTTGCAGGTTAGACGTTAGACCTGCCTGCCAGGGTATGATTTCCGAGAAAATCCCAAACAGCAACAGTTTGTTCTCTTGATACAAGTCAACAGGTTTCGATATTGACTGGGCAATAATCAACTCATCGATTTTTCATTTGGCGACTCAGACAAATTAAGAAGTGAGGCGATTATGTATATTGATGAAACCGTTATTGCAGGCTTGCTAGTAGTCGGGATGACCATCGCGTTTTTCGGTGGTGTCTATGTAGTATTGAAAAAGGACAACGAGAAACACAAACATCACCCCAAGTAATCGACCACTTTTTCCGGGCTTGTCCCGGCGGCTGTCCATAGAGACACTCAGCCTATTGATGTAGAGTGCGGCCATCGCGTTTCACTGAATCGTCAATAGGCCCTAGTAGTCATGCTTCCACAGCAACTCAACACCACCGAAGCCTGACTTACCGCCAGTGGTGGTCTCAAGATTCAGTTTGGGCGTCAGCTCAATTTCCACCGAGCCTTTCCAGGGTTGGCTGGGTTCAGGGGTTCTTTCCAACTCCACGTAGACTTTCTCAGTAACATATTTCCCCACACCTACCGCCACACCGCTCTCCCCGTTTTCCGTTTCCTGGGAATCAATGGTCAGAGTATCCACACCGAGCACATCACGCGTTGCCGCTATCGGATCAAAACCACCTTCTCCTCGCAGAGTCTGTACTGCAGCCGCCAGTCTGGCGGCCTGAAGCGGACTGATATTCTGGATGGACTTGCCAAACAGCAGACGGGAAAGGGCTTCATCTTCCGGCAGATCCGGAATCGTTCTCAAGCTGATATTTAATTCTTCCAATGTCCCGGAAAGGGTCGCAATGTATTCCAGGTCTGACGCCACATGGCGCCCTTCCACCAACATTGCGATACTCTCATTGGCGAAAATCACATTACCGTTGCTCAAGTTAAAGCGTTTGCCGAAAAGCTCGAAGGTCCCTCTGACAACACTGAATTCACCTTTGTAATTAGACGCTTCCAATGGCCCGGTAACACGAACTTCCCCCTGTAACTCGGCATCAAGTCCTCTGCCACGAATAAAGCCCTGCTGATCAACTCTCAGCGTAATATCCAATGTCACATCAGGTATTGGTATTTCCGAATCCATGGTAGTGCCGGACAATTCTTCCTGTCTCCTGACGGTTACCTCAAGCTCAGGAATATCTGAGTTCGGAATCAAATCCAATAATAACTGAAACGGGGAGACCTCGATGTTCCCGGACACCAGAATATTCTGAAGATCTCCTGTGGCCATGAGCTCGCCGCTCACCGCTCCCTCCATGTCATCACGTCGCAGCAGACTCATCTTATCCGCCGTCACCTTCAGGTCGACCTTCCCATGATTTCCGTCATTCCAACGTGAATAACCCGTGGCATAAAGATGCCCGCCAAGTGTATCGGATGCAGAGCCCTGGATAATTTCAAATTCATTCCCTCTGAAAGCGAGCTCCATACCGATGTCATCCATGGTGGTTTGGGTCAGCTGATTCTCATAGAAGCCCTCCCTGACCGATACGGAACCATATAACTCGGGCGCAGACAGACGTCCTGACATCTTCAGGTCTATATTGGTTCGTCCACGAATGGTCTGAATATCTTCATCCACCAATTCATTCAGCCAGGCAATATCCAGATCACCAGACACAGATAGATCCAGAGGAAGATCAGGCTGGAGCATCGCGGCGGGATCTTCCTGCCACCTTTCAAAATAGGGACGCCAAGCCAGGGACAGATCCAGATTGCCGTGTTTTTTATCGTTCTCGAGCAGATCGTTATCCACTCTCAGCGTTTCATCCTGAAGATAAAACGCCATTATCCAATTAAACTCTGATGGTTTTCTGCTCGCATCCGGCCCCAGGGTATACGTGGCCGAAGCATTCATTTGACCCGTGATTTCGGGGTGCTGAGGAGTCCCTTTAACAGAAGCCGTGAGATCTACCTTCGCCGGAAGGACATCCACTCCGAACCCCCGCAGGTATTGAGTGTCAAATTTGGCCAGTTCCAGCTCCAGATTGTAACTGTCAGGCGCAATATAACCCGCCACCATCAATACGCTGTCGCGCCACTCAATTCTGGTGTTGTTGAAATCAACCCGGTCCTGCTGTCCCTTCCCACCAATATTGATGGAAAACGGTTCTCCAGCCAAAGAGCCACGACTGACCAAACTTCCCTGAACGACCGGCAATGGCAATGTCCCATTCAGCTCCAGGTCAGCACTGAGCGTCCCTTCCAGATCCGAAGGATACTCCACATCAGCCAGTTGCAGCACAGCAAAAGGCAGGTCGGAAATGGTCGTTGAGGCGTCAATACTCAGCTTTTCGATATCCAAAGTGCCACTAGCTTGAAGGCAGCCTTCCGGTATGTTTTCCATTCCTGATCGCTGACTCATATTCAGCCTTGCATCGAGATCACGGAACTCAACGCGACGGGCAGAGGCATTCAATAATGAGTCAATCTTTATGCGAGCCTCACGCCACCGACCCGCCACCTCAGCGCGACCATCAAACAGGATATTATCAAAAGGACCCCAGACACGACCTTTGGCCGAAGCAGCCCCCTCAAGCCCTTCTGGAATTTCCACTTCCACCCATTCAAGCAGTTGAAACGGAACCTCTGATGCGACTGCCTGTAAATCAACCAGCCCCTTATCCCAATCAATCACCCCGCTGGCGTCAAGCCTGCTCTGTAGCGAATCAAGCCGGGCATTGCTTAATTGAATCTGCTGAATATTCCCTTTAAAGGCACCTTTCACTGATAAAGGCCGCTCTCTGAAAGACCCGGTCGCCTGTAATCTGCCTTGATAGTCGGGCGAATCCCAGGGACCCGTGACAGAAGCATCTGACACTTTGAACTGCAACAGGAGATCGTTTGTCAGCTCAACCTCAAGCAGGGACAAATACCCCAGACTTCCTTCAAACTCCCGGATCTTCAGATCGAGGCGACTGTTTTCCACATCCACCTCTCCGCCGACCTGGATACGCAACGCACCGAGAGAACCTTCGACTGAATCCAACCTTATCTTGTGCTGATTACCGCCGCCTTTGACCTGAATATTGGCAGGATAACCATCATATTGGGTCTGAGCAGATAACTTTCCCTGGGCATCAATCTCATTCCAGACTCCTGTCAACGCTACCTGCCCACTGACTTGACCACCCTTTAACTTAGGCACCCAGGGCTCGACAAGTGTCAGGGGCAACTGATTCAGGACAAGATCCAGATTCGCCTCTTCCTCTGACAACGTTCCACTGATCTTCTGCGGCGCACCATCAAGCGACAGGAGCAATGAGTGCAACGTCAATCGACGTGATGCAACATCAACGGTCATTTGTCCATGAGAGTCCAGTACATGCGACTGCCAGGGCACTCGAAGATCCTGCAGATCGATATCGACCAGTTGCCTGTGACGACGGGTGGCTTCAAGTTGCAGATTAATATCCAACGGCTGTCGCGCAGGAATCTGCATCTGGCGACCGATCCAACCACCGGCCGGTTCTACCAGTGTTAGATTGACAGCACCGTTACTGGCACTGGTAAGCTTTCCATCCAATGAAATCTCCGCCGCCAGGTCTGTCAGTGTATTGACCTTGAGGGCTGATTCCAGCCAATTGTCACCCCAGAATGCCATCAACTGGCCATTGGCAGAGAATGGCGGAATATCCTGCCCGGGAACATTGATGCGCACTTGCGTCATTCCTAACTGCTGAATCCGGATCGCCGGCAAACCACTCACAGACAGTTCCGATATTTCGAAGCTCTGCCCCTCCTCCTCTACGGGCTCCCCGGCACCAGTTTCAGCCACCCAGACCTCCAGAGAAGCCGCCTGCAGCAAAGACACATCGATCGTTTTATTGAACAGTTTCTGCCAGGCAACCTGAATCTCCAGATGCCGGGCATCTATTACCGGCTCCTGGTCAATAGAAAAAGCGAGTCGCTCAAAAGTCCAGTGCCCAAGATCCGGAGATGAGGGACTTTCAATCTCCATTTGGTATTCAGTACCCTGCAGAACCGTGGGCAACACCGAGTTCACAAGCCACAACCGCCCCCCTTCACTGCCCAGCACCAGAGCCACAACTGCAAACAAAGCCAGAAGAAACGTCATCAGCCCGGCACTTAAATGCGCCAGGGATAACAGCCAGACACGCCCAGCCTTGACAGTGACGTGCTTCAATCTTCTTTTACCGGTGGGTTTCTCCGGACTTTCTCCTGCCTGAGCCTTGTCAGATGAAGCTTCGTCAACAGCGGCAGGTTTTGTCACTCCCGACGTCCCCATCAAAATGCCTGCCCGATACTGATGTATAACTGGAAGTCATCATCGACCGATTCTCTCTTATTCAACGGGATACCGACATCCGCCCGGATTGGAGCAAACAATGTGTAATACCGGATTCCAATACCCGTGCCCCACCTTAGTTCCTGCTGTACATCCTGGGAGGCATCCTCGAAGGCATAACCACCATCAAGAAAGGTTACCAGGCCCCAGTTTTCGCCAATACGAAAACGGGTTTCCACAGACACTTCCTGAAAGGAACTGCCTCCCACCGGGTCATCATCCTCGATCGTACTCAGAGTCTGGTAGGGGTATCCGCGTACCGATCCGCCACCACCCACATAGAATCGTTCGTCGGCAGGCAGATCACGATTTCCCACGCCGGAGATCGATCCGGCAGATGCCCGCATGGCAAGAGTGGGACGGAGCCAGGTATCAAAAGTGAAGTAAATACTGCCGGAAGCGCTGGATTTCACGAAGTTGATTTCCTGATCCAACATATCCAGATAAGGACTGACATTACCGATAACAGACCAGCCTCGGGTTGGATTCAACAGATCATCCGTCGTTTCCCACTTCAATTGAAACGGGAAAGATAACAGGCCAAATTCCTCAGTCACACCGGTATCATTAACCAAGCTGTATTTAAACCGCGTTCCGGCAGATCCCAGCCAGTGTTCGGAAAAGCGATGCTCAAGCCTCATCCCCGCAAGAATGGTCTCTGAGTCGTAGCTATCCAACTCCTCGTTGCTGACAGATGCTTCCATAATCAAACGGTTATCCGGACTTCCAAAGGCAGGGACTTCGAATTCTCCATTCACATTCTGCCTGACCTCAGAAAAACGACTGCTGATATCAAGTTTTTGCCCGCCATTTAATATGTTCCGATGCTCCCATCCCAAAGAGATGTTCGGCCCTTCATCCGTGGAATAGCCTACTCCCGCCTTGATCGTCCTGTGAAACCGCTCCTGAACATTAAACTCCACATCGACCTTCCCCTCTTCAGGGACACCGATTCGGGTATCAGCACTCCCGATCAGGTTTGTTTTCAAAAGATTCAGTTTGGCCTGATCGACCTTTCTGCGTTTGAAACACTGCCCTTCCTCAAGAGAGAGCTTGCTGTACAGGTATTCATCAGTGATAGATTCCTGACCACTGATACCAATATGTCCAATATTGACCTGAGGGCTGTCCGCCATTTTAAAAGTGACCCCGGCCTGATACTTCCCAGGCTCAATATAAGCTTCGTATGAAACATTCACTTTATAAAAACAGTAACTATCCAGTACGGCCTTTTTAAGGAACTCCACATTCTCCAGCACTTTGGCGGCAACAAAAGGCTGTCCCGGACGCACTGAGAGTTCTCTTAGCTTTTCGATATCCACCTCTGAAGGAAATTCGAAATTGACTTCTTTGATAAAAAAACGATTACCGGGTTCAACCTGGTAAATAAAATCGGTGATCTGGGAATCTCCAGGCTGAAGCTCTCCGGTATTGGCTTGTCCCGACAGCCCCCCGGAAGACTCCTCGGCCACGCTTTCTTTTACCAAGGTGACAGTCACAGTGCCAGAGTAATAACCCTGAGAGCGCAGGGTTCTCTCGATGATGCCTTGCTCAAAGCGAGCAATCTTACGCGGATCTTTATAATTCTTTAGCGTCAGGTTTTCGCTGCGCTGCCCCTCCAGGTCCTCAATAATCTGATCTTTCAGACTGTCATTGCCCTGAAGTTCTATTTCATAAGGGATGTGACTGCTCAGGAAAGGAATATCGATCGCATAAGCCGGACGCCACGCCAGGAGTAATATCACCATCAGGCCAGACAACCATCTGATGGCAGCCGGACTGTGTTGAAGAATCAAAACAAACAAACTCTCCATGAAAGTGTATCTTTTCCTTATCGATAAAAAGGTACTCAAATAACGGGGCTAAAGTGGCAGTTCAATCATTAGGCATTCCGGACTGGAACCATGTACAGAGTCACTGCCACAGACTCTGACAATGTCCACCCCATCCGGAATGGATACACTGCTCAGCCGACGGGTAAAAGGCTGTTCATTGACGTGGGGGTGAAGCAATTCTCTGACGCCGACCATCTCACCGGAGGGGGTTTCAACCCGCCATTGATTAGCAAAGTGGTCCCAGCCTTCATCATCATGTGCCAGCGTCACATCAAAATCGCAGAGACGTTCTTCTCGGCAGTCAACAGCCACATTCACAACCTCGACTTCTCCTGCCTGTGCGGCTGAGGGCCATAAGCCCGACAACAGCACAACACAGGCCACCTGCCTGAGACGGCAGTTGAAACCGCTGAAACCCCGTCGGATCACCTTGCGACTACTCATCATCGGGCACAGTGATATTGTTGTGCTCAATCACTTCGAATCTTGGCGTGGGAATACCGTCTATATCAACCGTCTCCGAGAACATGGAGAGCGGCCTGACCCAAAGAGCGCGCTCACCGTAAAGGGGCCGGTAAACCACCAAAGGCTCTTCTGTTTCGCTATGGCGGGCTACACCGTACACCTGATAGCGCCCCCCTTTGTAGTGCTGATAAATACCGGTTTTGATTTTCATGCTATGAACCCAGAATAAAACGGACTTGAGGGCAGTTGACGCTTCATCAGACGTCTCCCCCAGCCCAACAGGAAACAATTTTAATAAAAAGATCACTATAACTTGAACACATCTCCCATTACACCTTGGCAATCCTACGCATATCAGTGCCAAAAGAAGTCCTTGAAAACCTTATCCAACGGCAGGATTAACAAGAAATAAAAGAAATTTCTCCTTTCTTTATGGTAGCCTTTGAATCCCAGATTTGATGTACAGGCACGGATCAGTGACGGCTGAACAAAAGACATTACAGAGCAAAACCAACTCAAACCAACAACGCGGCGGGCTGCTGACCAACCTGTTGTTCAATATCGTGATTCCCACTGTCATTCTGAGCAAATTCAGCTCTGACGAATACCTGGGCCCGATGTACAGCATCGTCGTCGCACTGAGTTTTCCAATCGCTTATGGCGTCAAGGATTACCTGAGCAGCCACAAGCCCAACTTTTTTTCCATTCTTGGCGTTATCAGTGTCATATTGACCGGCGGCATGAGCCTGCTGCAGCTGGATCCGCAATATATCGCCATTAAAGAAGCGGCTATCCCCGCCATGTTTGGCATTGCCACTTTGATATCCCTGAAAACCCGCTACCCCCTGGTCAGAACCTTTCTTTTCAATGAACAGGTAATGCAGGTTCGCAAAGTGAATGAAGCTCTTGAGGCGAATGGCAACCATAAAATTTTCGATCAGAAACTGGTCTACGCCTCTTACATGGTAGCCGGATCTTTCTTTTTATCGTCTGTACTTAACTATGTCCTGGCAAAAATGGTTTTGGTCAGCCCACCAGGCACCACTGCCTTTACGGAAGAGCTCGGTAAAATGACTGCCCTCAGCTTCCCGGTCATTGCTGTCCCCAGCACGCTGGTACTGATGGGTGCTCTCTGGTATCTGATCAGCCAGATTCAGAAGCTGAGCCATCTGAAGCTGGAAGACATCTTCGACCACATGTAAACATGGCAAAAAGAACAGGGCGCTGAGACAACACTTCACTTTGCCTCAGCCCGCCTTTTGAATAGCTATCGGGGAATTCGCTTCCCTTTCATATGAAATATTCCCGGCACTGTGTCCCGACAGTGCATATCAACTCCCAGATCGTGAATAATGCCGTCCGCAATATCATAGATCCAACCGTGAATTTTAAGCTCCTGCCCATTATCCCAGGCACGCTGCACACATTTCGTCTTAGCCAGATTGACGGCCTGTTCTATCACATTCAGTTCGCATAACCGCCGAACCTGAGCCTCTTCACCCAATTCATCGAGCTCTCCCTGATATTTGATATAGACTTCCTTGATAGTACGCAGCCAGTTATCGACAAAACCAAACTCATCATGCGATAGCGCCGCCCTCACCCCGCCGCAACCATAATGACCACAGACAATAATATGCTTAACCCTGAGAACTTCCACGGCAAACTGCATGACTGACAGACAATTGAAGTCGGTATGGTGAACCATATTGGCAATGTTCCGGTGCACAAACAGCTCACCTGGAGCCATGCCTACAATTTCATTGGCAGGCACTCTTGAATCAGAACATCCGATCCACAGATACTCCGGCTTTTGCTGCTTGGTCAGTCGGGCAAAGAACTCCGGATCTCTGTCAGTTTGATCTTTAGCCCACTGACGGTTCCGTTGTAACAATTCTTTTATTTCAGGCATCGGGATTTTCCACCGTTGATGTGATAACGGGATAATAGCCGGAGCCAAAAAAACGGAGCAATCGGACTTTGGGTGAGTATGAGGTAGATAAAGGAAAAAAGCCCATACTGGTTGGTATGGGCTTTTTGCGAATTTGGCGGTCCTGCCAGCACTATTGGGTGCTTACGCACCACTTAAGGGTGCTGTCGCTCAACCTGTCGGTTGAGCCCCCTAGGCGATTCTCGTTCGAATCCCCCTGAACTTCAGACCAAAAAAAAGCCCATACTGGTCGGTATGGGCTTTTTACGAATTTGGCGTCCCCTAGGGGATTCGAACCCCTGTTACCGCCGTGAAAGGGCGGTGTCCTAACCACTAGACGAAGGGGACGGAAACACCAACTCGATGAAGAGGCGCGTATTCTATGGAAGACTATGGGAGCTGTCAAACACTAATTTCAAAAAACTTTTTAATTTTCTTTATCGCGCCAATTTTTCAGCCACGGTCTACACTTAGGGTTAAAACCAGACAAGATGTAAGATTATATTTCGCTATTGCCATCGCCCTCTATAAACCTTTATATAGGCGCTGAAAATTCTAGTTTTAAGATGTGTTTAAACTGTGGATCAGATTCTATTTGCCCGGCAACCAATTGTTAACGGACGCAAAGCCATTGTGGGTTACGAGCTATTGTTTAGATCGAATACCCCAATCACTGCTATAGACGGCAACCTGGCGACTTCCCAGGTTCTACTTAATGCATTTACGGAAGGAGAAATCGACGCTGTCGTTTCTGACGGCAAAGCTTTTGTGAATTTCACGGAGCAACTCCTGATTAACCCACCTCCTTTTGGCAAAGAAAAACTGGTGGTGGAAATCCTGGAAACGGTTGACCTGACCCCGGAAGTCAGACTTGCCATTAAAAAGCTGCACCAAGAAGGGTTTAGTCTCGCTTTGGACGACTATGTCCCTGGCACCATATACGACGATTTATTACCCTTTATTGATATTGTGAAGCTGGAAATCCCCGCAATCGCCGATTCTGACCTTGAGAACACCATTCGAACGCTTAAGCAGCATAATGTCACTCTGCTCGCGGAAAAAATCGAAACCCACGAAGATTTTTACCGGTGCAAAAACCTTGGTTGCGATCTTTTTCAAGGATATTTCTTCAGCAAGCCTGAACTGGTCAGAGGCCGCAAAATGCCACAGAACCGAGTGGCTATCATGGAGCTTATCAGCAAGGTGAATCAGCCAACCATGTCTGTTCACGACATCACCCATATCATTACCCGAGATCCGTCACTGAGCGTCAAACTCCTGCAAACTGTCAACTCTCCCGCTTTCCGCCGCCCAGACAAGGTGGGCTCCATTCATATGGCAGTGATGATCCTGGGACTGAGCCGAATCAAATCCTGGGCCACACTTCTGGCGCTTTCCAATATTGATGACAAGCCGGCAGCCCTGGTGACTCTGGCATTGGTTAGAGCTAAAGTCTGTGAACTGATTGCGGAAGTAATCGAACCCAAAGCCAGAGAAACCTACTTCACAGTGGGGCTATTCTCTTGCCTGGAGGCATTCTTTGACCAGCCTTTCACAGAGATCCTGGAAAAGCTTCCCCTGGAAGAACGGGTGTGCGATGCACTGACCCGATTTAAAGGAAAACCGGGCCTGGCACTGAACACCGCCCTGCAATACGAACGCTGCAAATTGGATTCCATCCATTGGGGCTTGCTGGAAAAAATGCAGGTCAGCCAGAAAATGGTCAGCGATATCTACAAAGAGAGCATCACTTGGGCGAAAGAGGCTTCTCTCTATTAGGGCCCGTTGATGCACCTCACATTCAGGAATTTTCTCCCAACTCCATATGATCGATATAGGCGTTAATCTCAGTAGCAAGCTCCTGCAAAACAAACAGGGGCTGTCGGAAATCGAAGCTCTCGAGCAACTGGTTGCAACCTCCAGAACAAACGGAATGACCGCACTGGTTGCCATCGGCACTAATCTGAAACAGAGTCTGAAAGCTGTAGAGTTTGCCCGTCTCCATCCAGATTTCATCTATGCCACTGCTGGCGTGCACCCACATGACGCCAAGGATCTGGACGAGGCAGGCAAAAAGGGTCTGGCCTCGCTGATTGAAGCTCCCGAAGTGGTAGCCGTTGGCGAAATGGGCCTCGATTTCAATCGCAACTTTTCACCACCACTTATCCAGGAAGACGTTTTTTCGTTTCAACTGGAGCTTAACAAAGGTCAGCGCAAGCCACTTTATCTGCACGAACGGGATGCCATTGATCGTCAGCTTGATATTCTCGAAGCCCACAGACAACACTTCGAGTCAGGTGTGGTCCATTGCTTTACCGGCAACAAAGACAGCCTGAGGCGCTATCTGGATTTTGGACTCTACATTGGCATCACCGGATGGGTGTGCGATGAGCGCCGCGGAAACGATCTGGTCGAAGCAATCCCCTATCTTCCCTTGGATCGCCTACTGGTAGAAACCGACAGCCCTTACCTGCTTCCGAGAACATTGCGCCCCAAACCAAAAAACGGGCGCAACCAGCCCTGGTATGTGAAGGAAGTCATACAAAAAATTGCTGAAATCAAGCAAATGGATATTCTTGAAGTTGAAAACATTACTTCCAGGAATGCACGAGAACTCTTTACAGTCGGAAAAACTCGACCAGGGTCTGCAAACGAGGCTATATAGCTTTGAGGAAAGGGCACCTGGGACTTCGGAAGTACATAGACCTGCCGAATAGCAGACAATAAAAAACCCGGCAACGGGCCGGGTTCGGGGATTCACGACGGTCAGGATCGTATATCGATCACTGTACCCAGGGATTCATTGGCTGAACGCTCAAATTGACGCGTCACCTGAGATTCATTTTCTCTGGCAGGAGGACGGGCATTTTCCTCATCATCTTCCTCTTCCAGAGCCTGCCCGGCACTTTCAGCCTGCGTCGCCTGAGTGGCCGCCTGATTTTCAGCAGTCTGCGTAGGGGCACCTAGCTGCTGAGCAGTATTCAGACTGAGCTCCCTGGCTTCCTGAGACAACTCAACCTCAACATCTGCACTGGCATTCTGCTGAGGCTGCACCGGGGCCGTGTTGGCATTGGTTTCGCTTTGAGCCTGTTCTCGCTCTCTCTGCCGGCTGGCTTCGACTTGCTGAAGCGTCGCAGAGGCAGCACCACTTATAGTATTATCGGGCATAGACTGTACCTCCGCTCAAAATTATGGCACACACTGTCTATTTTTTAAACACACCAATAATAATATTCAACACCACAAGCTTTCCGCAAGATTAAACCCGGGCGCCTAATGTGGCTCTGAATACGCTGGCGAGACCGCTAGCTCAAGGTAAAGTTGGCCAAACATTAAAAAACCGAAAGAAAGCCCCCCCCTTATCGTGAATAAAGGAGCTTTTTAGACCAGGTTTTACACCGCAACGGCCAAATAGGTCGTTTTCAGAGCCTCCTTAGACCACCCGGCAATTGCATGGTGTTGTATCCTAAGCTAAGTTTAAATAATACCTTTTTTGAGAATGATTTAAGGGATTATCGATAGAGTTTTTCGGGAGCTATTTTCTGCCAGCAAGCAAAGGCTGCCGGAGGGGTTAATCAGGCAGGAGAATAATCCGCAGTCTCGGGTTTACCCGTGGAAGTGAAGTCCTGATTTACGGCAGTCCCCTGATGTATGCGCCGGAACACAACTCGATTGCCATGTGCATCTACGTAATTGGGGAAACATCAGGCATGACTCTTGATATAGCCGACCTGAGGGAACAGTCAAAGCAGTAGGATAGCAAGTAACCGGATTGAGTATCCATAGACTATGAGTAACCCTTTCAGTAAGCTCTGGCATCTCCGCGAAACATCTCCACTTTCCTTTCGCATGCTGGGCTACATACTTGTGTGCAGCTCGTTATTCACTCTGTTTGCCACAGGCTTTCAGGTGTATATCGACTATCGCAAGGACGTTTCACTGGTTGATCAACGAATGAAACTGATCGAAACCAGCTATCAGTCTTCACTGGCCAGAAGTCTTTGGTCTCTCGACCATAAACTTTTGAAAGTACAAATGCAGGGCATCCTGAATCTGCCGGATATCGTACACCTGCACTTGCGCATATATCCCGATTCCGAAATTTCCATGGGAGAAATCCCACCGGAAATTCCGACGATAGAACATAAGATTATGCTTCAGCATTTGTCAGACGACGTCTATGACCTTGGCGAACTGACAATTACCGCCAGCCTGGAGGAAATCTATCGATTACTTCGGCAGAGAATCTTTCTGATTCTGACCACACAGGCATTCAAAACCTTTTTCATCTCCGTGCTGATTTTATGGATATTTCAGTATCTTGTGACACGTCATCTGTCCAAGATGGCGAACTATGCACGCAGCCTGAATATCAATGAACTTGGCACCGAGCTTACCCTGGATCGGAAATACTACCCAGGCCAAACACCGGACGAACTGCAGCGCGTGACCGAAGCGATGAATGAAATGCGGGTCACATTGCTGAATGATATCGAAAAACAAAAGAACGATGCCGCCGAAATCCGGCGCCTGTCCATGGCGATTGAACAAAGCCCCTCCTCTGTTCTGATTTGCGACCATCGCTGGCGTATCACATACGCCAACCACAAATTCGGACAAATGACCGGGCACACTCTGAAGAACATTCTCGGCAAACACCCGAAAGAGCTGACCCACATCAGCCCGGATGAATCCCAGAATGAACAACTGTGGAACAATATCGAGATCCAGGTCGAACGTGCGGGTATCTGGCAAGGGGAAATGCACAGCACCCGTCATGGTGGGGAGAAGTTTTGGGAACAGGTCGTTATTACACCCATCCGGGACAACGAAGGCCATCCCACTCAGTTTCTGATTCTCGGTGAGGATATCAGTGTTCGTAAACGCTATGAGCAACAGTTATTAAGACAGGCCAACTACGACCTGTTAACTGGCCTCCCCAACCGTATGCTGGCACTGGATCGACTCAAACTCGCTTTGGCCCAATCGCGCCGCGACAATTCCAAGGTCGGCCTGATGTTTCTAGACCTGGATAACTTCAAGCATATTAACGACACCATGGGACATGACGCGGGAGACAGTCTGTTAATTGAAGCTTCCCGCCGCATTGCCTCGGCCCTGCGTGGCAATAGTACCGTTGCCCGCCTGGGAGGTGATGAATTCCTGATTATTTTGCCGTCTCTGGAAGAACCTGAAGATTCAGAGGTGGTGGCTCAGCGCATACTGGAGGCGTTTGCTGTTCCCTATATGCTGAATAACCAGGAAGTGTTTATCAGCACCAGTATCGGCATCACGATTTATCCAACAGACAGCGAAAGCTCGAGTACATTGCTGCAGCAGGCTGATGCCGCCATGTATCAGGCCAAAAACAAAGGCAAGAGTGCGTATCACCGCTTCACACCGGATCTAAATCAACAGTCACGCGAGCGATTGAAGCTGGAAACTCAGTTACGCAAAGCACTGGAACAGAATGAATTACTGCTTTACTACCAGCCCATAGTCGAAACAGCAACCGGCAAACTCGTGGCAGCGGAAGCCCTGATTCGCTGGGACAACCCTCTGCTCGGACTGGTTGCTCCGGACAAATTCATCCCTCTGGCCGAAGAGACCGGACTGATCACCGCCATAGGAGAATGGGTAATCCATAAAGCCTGTGAGGATGCCAAACGCTGGCATCAGGAAACCGGCCGGAAGCTGTCTATTGCAGTCAACGTCTCTCCCCGCCAGTTCAGGGACATCAAATTTGTGGAAACCGTTAGACACGCCCTTCTGACCAACGATCTCGGCGGAGAGTATCTTGAGCTGGAAATTACCGAAAGGCTGCTTTTGGACGACTCCATCGAAACCTATGAAATTCTTAATCAACTGGATCAGATGGGAGTCAAACTGTCCGTTGACGACTTTGGAACCGGTTACTCAGCATTAAGTTATCTGAAGAGCTATCCTTTTGATTCACTTAAAATTGACCGCTCTTTCGTCAAAGATGTCATCACCGAAACTGAAGACGCAGCATTGGTGAGCGCTATCATTACCATGGCACACAGCCTGGGACTGAAAGTCATCGGTGAAGGCGTGGAAAATGCGGAGCAACAGGCCTTTTTACGCAAAAAAGGCTGTGACTATGCACAAGGCTTTTACTATAACCGCCCAGTTCCCGAACAGGAGTTTCTGGATTGGATTCACGCCAACAAACAGGCAGCGGTCTCATAAATTGCTCTGCACGAAGCTAAATCAAACCCAGATGGAACAACAGACCACTCATGATCGTCAAGGATTGCATACTTGTCCTGAACAGCGGAAGCTCGTCGCTTAAATTTGCCATTATAGAGCCGGAGTCCGGTCTGGCCCGCTTGACCGGACTAGCAGAAAAGCTCGGTAAACCCGACGCATTGATCAAATATACCTGGCACAACGAAAATGCAAAACATCGCATTTCCCTTTCCGGTGCCAGTCACCAATCAGCTATAGAGTTTGTACTCAGACTGATAGGTGGCCAGGAAGATGGCATGAATCGAATTACCGGCGTCGGCCACCGCGTGGTGCATGGAGGCGAAGCCTTCACCGCGTCAGCCCTGATAACACCAGATGTTCTTGATAAGATCGAAGACTGCAATCAACTGGCTCCCCTGCATAACCCTGCCAACGTGCAGGGAATTAAAACCATCAGTGACCAGTTGCCCGAGATTCCTCAGGTCGCCGTTTTCGATACAGCTTTTCACCAGTCCTTACCTCAGGCAGCCTACATGTATGCTCTGCCTTACGAGCTGTACAAACAACATGGAGTCAGACGTTACGGCTTTCACGGAACCAGCCATCGTTTCGTGGCCGAGCAGGCAGCTGAGTACCTCGGGAAAGACCTGAAGGAAACCAATCTGATTACGGCTCATCTGGGTAACGGCTGCAGCGCCACAGCCATCCGAAATGGACAGTCAGTGGATACCACCATGGGAATGACGCCTCTGGAAGGTCTGGTGATGGGAACACGCAGCGGTGACGTCGACCCGGGGCTTATCCTTCACCTAAGCCACACCCTCGGTTACGACGCCACAAAGCTTAACCGCTTACTGAACAAAGAAAGCGGCCTTCTTGGGCTATCAGGCATCAGCAACGATATGCGGACACTCATTGAACATGCAACTGACGGTCATCAACTTGCGGCACTGGCGATTGATGTATTCTGCTACCGACTGAGTAAGGCAATAGCAGGACTATGGGTAGCAGCCAACCCATTAGATGCATTGGTCTTCACTGGCGGAATTGGTGAAAACGCCAGTTTGATACGCTCCAGAGTATGTTCTCAGTTGCAATATCTGAACATTCATCTAAACAACAAAAACAACGACCAAAACGGTTTTGACTCACTCGGTTTGATCTCTGAGCAACACAGCCTTCCAGTGCTGGTCATTCCCACCAATGAGGAACTGATGATTGCCAGAGACACCCAGAATATTATTGACAGGAGCGCAGTGCACCATACTGACGATCACCCGTAATAACCAGCAACACCTATAACAACTGATATAGACAACAACCAGAACAAATCAGTACCGAAGTAACCAGAGAAAAACGCACTTTCGATTTCTGCGCTACCAGCCTAATCTGCGGTAGACGACAAAGGAGTTAACGTGGCCAAAGTATTTTTCATTGCCCCCGCCTCAGCCGGCGTGGGCTTGACATCAGTATGTCTGGGTCTGTTGCGGGCGCTGGACAGTGCCGGGCTGAGAGTAGGCTTTTTCAAGCCTTTTGCCCAATCCTTCGATTCAAACCATGACGACCCCTCCCCCAACGACAGATCAGTGGTTTTTGCCCGTGAGATGATGGGGCTGAAAGTTCCTGCTCCCATGTCCGTCAAATACGGCCACACTTTAATGAGCCAGAAGCAGTCCAGCTTTCTGATGGAGCAGGTCGTCCAACTCTTCCACACAGCAGAAGAAGATGCGGATGTCGTGATTGTTGAGGGCCTGGTCCCTTCTCAGGGTGACGACTATTCCTCTTCCATCAATGTTGAAGTGGCCCGTAATCTGGATGCGGAAGTCATTCTGGTGGCTACTCCGGAGGAAAGAACTCTGGAAGATCTGGAAGAGCATATCAGCTTATCCGCTCGCTTGTTTGCCTCCCCATCGGACCCGGACATTATTGGCTGCATACTGAATAAAACCGGGAGCCCTGCCGGACATCATTACAGCAAAGCGGCATTACTGGCCGGTGCTCAAGACAAGCCAGATATTGACTATCGCGAGAAAAGCCGACTTTTTCATCCCAAGAAGTTTCATCTGATAGCACAGATTCCCTGGCGACCAGACCTTGTCGCACCACGCACCTCTGACATCACCAAAGCACTCAGTGCCAGAGTGATCAATTACGGTGACAGCGAACAGCGTCGGGTCATGCAACTGTCCGTGGTCGCCAGAACATTGCCAAATATGGTCGCCCGGCTGAAGCCAGGGACGCTGGTCGTTGTCCCGGGCGACCGGGAAGATATTATTGTTGCCTGCAGCCTTGCCGCTCTGACTGGCGTCCCGCTGGCAGGTCTTTTACTGACAGGCGGACTGGAACCGGATCCAAGAACCCTGAAACTCTGTCTTCCCGCGATGGACACCGGCCTCCCCATCATTACCACCACCGAAGATACCTTTACCACGGCCAACCAACTGGCAACCCTGGATACCGAAGTGCCGGTAGATGACAAGGACCGCTTTGAAATGGTAGTGGCCAGCGTAGCGAATCAGGTAGATATCGAATGGCTGTCAGAGAAGGTCAAAATCACTCGCCAACCCCGAATGTCCCCGGCGGCGTTCCGCTACCAGCTCACGAAAAGAGCCAGAGAAGCCGACAAAACCATCGTTCTTCCTGAAGGCGCCGAGCCCCGTACGGTTCAGGCCGCAGCAATCTGTAGTGAGCGCGGTATTGCCCGATGCATTCTACTGGGACGGAAAACGGAAATTGAATCTGTCGCTGAGGCACAAGGCATTACACTTCCCGACGCCATCGGTATTATCGACCCTGAAGATGTCAGAGAAAAATATATCGACCCGATGGTTGAGTTGAGAAAACACAAAGGCCTGACACCTCAAATGGCAGAAGCACAGCTTGAGGACAATGTGGTTCTCGGCACCATGATGCTGGCCATGGGAGAAGTGGACGGATTGGTCTCAGGCGCGATCCATACAACGGCGAATACTGTCCGCCCAGCCTTCCAGCTCATCAAGGCCCGGCCGGATTGCCGCATCGTTTCCTCAGTTTTCTTTATGTGCCTGCCGGAACAGGTGGTTGTGTATGGTGATTGCGCCATTAATCCTGACCCCGATGCAGAAGAACTGGCAGACATAGCTCTGCAATGTGCTGACTCTGCGAGCTTGTTCGGCATTAATCCCAAGGTCGCCATGCTAAGTTACAGCACCGGTACTTCCGGCTCAGGCAGCGATGTAGACAAGGTCAAGGAAGCCACAAGACTAGCCAAAGAACAGCGCCCTGAACTTCTTCTTGACGGACCACTACAGTATGACGCCGCAGCCATTGAAGATGTCGCACGCAAAAAAACCCCCAACAGCAAGGTAGCAGGCCAGGCAACCGTATTCGTCTTCCCTGACCTGAATACTGGTAACACGACGTACAAAGCCGTCCAGAGAAGCGCCAATGTCATTAGCGTTGGCCCGATGCTACAGGGCTTAAAAAAACCGGTGAACGATCTCTCCCGCGGAGCTCTGGTGGATGACATTGTGTTTACCATTGCCCTGACGGCAGTCCAGGCAACACAAAACACAGAGGTGCTCTAATCTGTTAGAGCACCAACAGTAGGGAAATAAAAAAGGGGTGGACCAGCCACCCCTTTTTAGTATTCGCACTTCAATTTGTTTAACGCTTATTCTTTTTCTTGAGCTTGTGTTTTTGTTTCTTCACGTGCTTCATTAAGCGCTCTTTTTTCTTTTGCTGACGCGGAGTCAATCGATTCGCCTTGCCGGCAAAAGGATTATCGCCACTGCGGAATTCGAACCTTATCGGCGTTCCTACTATATTCAGAACCCGGCGGAAGGTGTTTTCAAGAAAGCGCCGATAACTGTTGGGCAGCGAGTCTGTCTGATTGCCATGCACGATGACCAGAGGAGGATTTGAACCACCCTGGTGAGCATATCTCAACTTGATACGACGACCACTGACCATGGGAGGTGGGTGTTGACTGATGGCATCCTCAAGCAGCGTGGTCAACTGATTCGTCGACCATTTCGACATCGCACTCCTGTAACCCTCGTGGACGGACTCGTACAAAAGCCCCACACCAGTGCCATGCAAAGCGGAAATAAATTCGATCTGCGCGTATTCCACAAATCCCAAACGACGGTCAATATCACGCCGCACTTTATCCTTTTCATCCTGGGACATTCCATCCCACTTGTTGACCGCAATCACCAGGGCGCGTCCTGCTTCGATTGCAAATCCTAACAGGTGCAAATCCTGATCAACGATCCCTTCGCGGGCATCCATGACCAGGATAACCACGTGAGAATCCTTGATCGCCTGCAATGTCTTGACGATTGAGAACTTCTCCACCGCTTCACTGACGTTTTTACGCCGTCTGACCCCGGCAGTATCGATCAGGGTATAAAGTTCTCCCTGCCTTTCGTACGGGATATAGATTGAATCACGGGTAGTTCCTGGCTTGTCATATACCACAACCCTATCTTCACCCAGCAGTCGATTAACCAGCGTGGATTTACCCACATTAGGCCTACCGATAACACCGATACGAATACCCGTTTCTTCATCTTCCGGCTCTTCCTGATCCGGCATATCATCCAGTACTCGCTCCAGCAACCCCAGCACACCTCGGTTATGGGACGCCACAGTGAACGCATGCTCACTAAATCCAAGGCTGTAAAAATCAGCGGCGGCCATTTCGGGTTCCAGACCGTCCACTTTATTAATAACCAGCAGTGTAGGTTTGCCCCGCGTTCTCAAGTCACGGGCAATTTGCTCGTCTGTGGGAGTGACACCCGCCCGGGCGTCCACAACAAAGAGCACAACATCAGCTTCATTGATTGCAGTATAGGATTGCCCTGCCATGGCGGCATCAATGCCCTGTTCACCGCCGGTAATACCACCGGTGTCCACCACAATAAAACTCTTACCTTCGAGCTTCCCTTCGCCGTACTGCCGATCTCTGGTTAAGCCAGGCAAATCAGCCACAATGGCATCTTTGGTCCGGGTCATACGGTTAAAGAGGGTCGATTTCCCAACATTAGGACGTCCGACCAACGCGATTACTGGTTTCATGGCACACTGCCCCAAGGCATAACAAGACTTACGCTATTTACTACTACCCCACTCCACAAACATCGAGTGACAGATGCAGAGCTCAGGGACATGGATTTCAACGAATTTCCCAGGCACTGACTGAGCCGTCGCTGCCCGTCACAATCAGTTTGTTATCATAGATGACCGGTGCGACAGCAATGTACTCCGAAGCTGGCTGAATCCGCGCAACAAACGCCCCGTCCACCTGTGAAAGAACATGGATATACCCTTCCAGATCACCGACGACGATATAATTTCCCCACACCACAGGCGCTGTAAGCTCACGATAGGCAAGATCAGACTGCTTCCAGATTTCTGTCTGGGTTTCCCGATCATATGCGACCACGTCGCCTTCTATCGTGGATACATAGATGTTGGTAAACCCTGCTGTTGGCGCGGTGCGGCTTGAAACGGGAATTGACCATACCGGTTTACCGTTAAACAGATTCAAGCGGGAAAGCTGCCCCTGATAGGCAACAGCATAAATTGCATCGTCAGAAAGCAGGACGCCACCGTCCACATCCACCAGCCTTTCCAGTTCGGTTTTACCTTTGGGAACAGCTATCTTCTGCTCCCAGAATAATTGACCATTCCGGGCACTCACGGCGACAACGGCACCATTGGACATCCCGGTAATCACAGCATCCTGAAATACCGTTGGCCGGCTGGTCCCTCTCAAGGTCAATGCAGGCTCAGTACTGCGGTATTCCCACTTGGGTTCACCGTCATTTCTGTCATACCCGGCCAATTTTCCATCGACCGTCTGCACGATCACCGTGTCGAGAAACAGAGTCGCCGGAGCCATTACTTCCGCCGATATCGCTTTCCTCCATAACTCAGCTCCATCGACAGCGTTCAGGGCAACCAGTTCACCATCAAAAGTGGTTACGAAGACCTGCTGCGTATCTCCACCTACACCACCAACCAGCGGTTCATCAAGATCAACGTCCCAGAGATCATCACCACTTTCCAGATCTATTGCATAGATTTCGCCATCGTACTCAAGATCATAAAGCGTACCGCCAGCGAGCAAGGGGGCAAATTGCAAAAACTGCTCATCCTGGCCATCCCCAAATGAATTCTTCCAGACACGATCCAGCTCAATCTGGGGTTCAAATGATTGCAACTCTGCGGGAGGTGGGCGAACCGCATCATCGCCACAACCAACCAATAGACTTACAACGAAAAAAAGCGCCCAGTACGAGCGCCTGTCAGAATAAAAATTCATGGTCGACTTATCTCAAGTAACTTAGCTGCAGACGGTGAATACCGAAATCTCTGCAGTCATTTACGCATCAGCAAGATCGTTTATTTTAATTTCCAGTATCTGGGTAGGCTGGTTTAATACCTTGGCCTGGTCTAGAGCATTCTGATACGCTGCTTTTGCTTCGGCCCGGCTGCCTTTCATTTTCAGGATATCCCCTTTCAGCTCTTCGTAGGAGACATAAAAGGGATCATCCTTACCGGTATTCAGATAACTAACCGCAGCATCATACTCTTGTAATGCTGCCTTAACCCTGGCCAAGCGAGTGTTGATGACCGCATTCAAGGCGTCGTCATCACTCTTGGCTTTCACTTCCGCCAATACTGCCTCTGCCTCAGCGTATTTTTCGTCGGAAACCAGCTCTTTGGCTTCAAACAGACTCGCATAATGCGCATAAATACTGTCAGGAAACTTGTCCTTTAGCTCTCCGGCAAGGTACACAACGTTCGCTTCTGCATTTTCCGCTGCCGCTCCCTGTTGTGATGCGACGGCCTGAGTCAATTTATCGTAAAGAATCGAAGCCTGCTCTTTTTGCTCTTTCTCATGCTGCTGATAGGCTTTCCAGCCGAAAATGGCTGCCAAGGCAAGACCAACTCCGATCAACAGAGAATTACCGTTTTCCTTCCACCAGCGCTTAAGTGCTGCAACATCTTCGTCTTCAGAGCGTAAGTAGTCCACTCTTGATCTCTCCTAACCGATTAAAACTTCATCAACTGTTATTATGCCAGGCCAAATGACGCTGGCCTTCCTGTGCGCTTATTATTCGCTCCCCGCAGCTTTATACCTTGCATCAGGGAAAACGTCCAATTTTCAAAGCATCTGTGGCACAGATTTAATAAAATCATCCAGCGGCAATGTCTTTTGAGCCTGATCAGAGCGCAGAGGCTTCACCGTCACAGTCCGCTGCTGAATTTCATCTTCACCCAACAACAGAGCAAAAGTCGCCGTACTTTTATCAGCTTTCTTCATTTGTGCTTTGAAACCGCCGCCACCGCAGTGGGTTACCACACGGACATCCTGAGGCAGATCCCGCAACAGCTCAGCCACCTCAAAAGCATAAAGGCTCGAACCCTCCCCTAAAGCACAAATATAGAAATCAGCGCGATCATGCAGACTTGCCGGCACCAGATCAAGGGTTTCCAACATTAGGATCAGTCGCTCAACCCCCATGGCAAACCCAACAGCCGGCGTTGACCGACCGCCCAGTTGCTCTACCAGACCATCATAACGTCCACCAGCACACACGGTTCCCTGCGCACCAAGGCTTGTGGTCACCCATTCAAACACCGTTTTACCGTAGTAATCCAGACCGCGCACCAGACGAGGATTCACCACATAAGCGATCCCGGCACGATCAAGGTATTGGCAAAGGCCAGCAAAGTGTTCTTTGGATTCATCGTCCAGATAGTCTGAAAACTCAGGAGCTTTCACAAGAATTTCCTGGGTTTTTGGATCTTTACTGTCCAGAATTCGCAGCGGATTGGTATCCAGTCGACGCTGACTGTCTTCGTCCAGCTGATCTTTATACTGACTCAGATAGTCCACCAGAGCATTCTTATAGGCTTGCCTGGCAGCAGCGCTACCAATGGAGTTAAGCTGCAGTTCCACATGCTCAGACAGACCAAGCTTTTGCCACAATCTGGCAGTCAGGATAATCAACTCGGCATCAATATCCGGACCGTTAAAACCGAAACATTCAAGCCCGATCTGATGAAACTGACGGTAGCGCCCTTTTTGTGGACGCTCATGTCGGAACATAGGTCCCGTATACCAAAGACGACGCACCTGATTAAACAGGAGGCCATGCTCCTCGCCTGCCCTAACACAGCCGGCAGTCCCCTCCGGACGCAGAGTTAAACTGTCACCGTTACGGTCTTCAAAGGTATACATTTCCTTTTCGACAATATCCGTCACTTCGCCGATAGAGCGCTTAAACAACTCGGTTTGCTCAACAATTGGCATTCTGATTTCTTCAACACCATATTGTTCGAACAATGCTCTTGCTGTGTCCTCCAAATACCGCCACACAGGGGTTTGCTCAGGAAGGACATCATTCATACCACGAATGGCTTGAATGCGTGCCAATTTACACCTCAATATTTTAAGTTAGTCTTCTCACTGCCGACGCCCTTAGTGAACGAAAAGACAATGAGAGAATGGTTATTTATCTGTCACCCCTTCAGCTCTTCTGTAAAAGACTGCCGGGAGAGTGTTGTCACTGATCGTAAGACACAGCCTCTCAGGCTTTGACAATCAGATCGTCGATTTCTTTCTGCTTATCGGCCGCTTTTTCCCTGATCAAGGCTTCAAAACGGTCTACCAGCTCATCGTTATCCAGCTTATGATCAGGCTTCCCACCGACATAAATAAGATTATTGGGAGACCCACCGGTTAAGCCCACATCCGCCTCTTTGGCTTCGCCAGGTCCATTCACCACGCAGCCAATCACAGCGACATCCATTGGCGTAGATATATCCTCAAGACGGCTTTCCAGCTCATTCATGGTCTTGATGACATCAAAGTTCTGACGGGAGCAGCTCGGGCAGGCAATAAAATTGATACCTTTAGTTCGCAGATGAAGGCTCTTCAGGATATCAAACCCGACTTTAATCTCTTCAACCGGATCTGCAGCCAGAGATACACGAATCGTGTCACCAATGCCATCCATCAGCAACATGCCCAAACCGATCGATGATTTAACCGCCCCCGATCTGAAACCGCCTGCCTCAGTAATCCCCAAATGCAGAGGCTGCTCAATCTGATCGGCGATCAATCGATATGCCGCCACTGTCATAAAGACATCCGATGCCTTCAGACTGATTTTGTAATTGGTAAAGTCATGCCGATCCAGAATATCAATGTGCCGCATTGCCGACTCAACCAACGCTTCCGGAGTCGGCTCTCCATATTTTTTCTGCAGATCTTTTTCCAATGATCCCGCGTTCACACCAATCCGGATTGGAATCCCATTATCCCGTGCAGCACTAATCACAGCCTGAACACGATCCTCCCGGCCAATGTTGCCGGGATTGATCCTCAGACAGTCCACTCCATACTCCGCTACTTTCAGAGCGATTTTGTAGTCGAAATGGATATCTGCCACCAAGGGTAAATTTGCCCGCTGGCGAATTGCGGCAAAGGCGTCGGCTGCTTCCATTGTGGGAACAGACACTCTGACGATATCCGCGCCGGCTTCCTCCAGACGCCTGATCTGCCCGACAGTGGCATCAACATCACAGGTGTCTGTATTGGTCATGGATTGCACTGCAATAGGAGCATCACCACCAACTGGAACATTCCCCACCATAATCTGACGCGACTTACGTCGTTTGATGGGGGATTCACGAAACATGGACATTGACCTACTGCTCCAACACTAATTCGACTCGATTATTGCGAACCCGATACTGGGAAAAATCCAGGGGTTTACCATTCACATCAATAGATACCGCATTAACTGCACCGACCACAAACCTCAAAGGATAAGCACCGGAAAAATCGACGACATCCCCAGCTCTATAAAGGCCGACAGTGCGATTATTATCCCGATCTCTGAGATCAAACCAGCAATCCCCAGTGAATACAGCCTTTACCGTCACACTGGATGAGTCCGCCGATTCTGCAACACTCGACGACGCGGTCACCTCTTCAACAGCTTCAGCTGGCTCTGGCACCTGAACAACTGCTTCCTCTAAAGTAACTGACGGAGTCTCTGGCTCAGAACTCTCTGTTACCGTCTCAACACTCGGCTCCAAGGTCGGCTGGGCGTCAATAACTGCCTCAGATGCTGGAACAGGTTCTTCAGGTGTTATCAGCTCCTCTGCCACAATTGGAGCATTATCACTAACCGAAGCGGCATCTGTCGAAGTTGCCGTAGAGGTAACCGTTTCAGTATCGACGCCTTCCAACTGAGTCCGGTCCTGCTCCATCACTTCTTCTGGTTCAAGCGGCGCTGATGCTTCCGGAGTTGTGACCTGCTGCTGACTGAAATACTCCCAGGCGAAATAACCGACACCTGCCAGCACAATCACAATCCCCAGCAATAATACTTTTTTCCCGCCGCCTTTACTTTCCTCAAAACCCGCTGGCGAGACTGCAGCCGAACCAGTTTCCATCATGGGATCACTGGACATCAGGAGTTCCTGCTCAAGATCCTCAATCAAACGGTCTTCTGAGAGATTAACCAGCCTTGCATAGGAGCGAATGTAGCCTTTCAGAAATACCAGACCGGGAAGCTGATCGTACTCCCCTTCTTCTATCGCACGGACATAGCGGGGAATAACATGTAGCTTTTCTGCGGTATCGGAGACACTCCACCCTTTATCTTCCCTGGCTCGTTTCAGGCGGCTTCCGGGTTTGTTATTCGTCTTTTGTTGTACTGCATTTTCAGAAGACATCAGGAGGATTCCTTAATTTTCTGATATTCCATTGACTCCGGGAACAAATTCTTCAACAGGAGAGTCAGAGAAGCCTCTTCGTTCCGATCCTTCTTATCACGGGCGATATTAATCCCCAATGCCAGACTCTGCGCTGTGTGACTCGCCTGACCACTGCGTACCCTGTCCCAATAAACCTGATAATACCGGTCCGCTCTACTCAGGTCTTCAGTGTCGTAGTAAAGATTTGACAATGCCAGATAGGCGTTCACCTGATCTCTGCGCAGAGTCAGGGACTTTTCATAGGCATTAATCGCCTCATCCACCTGATTGAGCCTCACATGGATTAATCCCATATTACTGAAAATCTGCGCCCGGGACTCATAACGAATATCTTCTGAGGCAAGACGAAACTGATTCAGTGAATCTTTCAATCTACCCTGCTGATACAGAAAAGCACCGAAATAGGTTCTTCCACGAGTGTAATTGGGATCGTGCCTTAACGCAGTACGAAACTCTTCCTCTGCATGCTCAGGCTCATCCTGGGCCTGGTAAACCAAACCAAGTGCAGCATGGGCTGTAGCATTCTGCGGCTCCAGTTCCAGCGCTCTGGAAAGTTTTTCTGTAGCTCGGTCATATTCCCTGTTTTGAAAATAGGCCAACCCTAACTGAACATACTGTTCAGCAGCCTTACTTTTAGAGGCCTTTGCCCTGTATGGACCTTCCACTGTAGTGACACAACCAGACACAAACAGGAATTGAACAATGATGAGAAGGCTTAGCCGTCGCAGGCAGGATAGTCTGAGAAAACCTGTGGTTCTTTCTGTATTGGCGATCAGTTTTGTGTAAACCATAGTCGGTTTATAGCATCCGGTTTAAATAGTTCTCTGTATTCTATACTTATTTTGCCATAACGTTGAGCACCGGAAATTACACAACCGTATTCCGGCACTCTTGGGGCTGACTAACGGGCAACCTGTGTTGCCGGTGTTACGTCAGCCACTGGAATATACTTCTGACTTCGCCGTGTCCGATCTTCTACCCGGCCTACCAGCTGCCCACAGGCAGCATCAATATCATCCCCACGGGTAGTGCGGATAGTGGCTACATATCCGGCCTCATTCAACACCTTCTGAAACCTCATCACGGCATTTCTGGATGGGCGCCGGTATTCATTATTGGGGAATGGATTAAAGGGTATCAGATTGATCTTGCACGGCAGATCCTTCAATAGCACGACCAACTCATGGGCATGCTCGACAAGGTCATTCACCCCCTCGATCAAGGTATACTCTATCGTGATACGACGCTTGTCAGGAAGGTTCGCCAGGTAACGCTGGCACGCAGCGATCAGGTCTTTAATTGGATATTTTTTGTTTACGGGAACAAGCACATCCCTTAAAGGATCATTCGGGGCATGTAGAGAAATAGCCAATGACACATCAGTCACCGACCCTAGCTTATCAATCATGGGGACCAGACCTGAGGTACTGACCGTCAATCGCCTCTTGGATATGCCATAAGCAAAGTCGTCCATCATGAGATCACAGGCTGGAACGACATTGTCAAAATTCAATAGAGGCTCGCCCATCCCCATGAATACAATATTGGTGACATAGCGTTCTTTGGAGACATCAGCATTCCCAAATGAACGAGCCGCGATCCACAACTGTCCAATAATCTCTGCACTGGTGAGGTTGCGGTTGAAGCCCTGCTTCCCCGTGGAGCAAAAGCTGCAGTCAAGTGAACAGCCAATCTGGGACGATACGCAGAGAGTTCCCCGACCTCCGTCAGGAATATAAACTGTTTCAATACTGCTTCCGCCAGCCATCTGCATAACCCATTTTCGGGTACCATCAGCAGAGTGATCCTCGTAGGTAATTTCAGGCACCACGATCTCAGCAACCGACTTGAGCTTTTCCCGCAGGGCTTTGCTCATGTTGGTCATATCATCAAAGTCAGTTACCCCCAGTTGATGAACCCACTTCATCATCTGTGAGGCGCGGAACTTTTTCTCGCCAAGCGACTCGAAAAAAGTTTCCAGTTGAGAACGACTCATCCCGAGCAGATTGACCTTTTCGTCACCTGCTTCAGATTGTTTGGTCGACTCATCATTCGACTGCTGGACATGATTGTCTGTCATATTTACCTCTATGGCAACTCGCCATCTATAACGCAAAGTGCAGGACATCAGTCCTGCACTTGATTTCCTTCGTTGAAACTAAACAAAGGATAGGCTTATCAGCCCCGTGGGCAAATCTCGTTTTCACCGAAGAAATATGCAACTTCACGCTCTGCAGATGCTGCAGAATCAGAACCGTGAACAGCATTGGCATCGATAGAATCAGCAAAGTCTGCACGAATAGTTCCTGCTTCAGCTTCTTTAGGGTTAGTAGCCCCCATCAACTGACGATTAAGACCGATAGCACCTTCACCCTCAAGTACTTGCACAACAACTGGACCTGAAGTCATAAATGCAACCAGATCCGGAAAGAATGGGCGCTCTTTGTGCTCTGCGTAAAAACCTTCTGCCTGTTCCTGAGACAGATGCAGCATTTTGGAAGCGACAATACGCAGTCCGGCTTTCTCAAAACGAGAGTAGATTTCGCCAATGACGTTCTTCGCCACAGCATCTGGCTTGATAATTGAAAGCGTACGCTCAACAGCCATCGATGTATTCTCCGAATAAATTGATATGGATAAATTCTGAACACGCGATTATACGCATGTTCCGACTAAAGTTACACTCCAGTCTTCCCTTTCAGGTCACAGGACCCAAAGCTAATTTGTAAACTTTTATTAACCAGCAGTTTTGGCCTTCCAGGCGGGAGATAACTCTCTTAACTTACTGACACTATTACGAATGCACTCCACTGCCCGACGAATATCCTGCTCACCGGTATAGCGACCAATGGATATTCTAATGGAACTGAGAGCCAGCCCATCTTCCACACCGAGAGCCTTCAGCACATATGACGGCTCCAGTGACGCAGACGTGCAGGCTGAGCCCGAAGATACCGCAATATCACGCATGGACATCAGGAGCGACTCTCCGTCGACATAACCCACCCGGACATTCAAAATCCCGGAAACTCGTTGATCCGGATGACCATTAACAGCGATATCACCCAGATCTTTAATGCCATCCCAGAGCGCCTGGCGCAAATGCAGAATTCTGGCCTGCTCCTGCTCCATCAACTCTCCCGCCAGCGCAAATGCCGCCCCCATGCCCGCTATTTGATGCGTCGGCAGTGTCCCTGAGCGCATCCCCCGCTCATGGCCTCCGCCGTGAATCTGCGCATCCACACCGACAAAGGGATTCTTTCGAACATATAAAGCACCAACACCTTTAGGGCCATAAATCTTGTGAGCGCAACATGACAGCAAATCCACTTTCACCTTGGACATATCCAGAGGCAGCTTTCCTGCACTTTGAGCGGCATCGACATGATAAAAAGCCTGATGCCCCGACACCACTTCCGCAATTCCCTCAATATCATTTATAACACCCAGTTCATTATTCACATGCATGACAGACACCAGTATTGTGTCATCACGCAACGCTTCAGCCACCGCTTCCGCCGTGATTAATCCATCAGAATCAGGCTTTAGATAGGTAACCTCATATCCCTGCTCTTCGAGAAAAGCACATGGGTCAAGCACAGCTTTATGCTCGATGGAAGAGGTAATAATGTGACGCCCTTTATCAGCATATCGACCCGCCACACCCTTAATTGCCAGGTTATTGGCCTCCGTCGCCCCAGAAGTCCAGACAACCTCCCTTGGATCAGCACCAAGAAGATCTGCGACCTGCCTGCGTGCGCGTTCAACCACCTCCTCAGCACGCCACCCATAAACATGCGACCTGGAAGCCGGATTGGCAAAGACCCCGTCCATAGTCAGACATCCCACCATCACCTCAGCAACAGCAGGATCAACAGGCGTGGTGGCAGCATAGTCAAGGTATACAGGCTTCATGGAATTCTAAAATCTCTTCTAACTGTGATATTTTGCGACGGCATTACAACTCACTGGATGAGACCAGAGTCAACTCCGAACTGGAACTGATCTCATGACGTTTGTTTTGTCTCTCGGCGATTTCCATCACCTGAGGATTATTCATCAAATCCGCCAGGCTAATGCCACTCAGGAAATCATGAATCTTTACACTAAGCTCATTCCAGAGATGATGGGTCAGGCATATCTCCCCCCCCTGGCAATCACCACGATTTCCACAACGAGTAGCATCAATCGACTCATTGACCGAATCAATGATGTCAGATACTGCGACCTCCTCCATAGACCGCGCCAGGAGATACCCCCCTCCGGGACCACGAACACTTGACACCAGCTCGCTTCGCCTGAGCCTGGCAAACAGCTGCTCCAGATATGAAAGAGAGATTCCCTGACGCGCGGAAATATCAGCAAGACTCACAGGACCCGACTTCGAATTCATCGCCAGATCCAGCATTGCCGTCACAGCGTAACGCCCTTTTGTGGTTAACCTCATTCGCACACCCTTGGAGTTTTTGCGGCATTATGAAATAACCACACAACTTGATCAACTATTACCCTGCATCAGCCGTCAATCACTCCAACTTCATTAACCCAAATAAAAAAGCCCGACATCCGCCGCAATGCTGTTCACTTAAGAGGAGCAGCATTGCGATCTACTGGATATCGGGTCTTTGATATCTTAACCGTCCGAGGTGTCGTAGGCCTCGGACGCCTCTCCAAAAACAGACTACTAATTCCCGATCTTAACTCTGACAAGCGCCGACCTGTTCCAGATATCGGATTGGAAGCCGCCATCACAATTAACTGAACAGCAATATAATCACACACTGGTTTGAAGCGAATGTCAGACGGGGCTCGATCAAAGCTTACCGCCGCAATCGATGCTT
>NZ_AQXX01000126.1 GCF_000376785.1 Hahella ganghwensis DSM 17046
TTGAGCCTTCTGATCTCCTCCTGCTCGGGAGTTAGCTTCCCATTGCCTCGAAAAGCCTGGCCGTCATCTCTGCGATGTTCCCTTATCCAGCGGCCCAGCATATTGGGGGTAATCCCAAGGCTTCGAGCAGCATCGGTTTGACTGTAGCCTTGATCCAGAACCAGGCTGATGGCATCCAATTTAAATTCTTTTGAGTACTTCTTTCGTGTGGTCAATTTCTTCATCTCCAGTTAGGGGTATTATCCTTAACTGGGTTGGTCTGTTCTATTAGGCCACGTCAGCTGTTTCTTAACAGGGTTCGGTTGAGGAGTTATTGAGGGACAAATTATTAATCCAGGATGTAACATAGCGCTTGAGGGGCTGAACTGCCAAGGCAGCCCCCCCTATGATCTTGCATAGGATATCTCTTGATGCCCCCTTTGTTGGGGCTCATGGTTAATAACCCCTCCTATAACACAGCATTGAGCTATCAAGTTATGTTTTTCAACGGGAAATTCATGTCATGCATTTATGAATTCCCCTCACAATGCCTATTCATGCTCTCGGGCATTGGCAAATCACGCTTTGTGGATCAGCATTTAAACAAGGACATCTTTCATGCGTTTATTCTGTTATCTAATTTTCATGCTTACTTCTTTTTTAACTCAGGCTCAACTGAATATAGATCTACAAAAAGAGCTAATCGGCATGCAGACAAAAGATCAGGAAATAAGGGAACTGGCCGACCAAGAGTTGAGACGCATGATCGGCCACGAGGAGGAGAACAATCTTTCGGTAGCACTGCAGCAAGAGATGCTCAGCATAGATCAGAAAAACACCAGAAGACTAAAGGAAATCATTAAGCAGCATGGGTGGCCCGGCAAGGAATTGGTCGGTGAAACAGGCATAACGGCGATCTTCCTGATTGTTCAGCACTCTCCCGATAGCGACTTCCAGGCATCTATGCTGCCCCTACTAACCGCCTCCTTTGAAAAAGGAGAAGGAATAACAGGTCAGGACGTCGCCCTATTAACTGACCGGGTGCGGGTCACTAAAGGACAATATCAGCTATATGGCACTCAGCTTGAAATCATCCAAGGTAAATTGGTTTTTTTACCCATCGAAGATGAAGACAATGTAGACTTTCGCCGTGCAAAAATGGATATGATGCCGCTGGACGAGTATCGGAGACTTGTTGAAGAGCACTACCAGAAAACCGGACATTAATCCTGCCCCAGGAGTGCAAAAAGGGTCAGAAATCTCTCCCTGACCCTTGCTGATTTAACCTCAGGTAGCCACCGCAACCCGCACGGCTTCAAGCTGCAATTGAGATTTCTTGAGCGCAGCTTCCAGTTCTGAAGCCCGGTCACGCAAGAACTCAATCTCTTCCTGACGGATATTCGGATTGACCTTGGCCAAGGCCTCCATACGAGCGATTTCCGCACCGGTCTGAGACTGCATCGCTTCGATGGCACTCTTGATCAGAGCGTCCTGTCTCGGCAATACATTATTCTGAGCTTTGTCCAGCATGGATTCCAGTTGATCCCTGGCATGACGCACCAGGTCCTGAGCATTTCTCCGGGGGACTTTTTCTCCCAGCTGGTCCAGATGCTCCACCTGAAGCACCTGCCCCAGGTCATTGCCATGACTGTCCACCACGGTACGCTCCATTGCCTGCCCGACAAAACGCTCTATCTGCAACGCTTTGGGGGCCGGGCAACGCAGGCGATATATCGCTTCAAGCAGCAATGTTCCCGGTTGAATAGGCGGCAGCTTCAGCGTACAGACACTGGTGTTGCCGAATTCGCTCTCCAGAATCATTTCCATCACCCCCGTCGTCATGGGATGTTCCCAGGTCAGGTAGTGAATGTCATCTCGCGCCAGCGCGGCCTGTCTTTCGAAAGTGGCCGTCATGCCGTCTTCCGGCAAACCAGGAAAATGTGCGCTGTGCATGTGATCCCCTGGACGAAGCACAATGGCATCTTCACTCTGGGGTTCATGGTCTACGCCGAACAAGTCGAATACTTTTTCCAGGTAAGGCTTCAGATCAAAATCAAACTCATGAGCCTCTATGCCTTCGATAATCTTGTTGGCCGTGTCCGGGTGACAGGAATTCAGCTCAAGCAGAGGATCTCTCCCCTCCTGTAAAGCTTTGACCATAGCGTCACTGAATTCGCGGGTGTTGGATACCAACGTATCCAATTGCTTCTGCTCATGGGAAATCAGGCACTCATGGAGTTCCTCGGCAAATTGCTGATACACCTTCTGGCCGGCAGCAAAAGGTCGCTCAAACGCATGAATACCCTCATGGTACCAACGCAGCAGGACTTCCTGGGCGCTGTCTTCATAATAGGGGACGTGTATTTCCACATCGTGTTGCTGCCCGATCCGATCCAGACGACCGATACGCTGTTCCAGCAGATCAGGATTTAACGGCAGGTCGAAGAACACCAGGTTTTTGGCAAACTGGAAATTACGGCCTTCACTGCCGATTTCAGAGCAGACCAGCACCTGAGCACCCTCGATCTGATCGGCGAAATAAGCACCAGCCCGATCACGCTCCAGCAGAGACATGCCTTCATGGAATACCGCTGAGCGCACACCACCCCGCAAATTCAGATGCACTTCAAGATCCATTGCCGTTTCGGCCTGGGCACAGATAATCAAGGTCTTCTCTGTGCGGCGTGTTTTCAGCCATTCGAGCAACCAGGGAATTCGGGAGTCCTGGGCGATCCAGTCTTCACCAAGAATTTGCTCCGGTTGCAGCAGAGCCAACACATCCTCTGTCGTGTCCAGTGCATAGGTGTCAGGAGATTCCAGCGGCCAGGTAACCAGTTTCCGCTCTGGAAAGCCTCTGACCGCATGACGCGTGTTACGAAATAGAACGCGACCGGTGCCATGACGGTCCAACAGGGATTTCACGGCTTTGAAAATCACCTCCTGCACCTCATCATCTTCAGCCGTCTCCAATTCCTGAAGCAGTGTATCCAGAGATTCTTCCCCTATAGTCTCCTTCAGTTGATCCTGCAGTTCGCCTGCCTGCCTTAGCGCTGCCACTCCGTCATCTGACATTAATTGCTGTATCAAATGATTGATCGGCGCGTAACCTTGTTCTTCCTCAATAAACTTATCCAGATCCGGATAACGATCAGGATCCAGCAATCGCAGACGGGCAAAATGGCTGGCGACGCCAAGCTGCTCCGGCGTGGCTGTCAGCAACAGCAATCCGGCACTCTTGCGGGCGATGGCCTCGATACGCTCATAAGCCGCACTGGCAGCTTCAACACTCCATTCCAGGTGATGGGCTTCATCCACCACCAGCATGTCCCAATTGGCCGCTTCTGCCTGGGTAAAACGTTTCTCGTGCTGTTCAAGTAGGCCGAGACTGCAAATAATACATTGCGCCGATTCAAACGGATTCTGACCATCATTGGACTCTTCCAGTGCCTGGCAGCGTTCTTCATCGAGAATGGTGAAGCTCAGGTTGAAACGCCGCAGCATTTCCACCAACCACTGGTGCACCAGGCTTTCGGGAACCACAATCAGCACTCGATTGGCTCTGCCTGTCATCAATTGCTGGTGAATAATCAGACCCGCTTCTATGGTCTTACCCAGTCCGACCTCATCCGCCAGCAATACCCGGGGAGCGTGACGGCGGCCTACTTCGTTGGCGATATACAACTGGTGAGGCAATAACTGCACCCGCGGCCCCAGCAGCCCGCGAGCAGGGGATTGATACCACCCTCCCCAGTTTTTCAGAGTCTGGTAGCGCAGCTTGAAGCGGGAGTGCTTGTCCACCTGCCCTGCCAGCAGACGGTCTTTAGGACTGGAGAAATGTACGGCACTGTTAAGTTCCAACTCAGGAAGGTTGACCGTTTCACCGAGCATGTCTTCACATATATAGATGATGACCCCTTTGAGCTCCTCAACCCCAGTGACCCGATAAGGCAGATCGTCATGGTCATAAACCTTATCACCCACGTGATAGCGAACTCTGCTCAGTGGAGCATTATTGGCTGAATACACCCTTTCCTCGACTGCCGCCGGGAAGCTGATAGTGACTCGCCTGCTCTCAAACTTCACAATAATGCCGAGACCTAACTCAGGTTCAGTGTTGCTAATCCAACGTTGTCCGGGAATAAATTCTGGAAGACTCAAAATCGCGCTCGCCTATTTTTTGATTAAAACACGTACCGATTAGAACGTGTACTGACTAAAACAGTGTACTGGAAATAAGAATGTACCGATAAAAAGATGACAGACGGTAACTCCGGCATTAATACCGAAACTTCAATAGCCCGGTAAAGGCGGAAAACCATCAAGGTGCGTAGGATAAAAAGGTCATGTGCAAATGACAAATATTCAGCAGAAAATTACACAACTTTCTGCTGAATAAAGTGAGAAACCCAAAAAAATGATTAGATCAGAGTTGTCGCCAGGTCTGACGATAAGTACGGTCAGCACTGTCCTTGAATTGCAAAACCAGGAAGTTTTCCTGCCGCTCAAGAGTGACAGGTATCGCCTGACCGGTAATTTCCACTGCCGGGCTACCCTCTTCGAACAGCAGATACCATTGCTCACTTTCCAGATAAAGCCGGCCACTGCCAATAAGGGAATCATTCAGAGAGGATGAACCTTCCGGGTGAATATCCAAAAACATCTGGTACTGATGATTTCCCAGCGGAAAGAGGTCCATGCTGCCGACCAGGTCATACTGCCGGTCTCCCAGGGAAAAGACTTCCAGCCGAAAGGCTCCGGAAGTATCCAGCAACCAGGCTTCCAACCCCCCGATTTCCGGTAGCGTGCCCCCCGAATAAGAGGATTCTGCGGATATTCCCGCTGCCGGCGCAGGTAATTGTTCAAAACTTGAGATGGGGTCAACAGCTGTCTTGGGCAGAAAATACAGCCCCACTCCCGCCAGAAGCAGAACAGCGGTCTGAGGACTGAAGTTAACGTGAATCCCGGTAGCGCGAGCCTCACCACTGCTGTTTGCCAGCATGCCACCGAAGAACAATCCGATTCCGCTCAGAACCAGCGCGACGCTGGCAATTAAAATGACTGCAGTTAAGGTCGTGTCCATAGTCACTCCTCTGGGGGGACTATGATGCTTCATTGCCGGACTGCTAACGCCGAAACACCTTATAAGCCCCTATCATTTTTATTATTGGTCAGGGTGTGCAGACGTTTCGGCATCATCACACCCCGAGGAACACATTGACTATAAACTAGTCCTTTTTGTGACGCAGTTCAAAGCTTTTTTAAAACAGAACAGACTCTTGAATCTGCCATGATGCGGTCTGTCAGGCCGCCACCGTCGGGATGAGCACATCATCCAGACCATGCTTGCGACGAGCCCGAAGACATGCCTCGGATCCCGCCTCAAATTCTCGACAGGTGCTGGATCGCTGTTCGTAAATATTACATCGGATATCACCACCTATCTCTCCCTCCAGTGCGACACACCGGGTAGCTGACTGATTTGTCCCCTTCATCGCGACCAGGGATGGAGAAATTTTCTCCGTCAGTTCCGAGGGAACGCTTCCGCCAGCAAAAGGATCGGCTTCAGCCCAATAGAAAGACACTCGAAATGCGGCACAACAAGCGCCACAGCTAATACAGGGGTTCATAACACTCCTTGCCCTACACAACAGTGCACAACAACCAGCGCTTCCTGGGTTGGCAGTTATCAAACAGCACCACCAACCCGCCACCTCTCCACAATACGATGGAAAGGCAATCGGTGAGCTCCCCGGCTAAGAAGCGGCGGTACATAACCTGGTTAAAGAAACCTGTACCTGGAATGAGGCAGGACGCCCCGGCACAGGACGAGTAATTATCTCACCAGTTAAGCGTTTTGGGAATATTCGTTTATAATCCAGAACCTCATGCACCTTTAACCTGCCAGAAAGATTAATGTCCTATCCCGTTCCTGAAACACCTCTAGAGTCACTATACGAGATAAAGAAAAGCAAATTTCTCGCCCGTGCAGGCTATGCCGGAACGCGGGAAGAGGCAATGGCATTTCTGGATCAGGTAAAACAGGATTACCCGGATGCCCGCCATCACTGTTGGGCATATATCCTTGGAAACCCAAGATCCCCGTCCAGCGTAGCCATGTCCGATGACGGAGAGCCTGGAGGTACTGCGGGCAAACCCATACTGAATGTTCTCCAGCATAAAGATGTCGGCGATATCATGATGGTCGTCACCCGTTATTTCGGCGGCATTAAACTGGGTGCAGGCGGATTGGTCAGAGCCTACTCTGCTTCAGCCCAGCAGACCATGGAGCAACTCGCAACTGTTGAACAGATTTCTCTGACACCGACACAAGTCACTTGCGACTTCAAATACGAACAGTTGATCAGGCTTTGGGTCGACGAACACCAGGGTGTCATCAGCGATGTAAACTACAGCCAGGAGGTGGACATTCATCTCATGTTGCCTGAAGAACACTTAATCGCTCTGGAAGAGTTTTTGGCAGGACTGGGAGCCAAGATTGCCAAGGAGAGTCCGGTTTCCTGAGCGGACAAGTTATATAAGCGCTGTTTTAGGCATGGCCTTTCGACTTTTTTTCGCATAGCCTTTTCAGCCATAGCAATTTCAACCATAGCAAAGGATCATAATATGCTGCGTAGGATCTTTATTCCCGTTATCGCATCGACTTTCATTTTGAGCGGCTGTCAGAACACGGAACAATACACTCAGTCTGCCCTCACGCTTGGGCAGGGAGTCCTCCAGGCCACAACATTGAGCGAAGGCCAGGTGATCGAAGCCTCGGCCGCAGCAGCCGCTGAAATGGACAAAAAGAACAAAGTCGCCCCGGCCAACAGCAGTTATGCCAAGCGGCTGGCAAATATGACCAAAGGGCAATCGTCTATCAATGGCATCACCCTGAACTATAAAGTGTACCTATCAGAACAGATCAATGCCTTCGCCATGGCGGATGGCACTGTGCGGGTGTATTCAGGGTTGATGGATGTTATGCCGGATGATCAGGTCCTTGCAGTAATGCAGCATGAGATCGGGCACGTTGCCTTGAGACACAGCTACAACCAAATGCGGGAAAGACTGCTGACCGATACCGCGTTCCAGACTGTCGCGTCAGTTGGTGGCACCATCGGAGACCTGACTCAGTCGCAACTGGGTCAACTGGCTCATGCAGCGGTCAATGCCCGCTTCTCTCAAAGTGACGAACATGAGGCAGATACCTACGCGGTAAAATCGTTGAAGAAACTCGGCCGCGACCCCTACGCGATGAAACGCTCAATCCAGACTTTACAATCCAAATCCGGCGGTGGCGATGGAGGCTTTTTAAGTTCACACCCGTCAAACTCTGACCGCTTGGCCAATATACAGAAAACCATTGATTCTCTTTGAGATCTGAAACGCTTCTAGCGTTCACCGGACAGGCATCCTCCCCAGGATTCGCCTTGTCCGGCGATCTCCTCAGCAACAACAACTAACAACCAGACACCATGTAACGACTGGCCAACCTGCCGGCAATTTCACACCTGGGTATACACAATGTCAGACTTACTATTAACCCTGGCAAATAGGCCAGGGACAGCCAGAATACTAAAAACCCTGGGACTTCCCTCGCCTACCAGACTGACCAGGGAAAACGGCGGCTTTGCTCCCAAACCTCTGAATGAACTGCGAACATTACTTTTATCTCCTGAAGGCTCGCCCTGCCAGGAGGAGCTGATAAGGATATTGTCCAACGCCGGCGCTGACCAGGAAAGTCGTAGCCCTTTGGAAGCCTACGAAGAAGAGACCAGCCAGGGCAGGTTTCAGGTCATTGTGTACGACGGAACCATGATCAGGGAGGTTTCCCACTATCGGTCTCTGTACGACCATTTTCACCGTCTTACGAATAGACTTTCACACAATGCCAAAGTCGTTCTCCTGGCAAGGGATTTCACTTCTGAAACTGATCCTGAGCTGGCCGCATTGTCACGTGGAGTGGAAGGGTTTACCAAATCTCTCGCCAAAGAGATCGGCAAAAAAGGCTCGACCGCCAACCTCATTTATGTCAATCAAGGAACGGACTCACACCTGGAAATGCCCCTCCGATTCCTGTGCAGCCACCACTCCGCCTTTATCAGTGGCCAGGCACTACGACTCAACAATCAGCTCGCACAACCAGATGCTCTGCCACTCACCAATACCCTGTCCGGAAAAATGGCACTGGTCACAGGGTGCGCCGGGGGGATTGGAGCAGAAACCGCCCACCGACTTTCCCAGGAAGGTTGTCAGGTGATCTGCCTGGATATTCCGGCGGTTGAAGACTCCCTTAATCATCTGGCCAATGAAATTAATGGTATTCCTCTCCCTCTGGATATTACTCAGCCGGATGCAATAGAAACACTATCCAGCTTTATCAGGCAACACTCTGATGGATTGGATGTTATAGTGCATAACGCAGGAATTACGCGGGATAAATCCCTTGCCAAAATGCCGGCGCATTATTGGGATTCTGTTATTTCCGTGAATCTGGCCGCCATCCTAAAAATTGATCAACATCTCATCAAAGAAAAACTGATAAAGCCTGAAGGCAGAATCATCTGCCTCTCCTCCATCAGCGGAATCGCAGGAAATTTCGGTCAGAGTAATTATGCGACAACCAAGGCTGCGCTAATGGGTTATGCAAAAGCCCAGGCTCAAGCCCTCATCGCAGAGGGAATCACCGTCAACGCCATCGCACCGGGATTTATTGAAACCAATATGACGGCCGCCATGCCCGTACTAACCCGCGAAGCAGGCCGTAGACTGAATGCCCTGTCTCAGGGCGGACCGCCTCGGGATGTCGCAGAAGCTATTGCATTTATGGCCTCCCCAGGCGCATACGGTGTCACAGGTCAAACGCTGCGAGTATGCGGCCTGGGCATCATGGGCGCTTAATCTTCATCAGAAAAATAGAGAGCCAACACCAACTTGGCAATAAAGTTGCTTCTCCGGTTCACAAGTTGTCGGCGGGGACATTTCGGTGATCCCAAAACACCCGCTGACTGGTTGAGGCCTGCTTGCACTCTGCTTGTATATAGATTTCTGCCTGTATATTGATTGCTGACCCCGTTGTTCGGCAATGAAAGCATGAATAGTGCATGTCGGCCCTGAGAGAGATCCTCTACAACCGGAGTATTTTATGTTTTCAAGTTGGAGGAAAACCCTGGCGATCATTGAAGGCTGTGGGTTGGTGTCTTTGGGTTTATTCTTTCTTAACAGCGCTCACCTATTGGTCAGCGGAGTGGCGGGCTGGTCAATCATTTTGACCCATTGGCTGCCTTTAAGTTTCGGCACGACGTTCTTTCTTCTGAACTGCCCCTTTTTTCTACTCTCCTGGTTCGTACTGGGAAGACGATTCACCTTTACCTCATTATGCTCGATAGCGTTTGTCAGCGCCCTGACCGACAGCCTGCTCGCTATTATGTCGGTAGCCACCCTTCCACAATGGTTGGCAGGCATTATCGCCGGCGGATTGATCGGGGCAGGGCTCACCTGGATCATGCGCCATGGTGCATCACTGGGCGGGGTCAACATTGTTGCCGTCTGGGCTGAACATCGCTATGACCTGCATGCAGGACAAACCCTGTTTGCAGCCGATTGCATTGTCGTTCTTCTGGGAGCCTGGGTATTCAACTCGTGGGAACTGATCTGGTCATTACTCTGCTTTGCTGTTCTTAGCTGGACGGTCGGGCGATATCACGAAAAATCACCACTTGGGAGACAGCATCCCGGCGCTTCGACCATATCAACCAATCCAGACGCAACGCCCCGCCCATTTCAATAGACTACATCAGAATTACAGGGTTGACGTTTACTCCTCGAGATTCAGTCGTTGATGCCAATCAGCAATAGATTCATCAGGATATTTGTCAAACTGACGGTCGCTGGAGCCCAAGGCAGGCTCCACCCAGTTGGCTTTATATTTCACCATTAAATGCGTTTTCTCCGGCGGTATCGGCAGATCACTGTCTATCGCCGAGGCAAATGGGTGAACCAACTCCGGCCAGCGAGAATCCCACACCCACAATGCGCTGCCACAATGCTGACAAAAATGTCTGCGTGCCGGGCTTTGCTCCCTGTCATTGAGCTTTACCTGATAAACACTCATATGTTCTTTACCCTGAACCTCAAGCGTTTCATAATCGCCACTGAGGTTAATAGCATATCCTCCGCCACCTCCGGTTTTGCGGCAAATAGAGCAATAACAGAGATTAAAGGGATAAGGATGTTTTGATTGCAGGGTAAACCTGACTTTCTGACAATGACAAGATCCTTCCAACTGCATAGCAGCCTCCATAATCGCCACCAACCTGGCATTTCAGGTAGAAGGCCTGGGAAATTTATGATGACGATATCACGCGAGTCTTTTCCTGAGCACCCGACACAGGATCATCAATAGCCGCGGCCCCAATAGCGCTATCCCGAGTATCCTTCCACTCCGGGGGACCGAACAAAAGCTTCAGTCGGCATTGCAGTGATATTTTTTTGGCGAATGCATCTTGAAACATATCCAGCCACTCATGAAAACTCAACCGTAACGGATTATGTGTATGTATTTGCCTAACAATACCGTATTCACAAGGTACCTGCTCTGATTCTTCAACGAAAGTGCCGAACAACCTGTCCCAGATAATCAATGTACCGCCAAAGTTTTTATCGATGTATTGTTCGTTGCGTGCATGATGAACCCGATGGTGGGAGGGCGTATTGAAAACGTACTCAACCAAGCCCAGACGACCCACCACCTGGGTATGAATAAAGAATTGGTAAGCCAGACTGAGCATGACAATCGCAACGGTCTGTTCGGGAGAAAACCCCAGAATCAGCAATGGCAACCAAAACACCCACATTCCTGATACCGGATACATCAGACTCTGACGAAAAGCTGTCGACAGATTCAGGTGCTCCGAGGAATGGTGGACGACATGAGCAGCCCAGCACCAGCGTATACGGTGATGCGCCCTGTGAAACCAGTAATACAGAAAGTCCTGAGCCACAAAAAGCAACAGGAAACTCCACCAGGCATCGGGGATATCAAAGATCCTGTAATCAAAAGCAAACTGGTAGATCGTAATGATTCCTACAGCAGTCAAGGCATCAGTGCCCTGGTGCATTAACGCCAGACAGGCATTCGAGACAGCGTCTCTCCAGCTATAGGTCGCCAAGGGGTAGCGTGACTCCTTACCGCGTAAATAGATGGCTTCCAGGATAATCAGACTGATAAATACCGGCCCTAATGCCAGCAGGATGAATTGGCTGTCAAAGTTCATTTTTTACGACCAACCGTTATTATTGTTTTAAGAAATATCCATCAAACAAAGATTAACACAGTTCAGACAACGTCCCTGAAACCTGCAATGAAATTGGCGCGGATTTCATGCATTATGTCGCAGCAGCACAAACCTCCGCATTTCAATGAAGGTTTATTGTGACGTTTGTCGCTATAATTTAACGACACCAAGGAATGTAAATGCCTGCCGTTGTCATTTCAGAGCCTTGAACCGCCTATAACGCACTCACCAACATACGACTGCACCCTTGGCGGTATTGGTTCCTGCTCCCGGGTACAAATTCACCCGGAAAGAAGACAGCATCATTTCACAGGCGATACACACATCCGGGTCGTAGCATGTAATGACCGGAACTCAACCTGAACGAGACGACAGCATGGGTGAAATCAACGAACTATTCAAAGCGGAACCTGAAGCCTCTCCTACCCCAATGGTCGGAAAGCTGGTAAAGGTTGATGACGAAGGAAGAGCCATTGTCGACTTCAAGGGAAACACTCAGGGAGCGTTAGTTGCACGCACAACGATTACCATCCCCCCGAGTCAGGCAATTGAAGGCCAGCGCTTGATGCTGGTATTTGAAGATAACCAATATGATCAACCAGTGATCATCGGCATCGTCAGCGATCGTCTGGTCGCAAACGCAGATCAAACGGTCACCCTGCCAAACGGTGTGCCAGATGCAGCCGTCATCGACGGCAAAAAAGTCCGCTTTGACGCAAAGCAGGAAATCCAGCTGGTTTGCGGTAAGAGCAGTATTTTGCTGCGCGCAGACGGCAAAGTGGTCATCAAAGGAAAGAATATTCTTAATCGCGCCCAGGAAAGTAATAAAATCAAGGGCGCGAGAGTCGGTATCAACTAATCGGGAGATCATTACATGGGAGTTACTGTTGGTGTAAACCAGATGTCAGTCGTTCACAAGGATAGCGGCGGCGTCACCATTGCCTTTCCAGACGTATGCAAAACGCCGACTCCTGGTGGTCCTGTCCCCATCCCTTACCCCAATATTGCCATGTCCTCCGACACGGCCAAAGGCACAAAAAAGGTCAAGTGTGATGGCAACCCGGTCTGTGTCAAAGACTCAAACTTCAAGACGAGTACCGGGGATGAAGCCGGCACCGCAGGTGGCGGTGTGGCAAGTTCAAAAACCAAGGGTAAAGCGGAATTCGTGCTGTATTCATTTGATGTGAAGTTCGAAGGCAAAAACGTACCCCGGGCATTTGACATCATGCTGCACAATGACAAAAACACGCCACCGTTCCCGGTATTACAGGCACCAATCATTTCCATTCCCTCGATGGAATCTATAAAGTGTATTATCTGCGATAAAACTCTTTAAATCCGGGGATATCATACCATTACATGTCGCATCCAGAGATAGACAATCGAACACCATTTGTCGCGGAAGCCATACCTCATAACGACGAAAACTTTCGGCCGGTATACACAGTCCTGCTGAAAGCCACTTACGATATTATCGACACAGCACAACTGCGACTAGCAGAGGAACAGGCCCCTCTGATTCTTGCCGGTGAATATTATGGTGATCCGGAAACTACCAGCCTTAAATATGAGCCGGAATGTACCCTGACCAAGCTGGGCACTGATGTGGTCCTGGTAGGACATGCCTACCCAGAATCCCCCCAGCACCGGCAGACCAAAGTCGGTATCCGCCTGGGTTCATTGCAGAAAACCGCCATAGTGTTTGGAGACAGAGTCTGGGAAAACCGGTCAAACCCAACCGCCAGCCTGCCCCAGCCATTCGACAAAATGCCCTTGTGTTGGGAAAACGCATTTGGCGGCCGCGATCTGCGCGTGGTCGAGCCTGATCTCCCCAGCTTTGAAGCACGCAACCCTGTTGGCAAAGGCTATGCAGACAAAAAACTTGGGCTGCCCGACAATCTCCTGCTGCCCAATATCGAAGACCCAAATCACCTGATACAGGACTGGAAAGACAGACCAGCTCCATGCGGTTTTGGTTTTGTATCGCCACACTGGCAACCACGCTGTCAGTACGCCGGCACCTATGACGAACAATGGGACGCCAATCGCAAGCCTTTGCTTCCCACTGACTTCAATCGACGCTTTTTCAGTGCGGCAGATTCAGCTCTTCAGGCTCAGGGGTATCTGCAGGGCAATGAAGAGGTGATTATCGTCAACGCCTCCGAAAGAGGCAGGCTTGCGTTTCAGCTGCCGGGCGTCCCCAATCCAGCCTTTCAGATGAAGTTTCACCGAAATGATGAAATTGTGGCTGGCACCAATCTGGATACGGTCATTGTTAATACCGATAACCACCAGCTCATCATGTTCTGGCGAGCCATCGTACCCAGTCCGGGCGGCCACCTGGACCTGGCTGAACTCAATATCAAAATACCTGGCGTCCAGGTATTACAACCCAAGAAGAAGGGCGAATAATACATGGCGGTTTCATTGTCTCAGTTTTATCAGGAGCTCTACGCTGAACACCTGGAGGAAGCAGCCTATCTTTATGAGTGCCTGACGCCATGGCGCCTGGACCCGGAAGGCTCCTGGCAGGATTGCCTTGACCTTGAAGAAAGATTCGAGGCCCACCTGGATGCCTTGGTCATCGGCGGGAAAACAGCCCGCACATTCTTGATGGATACACTTGAAGATGCAGACCCCGGCACCCTGTTCACCATCACCTGTGTACTGTGTCGCCACAAAGATGCAGCCGCCATAGGACAAATATGGGAAACACTGATCGGGGACCCCGAAGAAAAAAGCGCCGGGTCATCTGAGGACAAGCAGGACGAGGAAGAACAGGAAGAAGAACCTGACGAAGAATTGATTGCCAAACTTCAGGCGATCAGTCTGGCATTGCGCCAAGAGTATCCGACCAAATGGCGTCCCAGACTCGCCAAGCTGTTGAACACCCAGCACCGGAACCTGCTGCCGATCATTGCTGAAACCGCCTGCGAGAATGACTCCATAGATCTTCAAAGCGCCGCCAATCTCCTCGCCAATACACCGTCCTGGCACCGGCCAAAGGCTATACGCCTGCTTGGGGACAGTGGACAACCGGAAATGATCGATCTCATCTCTCCCCTACTCCGGCATGAAAACATTGATCTTCGAAAAGAAGCCGCAATTGCTCTACTGAAGCTCGGCAGCCCCGAGGTTCTGCCACTGTTGCAGAACGATATTGAAAGCTACGCGTTACCGCTGGCACTGGCAGGAGACCATGCATCGATCACAAAGCTGATTGAAAACCTGAAACCGGAAGAAGCGACGGAAGAACAACTCTACGCGCTCGGACTTTCCGGCGAACTCAGTGCAGTCAAACCTCTGGTATTGGCAATGTACAATGAAGAACTCGCCCCTGCTGCGGCGACGGCATGCCAACTAATCCTGGGCGCCAATCTATATGGTGACGTGTTCATCAAGGAAGAATTCGCAGAAGAGGATCTGTTTCCTGAAGAACTGGAGTCATTCCAGAAAGGCGAATCCCCCAAGCATCCTGCCGGCCAGGACTACGGCGAAAACATGGAAATCATTAACCCCGACCCTGAAGTGTGGCGCAACTGGCTCCGCGAAAACCGCGGAGGCTTTGATATCCAGCAATGCTATGTTCTGGGCCACCCTCAATCCAAACAGGCTCTGGTATCCGCTTTGGGCTTTGCCAGATTACCGCCTGCCCTTCGCCAGGGTATTGCTGATAGACTTGCCATTCATCACAAAATTTCTTTGAAGAGTTTTTCTATCACAGACCCGGTTCGCCGGCAGTTACGCTGGCTGACCTCCATCTCGGCTTGAGGGCCTTATTTCGCAAGCTTTGTTCGTTAAACCGGGCCCGCAAGCACTTCTGAACTGCCCCCTCAAACACTCCCGGTGACAGTGACTTCAATAATAATGAGCGATCTGTCACTGTACTGTCATAAAGTTGTCGCCTAATATTAGCAGAATACGTTACTCACTGGACTAGACCACTCATTAACTACGGTCCCATATCACTTGACCTCAAACAGCCCGACAACAGACCGTAATGGCAACCATTATCGCCACCTGGAACAACACTTCCGTTATTTGATTCATCAAAAAGCGTTGCAGCCAGGCGACAAACTCCCTTCAGAAAGGGAAATCGGTGAGCAGTTCCGGCTCACACGCATAACGGTCCGGCAAGCTTTGCAAACACTGGAAGCCCAGGGGCTGATATATCGCCAGAATCGCCGTGGATGGTTTGTATCCCCTCCCGCGGTTGCCTACAACCCGGCTCAGCGAAAAAGCTTTATTGAGTATGTATCGAAGCAGGGACTATTCCCTCATACCGAACTGATCAGTCAGGAGATCATATCCGCTGATCAACAGCTTGCGGCACAAATGCAGACCCAAAAAGGCACTCCATTGTTGAAGCTGCACCGGCGCCGATCCATAGAAGGCCGCCCGGTCCTGATCGAGCATATGATTCTGAACGTCGATTTATTGTCAGGGATAGAAAAAGAGGATCTTTCCCAATCCCTGACACGTATGTTGCCCAAGTTCGGTCAAACCTACCATGCAATGGATCTCACGTTTAAATCCACCGCCCTACCCAATTCAGCAGCTGCCGATTTAGGTATAGCAACCGGCCTCCCCGGCCTTCAGATTGAGCGCATCAACTATAATGAAGCCGGTGAGATACTTGAGATTGATTACGAATACTGGCGGCACGACGCAGTCATTATTCAGGTTGGTATTCACGGCCAGTAAACAGACACCCTGTCAGCTTAAAAAAGACACTCCCTCCTATTTCGTCTCCAATTCATAAAAACGTCACAGTTTTGCAATATTTAGGTTTTAGTCTCTAAGTTAAATCTGGTATAGACCAGATATACAACCGCAAAACATCATCCGAGGAGACCCCAGAATGAAACTTAAAGCTGTTGTTAAGCGTCTAGCCGTTCTTGTGAGCGCAGCCGTTTGTTCGTTGTCCGCTTATGCTTCACAGACTGAGTTGACGGTTTACACCGCTATTGAAGCGGAAGACCTGAAAAAATATGCCGCCCGCTTCAACGAAGACCACCCGGATATCAAGATCAATTGGGTACGTGACTCCACCGGTATCATTACTGCCAAACTGCTGGCAGAGAAAGAAAACCCACAGGCAGATGTGGTTTGGGGCCTGGCAGCCACCAGCCTGATGCTGCTGGACGGCGAAAAGATGCTGCAGTCATACAAGCCAGAAGGCTACGACAAGCTATCCAGAAAATTCAGGGATAATCAGGCTGAGCCGGTCTGGACCGGCATGGATGCATGGATGGCGGCTGTTTGCTTCAATACTGTAGAAGCGGAAAAACTGGGGCTACCCAAACCAACCTCCTGGGAAGACCTGACCAAACCGATCTATCAAAACCATATCATCATGCCAAACCCGAATTCCTCCGGTACCGGTTTCCTCGACGTCAGCAGCTGGCTGCAATTATTCGGTGAAGAAAAAGGCTGGAAATATATGGAAGGCCTGCACCAAAACATCAGTCGTTACACTCACTCCGGTTCCAAGCCCTGCAAACTGGCTGCAGCAGGTGAAACTCCCATTGGTATTTCTTTCGCTTTCCGGGCAGCAAAATCCAAGAAAGCCGGCGCACCACTGGAAATCATCTTCCCGTCTGAAGGACTGGGCTGGGACATGGAAGCGACCGCTATCGTCAAAGGCACCAGGAAACTGGCAGCGGCACAGACGCTTGTTAACTGGACTGTCTCGCGCAAGGCCAATGAAACCTACAACGAAGGTTATGCAGTTGTTGCCATGCCGGGTATCGCCAAGCCAGTCGAATACTTCCCTGAGAATGCAGAAGATCTGATGATCGATAACGACTTCTCATGGGCTGCCGCCAACCGCGATAGAATTCTGGCAGAGTGGCAAAAGCGTTTTGACGGAAAAAGCGAAGCAAAATAATAAAGCAGAAAAATAATCAAGGTCTATTGGATACGCCCTGCTTCGGCGGGGCTGACAAGTTTCGGCCAGGATTCAGTTTTTCACTGCAATATCGCAACCCAACCGTAACGAGAGTCTAATTATGACTGCCCACCCGTACCTGCAACTGATCGATATTGACCAGTATTTTGGTCAGTTTCAGGCCCTGAAGAAAGTATCACTCTCCATTAATGAAGGCGAATTTGTCTGCTTTCTGGGCCCTTCCGGCTGCGGAAAAACCACACTGCTGCGGGTAATCGCCGGCCTTGATTCACTATGCTCAGGACAAATTCTGCAGGCCGGCCGGGACATCACTTATGCGCCAGTCAACAAACGCGATTTCGGCATTGTGTTTCAATCCTACGCCCTGTTCCCCAATTTAAGTGTGGCAGACAATATCGGTTATGGCCTGAAATCTCGTCGCGTATCGCGGCAGAACAAAACTGCCAGGATCAGGGAACTCCTGTCCGTTGTCGGACTGGAACGCAGTGAACAAAAATATCCCTCACAACTTTCGGGAGGCCAACAACAACGAGTCGCTCTGGCGCGGGCATTGGCCACCTCACCTGGCCTGTTATTGCTGGATGAACCCTTATCCGCACTGGACGCCAGGGTCCGCGCCCACCTCCGCCACGAAATCAAACAACTGCAGGAGAAGCTGGGAGTAACCACTATCATGGTGACCCACGACCAGGAAGAAGCCCTGACGATGGCGGATCGTATCGTGGTGATGAACCACGGTCTTATTGAACAGATCGGGACACCAGAAGAAATCTATTGCCAGCCTCAATCAGCCTTCGTTGCTGATTTTGTTGGCGAAATGAATTTCCTGGATGGATTCCTGTGCAATGACTCTCAAGTCCAGTCCCAGTCCATTCGACTGGACGTCAGCCAAACCGGTAGCTTCAGCATTGACTCCCCTCTTCGCGTCGCAGTACGCCCTGAAGACATCCGATTACGCCTGAATGGTGATCGACACAACGTTCTGAACGGCACTGTTCTTGACCTTGAATTTCTGGGCTCCAAGGCTCGCTCGCGAGTCGCCGTTAAAGGACATGATCAGATCCTGATTGCAGACATTTCCATGAACGAGCTGACAGAGCTTGAACTCAGAAACGGCCAGAACGTGGATATTCAACTGCCCCGCGATCGCCTACAGCTTTTCGGAAAGGCAGCATCATGAACATTTCCCTAGTTGCCAAAGGCCAGCCCGAGCAAATGCACAGGCATCATCTACTGTCCCGGCGAAGTCCGGATGAATGGGCGCTGGGTGGCATTCTTCTGATCGGTATCGCCGCGTTGACTGTCGCCGTGGTTGCTCCGCTATATACGCTGCTGTCCAAAAGTGTACAGGACCATGACGGCAACTTTGTCGGCCTGGATAACTTTGCCACCTACGTTTCCACACCCAGCCTGGTTAGCTCCATCAGTCATTCACTGACTGTGGCACTCCTCAGTACACTCATCGTGACAACACTCGCCTTCTGCGCCGCTTACGCCATCACCAGAACACGGCTGCCGGGCAAAGGGTTGTTCAGAACCATACTGGTACTGCCGATTCTTGCTCCCTCCCTGCTCCCCGCTATCAGTCTGGTGTACCTGTTTGGTAATCAGGGAATTTTAAAAGAAATGCTGATGGGCGAATCCATTTATGGTCCCATTGGCATTGTCATCGGCTCCTGTTTCTGGACCTTTCCCCATGCTCTGATGATTCTGCTGACCGCCCTCGCCAATTCCGATGCGCGACTGTACGAGTCCGCCAAGGTTTTGGGAGCCTCTCCGTTCAGAACCTTCCTGACCGTCACCCTTCCCAGTGTGAAGTATGGCCTGATCAGCACCGCCTTTGTGGTATTTACGCTGGTGATTACCGATTTCGGCGTGCCCAAAGTCATCGGAGGACAGTTCAATGTACTGGCAACAGACATTTACAAGCAGGTCATCGGACAACAAAACTTTGAAATGGGAGCCGCTGTCAGTGTCATCCTGCTATTACCGGCACTCCTGACATTTATTGCCGATCGCTGGGTACAACGTCGACAATCAGCCATGTTGACGTCCAAGGCAGTACCATGGACACCGGAAAAGCGTCCTCTGGCAGATAATCTCTTTACCGGAATCCTTCTTCTGCTATCGATCATCATACTCGGCATGATTGGCATGGCTATTTATGCATCACTGGTGACGTTCTGGCCCTACAACCTGAACCTGACTTTCAAAAACTATCAGTTTGACCTGATGGATGGTGGCGGCTGGGAGGCTTACTGGAACTCCATACGCATGGCCACATACACCGCGTTATTCGGAACCTTCTTTATATTTTTTAACGCATACCTGGTAGAAAAACTCAAAGGCTTCGGCATCGCAAAGTTCCTGTTCCACCTGATGGCCATACTTCCACTGGCAGTGCCCGGTCTGGTGCTGGGACTGGCTTACATCTTTTACTTCAACTCACCTTCGAATCCTTTGAATGGCATTTATGGAACCATGGTGATTCTGGTGATCTGCACCATCAGTCACTTCTACACGGTTTGTCATCTGACCGCCGTCACTGCGCTGAAACAGATCGACCCGGAGTTTGAATCGGTGTCCGCTTCTCTGAAAGTTCCCCAGTTTGTGACTTTCTGGAGAGTCTCTTTACCGGTTTGCCTGCCAGCGGTTCTGGAGATTGGAATCTATTTATTCGTAAACGCCATGACCACGGTATCTGCGGTCATATTCCTGTATTCCTACAACACCATGCTGGCTTCTGTCGCAGTATTGAACATGGACGATGCGGGTGATATTGCTCCTGCTGCCGCCATGGCTGTCATGATCATGCTGACCTGCGTGGTAGCAAAGCTGGTTCATTGGGTTATCAGCACCATTCTGCTGCAGAAAACTCAACGTTGGAGAACCAGAGTCACTGAAGGAGCGACATCATGAGTCAACCCAAATACTTCCTACTGACCCCCGGACCCATTACCACCACAGCCTCGGTGAAAGAAGCTATGCTGGAGGACTGGGGTTCCTGGGACGATGATTTCAATCAGGTAACACAAGAGATTCGATCCAAGTTACTAAAAACCGCCAATGCGGAAAGCTCCCATGTTTGTGTCCCTTTACAAGGCAGCGGAACCTTTGCCGTTGAAGCCACATTAGCAACATTACTGGGGCCGGATGATAAGCTTCTGATCCTGATGAACGGAGCTTACGGGCAACGAATAGCCAAAATCTGCGACTATCTTGGACGACCCTATACCACCATCGACACCGGTGACTACCTTCCCCCGAATCCGGAAGCCGTTCGCAAGATACTGGAAAACGACCTTAGCATCACCACTGTCGCCATCGTCCATTGCGAAACCAGTTCCGGCATTCTGAATCCCGTAGAGGCCATTGCTGAAGTTACTCAAAGTCTTGGCCGCAGGTTGATCATTGATTCAATGAGTGCTTTCGGTGCTCTCTCTGTAGACGCTTCCAAACTACCGTTTGACGCATTGATCTCCTCCGCCAACAAATGCTTTGAAGGAGTGCCCGGATTTGGCTTCAGCCTGATCAGAAAAGGGTTATTGAAACAGTGCAAAGGCAACGCCCACTCCTTGAGTATGGACCTTTACGACCAGTGGATCTACATGGAAAAAACCGGCCAGTGGCGCTACACCCCACCCACCCATGCCGTTGCAGCGTTCGCTCAGGCCATGCGCGAGCATGAGATCGAAGGCGGCACCAGCGGTCGCCTGGCACGCTACACCCGCAACCGTGATCAGTTGGTAGCAGGAATGAGAGATATGGGATTCAGGACGCTCCTGGAAGATCAATGGCTGTCCCCAATCATCGTGACTTTTATGAGTCCAGAAGACCCGGCATTTGAGTTCAAGCACTTCTATCAAGAGCTTAAACACCGGGGCTTTGTGATTTATCCGGGCAAGCTGACTCAGACAGAAAGCTTCCGCATCGGATGTATCGGACAAATAGACACCCCACAGATCAATCAACTGCTAACCGCCATTAAAGACGTTCTCGCTGTCATGAATGTCGATATGAGCAACACGGAGGAGACCATACAATGACCTACGCTTACCAACGTTATTATCGCGGCATGGTGGAAGCAGTCATCTGCGACTGGGCCGGAACCACTTACGATTTTGGATCAATGGCCCCAATCAAGGCTTTTCAGAAGCTGTTTGCCGGTGAAGGTGTCCCTATTACCCTGGCAGAAGCCAGAGAGCCCATGGGCACCGAAAAGCGTGAACATATTACCCGTATACTGAATATGCCCAGAGTGGCACAGGCCTGGCAGGTGAAGCATGGACTCCCGGCTACAGAGCAGGATATCGATCGATTATACCAAGCTTTTTTGCCCATGCAGATTGCCGCGATCAAGACTTGCGCACAGCCAATACCCGGACTCATGGATACCGTCGCCTGGCTTGATGAACGCGGCATTCAGATCGGTGCTAACTCCGGTTATAACCGGGAAATGTTGGATACATTGGCAGCGATTGCGGCTGAGCACGGATTCTGCCCGGTGAGCAACGTGTGCGCAACCGACGTTAAAAGGGGGCGCCCGTACCCTCACATGAGTCTGAAAAATGCACTTGAAATCGGCATCAGCGATGTACGCGCCTGTATTAAGATCGACGATACCATACCCGGCATTGAAGAGGGTCTCGCGGCAGGTATGTGGACTGTTGGGGTCGCCGTTTCCGGCAATGAGACCGGGAAGACCCAAGCGGAGTGGTCTGCCCTTAACGAAACCGAACAAAACCAGGTGCGCGCCAGAGCCAATCGCCGTTTCCGCCATGGCGGTGCCCATATCATCATCGATTCAATCGCTGACCTCCCCCACGCTGTTGTTCAGGTAGAACAATGGCTGGCACAGGGGTATGGCCCCGAAACGCCAGGCCTTGCAGGTGTCACCATCGCGCCGGGAGAGGCCCTTCCTCAGTGACCCTGACCGCCATTATCCTGGTTCTGATTTCAGCAGTCGCACATGCAGGTTGGAATTTCACAGGAAAGAAAGCCAGTCCCACACTGGCTTTCTTTTTCCTGGTAACGGTTACAGGCTCGCTCCTGTTCACCCCTGTCCTGTTCTTTCAACGTGACCTGATTAGCGCTTTCAATAGCGAAATCGTTGGGTTACTGCTGTTAACCGGATTGTTCCAGGCGGTCTATCTGTGGGGGCTGGCCTCAGCTTATCAATCTGGTGAAATGTCCATTGCTTACCCGATTGCTCGGTCATCACCGCTGATCATTGTCTGTATTTCAGCGTTTTTTCTGGGCCAGCGAGAAAGCATCTCAGCACAGGCAATCATCGGTATTGTCATTATCGTGGCTGGATGCCTGCTCATTCCTATGCGCAGCTTTCGCGACCTGAGACTATCGAACTATCTTAACCTCACAACAGCCTTTGCATTGGTGGCAGCCTTTGCAACCTCCGGTTACTCGTTAGTGGATGACAGAGCAACAGCAATGATCCGGGCTCTGAGTGACCCTGCAACCGGCTCTGCCATCGCCACACCCGCAGAGGTTGCAATGAGTTATGTGGTTTTACAGGGATACACATCCACATTCTGGATGGCCCTGATGACACTGGCAAACCCCACCGCCAGAGCCTCCGTTATTCCATTGGCCAGAACAACCTTCAACAGCTACCTGACCACGGCAGTTTTAATGTTTGGCACCTATGCGCTCGTAGTCATGAGCATGGCATTCGTCACTAACGTCAGTTATGTGGTCGCCTTTCGGCAGGTCAGCATACCTTTGGGTGTGATGATGGGCATTATCGGTCTGGGTGAGCGGCTTTATTTACCGAAAATTACCGGTGTTCTGATGACGTTTTGCGGTCTGATTGCCGTGGCACTCGGCTAAACAAGATTTCGAAGTCAGGCAAAATTTTAAGACCCGCTCACGGTGATACGCGACGGGTAAATTTGGAGAATAGAAAACCACCATGTCCCTTGCGTTATTTGATTTAGACAACACCCTGATCAACGGCGACAGCGCCCAGGCTTTTTCCGAGTTTCTTGCTGCCAGCGATATCACGACCCCGGCCAACTTTCTGGATACCAACCACGCCTATATGGAAGACTATGAAGCCGGCCGCCTGGATCTGGGCGCTTATATGAAGTATACCCTCAGCCCCCTGTCCACTCTCAAGCCAGAGCAGACCCACCGGGTGATAGAGCTGTTTGTCAACGAAGTGATTGAAAGCATGATTCTGCCCAAAGCCCAACAATTACTGGAAGACCATAAAAAAGCGGGCGACGAGCTCGTCATTATCTCAGCCACCGGATCACATCTGGTGCACCCGATCGCCCGTCGATTTGGAGTGGTGCACTCATTAGCCGTAGATATTGAATTTGTCGACGGCTATATCACAGGCGAAATTATTGGCATCCCCACTTTCCGTAATGGCAAGGTGGAGCGGATTGCAGAATGGTCGGAACAGCGGGGAATCAGCTACTCAAATGCCACTTTCTACAGCGACTCACATAATGATCTACCGCTACTGGAGGCCGTTAGCCGCCCGGTTGCGGTAGATCCTGACCCGGTCTTGAAGAATATTGCCGGCGAACGCGGCTGGGAAACGATATCACTGCGCTAGATGCACCCAGAGGCGGGAACCGGGAGGTACGATTCCTGCTGGTTTCCCGCCAGATAGCCTGTCTCAATAAATCCTAATGCGTCACTGTATTCGAGAACACATTGATTACCACGACACCAGTGATGATCAACGTGATTCCTGCCATCGCTGGGATATCCAGCCACTGGCGGAACCACATCACCTGAATCAAAGCGATACAGACGATGCCCACTCCAGACCAGATTGCGTAGGCAACCCCCACATTCAGCTGCCTGAGCGACAACGCCAGGAGATAGAAGGCTGCACCATAGCACAACGCGACCAGAACACTTGGCCACAGGCGGGTAAATTGCTCCGAATATTTCAGCGCCGTAGTACCGATGACTTCAAAAATGATGGCGATCAACAGATAGAGATAGCTTAGCTTTAACATATACCACAGTGACCTCATTCCACAGTGTTTAAGAGACTGCAGGATTTATCCAGCCAGTAATCAAGCTCAGGCAGCGTAAAATCCTCGGCTTTCCCAAGTTCATCCAGTTCTCTCAAGCGGATAGCGTTGACAAAACCAGGCAATCGTTCAAATTCCAGGCATTCTTCTTTGGTGAATGCCCCGCCCTGCTGTTCCAGCGTCGTTCGGCTCGCAAGAGACAATCCCTCAGCATACCCGGGTTTGGCAGCAACCAGATACCTTTTTGCTTGCACATGTAAACCGACCGGCTGGTAGACATTTTCGGAAAAACCCTGTTTTCTCAGCCATTCTTCAGCCAGTGAATCATGATGGACATATCCCCACCGATCCCTGCCCGGTATGTCCTGGTCTTCAGCAATCAGGTGCCCGATATCATGAAGAAAGGCCGCCACAATGGTTGATGCATCATACCCTTTTTGTTCAGCCCACCAGCCACACTGAGCCATATGCTCATATTGCGTGCAGGTTTCACCATAGCCTTGTCCACCATATAGTCTGAACAGTCGCGCCAGCTCTGCACGAAAATCATGAACTGGATGGGATAAAGCTGAGTTTGAGGACGTCATGGGCGGGCTCCGGTCACAACGAAGTGAAGTCCGTCCATTTTAAATGAGAAATGCTTACATAACTATGACCAAACCTTTGATTTAGCTCAAGTAAGCTTGATATCGGCCAGCAACTGTATAGGCAAGAAAACATTTCTTGGCTAGTCTGTCTTAAATCATGGATTTCATTTAGAGCTAACAGTCCGGTACGATGATAAAAGCGATGACAGGCAACGAATCACTTACGGGCAACGAATCACTTACGGGCAACAAATCAAAGGGAGAAGAATGAACGCTCGCCTACGCCGCCCAGTCACAATCCTTGTTGCTACAGCACTGGGGTTTCTCGTCTACGGGATCATTGATGCCGATGCCAATGTATCAAAAGGACTTGGAATTCTGACTTTTGTCGCGGTTCTCTGGCTCACCGAAGCCATTCATATCAGCGCCACAGCTTTACTGGTCCCGCTTCTGGCTGTTGCTGCCGGTATTCTCTCGGTCAAAGAAGCACTAAGCAATTTTGCAAACCCCATTATCTATCTTTTCATGGGAGGTTTTGCCCTGGCAGCCGCTCTGAAAGCCCACCATCTGGATCAGTGGCTGGCACGCCGAGTCGTCGGCTTTGCTCGTGGCCAGTTAAAATTGGCGATATTTTACCTGTTTGGTGCCACTGCCTTTATCAGCATGTGGATCAGCAATACCGCGACGACCGCCATGATGCTGCCAGTATTGATGGGATTGCTGGGTGGCTTTGATCGGGAACGTCATGAGAGCACACTAACATTTATGCTGCTGGGCATTGCCTATAGCGCCAACATTGGCGGAATCGGCACGCTGGTCGGAAGTCCGCCGAATGCAATTGCGGCATCAATCCTGGGCATGGATTTCGCGTCCTGGCTGAAAATAGGGATACCGGCTGTCGTTTTATTACTGCCTTTAACGATAGGCCTGCTGTGGTTGACACTGAAACCGGAGTTCCCGGAAACCACCACCTCTGCAGACAAAGATATTGATGAATTCAAGATGCAATGGAATCCTCGGGCTAAAACCGTTCTGGTCATTTTCGCCATAGTTGTATGTTTGTGGCTATTCAGTGAGCCCGTTTCAAGGTTGATGGGTATCGATAAAGATTTCGATTCTTTCGTTGCTTTGGCTGCCGTGGTGATACTCGTTGGAAGCGGGCTATTGGAGTGGAAAGATTTTGCTCGTACCACCGATTGGGGAGTACTGCTGCTCTTTGGGGGAGGCATTACACTGAGTGTTGTATTGTCGGAAACACAGGCCAGCCTATTCCTGGCAGACGCGCTGGTCAGTTGGTTTCAGAATGTTCCCGCCTGGATCTTCCTGACACTATCGATCGCCATGATGGTATTTTTGACGGAATTAGCCAGCAATACTGCCAGCGCAGCACTCTTGGTACCTATTTTTTTCTCGCTGCCCGAGGAACAAACCGGTTTGCCTCCGGAGCTACTGGCAATTGGTGTCGCGGTGGCCGCATCCTGCGCCTTTATGCTACCCGTAGCTACGCCACCTAACGCTCTAGTTTACGGTACCGGCATGGTCACTCAAAAACGCATGATTAAATGCGGAGTTCTGGTCAACGTGCTTTGCATTGCCGTTTTGTCGGCGTATCTCATAGCACACTAGTGTGCACGGCTCTTAGCAAGTCTCCAGAGCAAGACTTAAAGCTATGACCGACTTCAGAGTCCTGCAGCCGGTCAAGTGACGCTTATTGAGCCAGATAATTAGACATAATAGCGTTTACATCAATTTTCCCCAGCCCCTCATTAAAATCCTTTGCCAGCTTTTCGCCTCTTGGGCCTTTCTTGAAACAGATGTAAAGACTCTTATCCTCCAGTAGCTGAGAATTAAACTGGAGTTTTGACGCCACAGATTTCAGTTGTGGATCAGCAGTCATCAGGTAACTCAGCACATTCTTATCGACCACCGCCAAATCGACTCGACCTGCAGCCAGTTTAAGCAGATTCTTGGAATCATCTGTGGCCTCACTGGCTTTGATCTGTCCCTGTGCCACCATCCCGTCAAAATCGGCTGTATTCACATATCCACTGACCACCCCCACGCGATATTTCTTGAGGTCGTCAAGCGAATTCCAGGTCACGGGTTTTGATTTTAGTTCAGCAAATCCTAGAGGACCGCTTCCCATAGGCTCGGAAAGTATAAAGTCCTGCTTCAGCTCTTCAGCATAATATTCAGGAAAGTAGCCATCATAACCCGGATCATCCTTGGCCAGGTTCACCGCACGTTTCCAGGGGTAGAACTCCACCACCAGAGTATGCCCCATCGCTTCAAACGCTGCCTTGGCCACCGCGACGCTTGCACCACTATCCTTCAGGCTTTTTCCGGTATAAGGCGGCCAGTCCAGTGAAGTCAGCTTGACAGTATCAGCCTGCGTCAAATTGGCCAGACAGATGAATAAAAGGGCAGAAATTAACTTGGACATCGACATAGTGTTCTCCAGTAACTGATGCTTGACGTTGTTTTCACAATTTATAGAAACAGCAGTACTATTAAACCTAGCAGACCTTAGGATGTTTTCCGCTCAATAGAGTCGATATTTCTCACATAGCTTCTAAAAATTCGCGTCCTTTGACAGCCGTTATTCAAAGGCGCCAATACACTTTCACCAGTTTCCCCATCAATCTTTGTTCATTATTTCTTTTCAGGGAATGTCGCAAAAAATGCTGCCAGTTTTTCGTCGACCTCCACTTGAGAGGGTAGAGACTTTCCTGAAATATCCCTCACCGTTGAGGCTTTCCAGACAACCTGATTGCTGTCCATATCGACAATATTCACCAGGAATTTTGCTTCATTGACCGGTTCCATATAATGCTTGGTCAAATCACCTTTCCCCGTGGGAACCACCTGCTCAACAAGCCGCTGGCCTCTTTCCACCAACAGAAGATATCGAATACGCATCGAAGCATTTTCATCTGATGCTGGCCGATAACCTTTTTCAGTGAATACTTTTTGTATTCCTTCGTTTAGCAGAAGATAAATATCCCCTTCTCTCTGGCTGCTGTTCTCAATCACAAATCCGGAGTATCGATCAGCCGATAAGTCCTGAGACATGGCAACAACCGGCTTATGCTCTGTCGACGCGCATCCGATGATCACCCCTTGAATCAAAATCAAGATAATAGCCTGCAGGCCCTTAATAGCAGGCACTTTCCATCTCCCATACAAATTCGGATATTTCATTTTTATTGTCTCCTTTGTATCCCCTGAACAACCGGCAAAGATCTTCAGGGGAGCATGCTGATCGCTTGTTTCAATGATTCTGTCAGAGGTTTGTTGATTTTATCCGTATTTTGATCACGGAGCTTTTCACATTGTTCTCTGATACAGGTATTTTTCAGGCACTGCATCACAAACGCTGCCACTTCATCGGGATTTTCAACCCGGGCGAGGTATTCACCAACCCCTGCGCCCTGAGCTGCCTTACAGTTCGAAAGGTTTTCCATATGAAACGGTAATCCCAAAAAAGGTACACCATGAGACAAAGCCTGGGAAACAATGCCTATACCGCCATTTCCGATCACTAACTGGGCTTGTGGCAAGACCACATCAAGATTCAACAACTGGTTATAAATTTCCAATCCCCTCTCTTGCCACTCAGCCACTTTACTTACCGGCAACCCCGGGCAGGAGACAATCACTTTGCCCTTAATTCGACACAGTGCCTCCAGCACGATATCCAACTTGGGATAATAGGAGACAAGATAGGCAAGAATCACCGCCCCCTTCGACCCATCTTTTACCCTTATTGACTCATTTATTGGAGGTGATGAGAAAGGTTGGTATATAGCCTCCCCTGATCTGAAACCCGCATATATATCCAACTCTGCAAGGTGGTGAAAAATATGAACATCGGCCAGATTGATATCACTCAAAAATGCCTGCTCCGGCATTCCCAGGTCTGATCGCACCTGATTTACCGTATCCAGGCATCTTTCCTCGTTCGCGGACAACCCGTTCTGCACCAATGGCTCAAACGTTTGCCAGCAGATACAAGGCTTTCCTGCTGGCTCTAGCGCAAACCCGCTAGTGACGGTAATAATCGGCAGCCCCAATGATCTGGCAGCTAACTGCGCGGTGGGAGCATAGTTCGAGAAAAGTACATTAACCTGAAACATCTCCATGAGATGTCTCCAGGCCATGACCATCGCTTTCAGTGTACCGACGTCCCGGTAGCCTTTGAGCATCAAAGCATCAGCCAGAGAACGCACCGGATATTTCGTCTTATACTGCGGTTGCCAGACAGGAGCCTGAACTAGAGTATCCGCATCCAGATCAAAAAACTGATGAGCCTGATGCAGGTCTTTCAGAGACACTGCAGGTTGATAACCCAACTCGAGCAATGCCCTGTTTAAGTTTGATATCACAGCCAGATGACCTCTGCCGCCGCCAAGTTCCCAGGCGCATAAAACTTTACCCAAAACTTTACTTACCCCATTTGTTTCTTCTCTACCAACATCTATCGCCAACTAATCTTTCGTTTAGCCAGGCAACCCTTTCGTTTAGATACTCATATCCCATTCGGCCTAAGCGACAACCGAAACATTTGTCATGATAACGAGACCCCTGTCAACTCTTTGATTCTTATTACAAAAAATTGGCAGATTTTCCATTTCCGCCTGTAGATTTCCACAGCGAAACCTATAGAATTGTCGCGTTTTCACATCCCACAAAATGGAACCGAAAGTCATGTTAATGGATAAACGAATCCCTTACGTTATTTTCACCACGGCCTTGGCTGGAAACGCCCTTGCCATTAATCCCGTTGCCGAGAACGACAACGCTACCACCATGGAAGGAGAAGCCGTCACGATCAACGTGTTGGCCAATGATACTGATCCTGATGGCGATATCATTGAAATTCAAAATTTCTCAGATCCTGCTCATGGAATAATTGACTTTGACGGCGATGGTACTTTCACATACACACCAGAAGATGGTTTTTCTGGAACTGACAGCTTTACTTATACCATTGACTCCTTACCCGAGTATGGCGGGGAAGATTTAGGGGAAGAAGGCCCTCCACCATCAGCCGCCCGCCTGATTATAGAAGAAGAAATCGGCTCAACAGCAACAGTAACAATCATTGTTGAAGCGGCCGAACCGGAAGAACCCGTGGAACCGGAAGAGCCTGTGGAAAGAGAGCTCAGTGACTTAGAATCCGAGGTTAGCGGCCCTACCAACAAGCGTGTAGCAGCCAGCCTGGACACAGCCTGTGATGAACTTGGCCTTTCTGAGGTCACCAATGATCTGGTCGATCGCTGTAACGCCCTTTCAGACATTGCTGCAGATAACCCAGAGCGTTTGGACGACATCATGACCCAAATCGCTCCAGAGGAGTTCCTGGCCCTGAAACGGGTTACCTCTGACTCTGCCAGAATGCAGATGGACATCATCAATCGTCACATGCAACAACGCAAATCAGGTCACTCGCCTGTTTCTGTGTCGCTCAATGGTTATGACCTTCCCATGAACGGCGGAACAGCCGGCGATAACAACATGCCTGAATTTGGCCTGTTTGCCAGTGCACATTACTCCGACGTAGAGCGTGACAAAACTTCCCTGGAAGCTGGTTATGATTACACGGCAACCGGGCTGACAGTGGGTGTTGACCGCCGCTTCGGTTCATCTGTGGTCGCGGGCCTTGCTGTTGGCTGGACAAATCACGAACTGGATTATGTGGAAAACGCCGGATCAACCGATTCTGATCTGTACTCCGTGATTCTGTTCTCCACCGCAAACTGGAAAGGCGCAAACTTCAACTTTCAGGTGGGCACTGAAAGAGGCTCCTTTGATACCCGTCGCCATGTGACCTATCAGGAACCCGCCGGCACTTTCACCAGCAGCATCAAGGGCAACACCGATGCTACACAGTACTTTTCCAGCCTGCAGGTCGATTACCCTGTTAGCATGAACGCCCTGGAACTGACCCCTTACCTGCGCGCAGATTATGTTTCGATTGAAATTGATGCGTTTGAGGAATCCGGCGGACAAGGCTATGAGCTGGCTATCGACAAGCAGAAACTGAATCAATACACACTCAAAGCCGGCTTGGATGCTTCTTATGCCATCAGCCAGGAATGGGGGGTATTGGTACCTTACGCAGGCGTTAGCGTAGCGAGCGAAAGCACCGGCAACTATGGCACAGTGTCTTTCACCTTCATTAATGACCCGACGCAACAGTCATTTGAATTGGGTTCCGATGGCGAGGAAAGCCTCTTCTATCAACTCAGAGTGGGCACCTCTGCCGTATTGACTCAAGGTTGGTCATTGTATGGTGACTACAGCCAGATTCTGGGCTATGAAGATACCTCCGCTTATCAGATCAACGTAGGTGTGAGATACGAGCTTTAAGCACCTGAACATTGCCCCCAACAAAAAAGGGCTGCACCTGCAGCCCTTTTTTGTTTAATACCACTCATCTAAATCGACCTCAAATAACGCCAAACCACCAATTCAGCGATGCCACTCGAAATGGCGCGAAGCTCTATACCAGAACATCCGGAATAAAGCGGTGGGTATCCTTGGGAGAGATCCCAAACCGGCTGAACAATTTCAGCAAACCAATAGAGGGATACTAATGAGTCTCGAGAAAAGGGCTTGATTTCCTCCTGAAGCAGAAGCCCTTCGTAAGACGCAAATCTGGCATAAAAACAAGCCTTTGCGATTTATAACTGCAACGTAATTGCTGCTCTTAGCCCTCTATCAGAACCGCCACATATGAGAGCCTTATGATTTTTCAGGTATCCTCTGACTGCACCGTGCAGAGACATACAAATAGCCACCCCCATAGAAGCGCTGCCCGTATGACCAAAATAAAGCGCCGGGGTATCCCATTCAGACTCACGCACAAAATCATAATTACTTGAAATGCGAGCCATCATTTGCCCCCACTCATTCGCTTTGAGCACTTCGCCATTTAAATCATTAATCATCAACCACTTACCTTCCGGAGCCAAGTGCGCGACGGCGGATTCAATAACTCTGGCGTACACCCGTCCCGGCGTATCCAGCACGGGAGGCTCTTCTAACTCTTCGGAATCATCATTGGTAGCATCCACCAGCGATTCTTCCTCTACGAACAGCTCAAACGGCAAAGGGAACTCATAATCTTCAACATCATGAGCAATCGACGAGAGATATGCCAAGGGCTCTGCTTCAGACTTTGATGTCTCAAGCAACACTGCAACGGCACCTTCACCCGGCAAAAAACCCTGAGAAACATCTGGAGTCCGAACGCGGCCGGATAGCACAAAGTCTTCAAGCGTGACTTCATCCAGATAGCTGTCAACACTGATCACCAGACAAGAGCGGGATTTTCCCTGAGTGAGAATTTGTTGTGCAGACACCAGCGCCTTGCCAATTCCTGCCCCACCTTCCTCAAAAATATAAACAGATCTACCTGAAAGCTTCAGCGGCCTGGCTTCCAACAAGTTGCTGAAACACTCACTGAACAGTTTCCGGCCAGACTTACCGGTACTTGCACACTGACGATCCAGGGAAGTTCGCTCACATGACGCTGGAAGATTAACGATAATCGACGATTCGCCAACAGCAGCGCGAGGAAACTGCTTCACCAGATCTGCCACCGCAAGGTAAGCAAGAAAACTCAGCCTTCCATACTCCTGAAAACCCTGAACCTGGTGGCAAGGGTATCCGTTAAGCGATACGGGCATAATTTCGTCGGCGAGGGTGACAGCCAAGGAAAGCTCCGCTGGCCTGCTCAATCCAGCCCTGGCGGCGGCACAACCATTAAGAACATCCCCCAGCGAACTAACCATACCCTTAGCGGTAAACTTCACGTATGTAGCATCAGACATTCTAAAGCGCCATTGTCAGGATCTGAGGGGTATATATGTAGTCTTTTCGAACATCCAATCCGGCGGCCGGAGCAATCTTCAGCCAGGCCAAAGCCTCAACGCTGATCGCTCGCTCAGCGGTAAACTTTTCCTTGTCCAGAGACATTGTTCCTTCAATGCCCGCATAATATTCCTCATGCTCATTCATAAACTGTTGCATCGCATCATTAAAATCATCAGAGCTCTTTATCTTCAACGCCGAAATAAGCGCAAACCGGGCACTACCGGATTCTTCCAACGCTTCAAGCTCATTTAATGTCAAATCTATAAAGCTGCCTAACCGCGAACCAAATTTCAGCCACTGAGCAAAGAACTTTCCGTAGGTGTAATCTTCCTGGTACTCATAGTCCTCCTGGAATGCGCGATCACTATACGTGGCAATCTGAATAGCCAGATTCTCTTCACCGGCAATGTAAGCACCTAACATTGGCAGATAATTACTGACCAATCCAAACTTAGCGAAATCCACATGAGATTTTGTCTCATCAAATAACTGCTTACATAATCGTGCAGCTTCTACATTCCGCGCAAAAAAACCACTGACATTTGTTTGCCCCAACAACTGGCAAATCCCGAGCCAACGCAGCCTCACAACCGAATCCGCCAGAGCTCTGAAATAGCCCTCATCGCGAGCCCCAGTGGTCAAGATGTCCCGATATTGGCTTAGTCTGAACTCAAGATTTTCAGTTAAGACGTCGATTTCAACGATGGAACTTCCCAATGATCAACCCCTTCTAGCCTTCATACTTTGCATGACACTCCTTCAGATCGAGTTCACCGAGAATTCGGGGTATCACCGCCAAGTCTTCATCATCACTGTGTTCCCATGGAAAATAAAGCATAACTCTACAAACCTTAAAGTAGGCTAACCTGAGAAGCTGCTTAAAAAGACGAACAGCATTCCAGTACACCCATTCTCCCGCTTATTTCTTATCGCCAGCTCCTTAGAGATCAAACCATGCTCAGTCATTTCGCCCAACCTAAAAAGAGATGTACTCTCTGGTATTTTTCCCGCTGTTTAATGGCATGCATCTAAGGGAGCTAAAAATAGTCAATTGAGTTATAGTTTTTAACTGGAATAAACCTGAGCCCATCACATCCGTGGGCCTTCCGTATATCTAACGCCAACTCTTTGGTAACGACATACAAATAAGGGTACTCAGTCAGTCGGAATATGGACGAGCCTGATTTAGTCGCAGCTGCGTTTAGTACTAGTTTATCAATATTATTAACCTGTGAAGGATCAAGAGCAGAAGTTCGTACTTTAGACTGCTGCATATCAATCCCTGGAATTGACTTCAATAAATTGGCAAGAAAATAAGACTTTTTAACAAGCTTACCCTTGGCATTTCGGATAGCAACCGGAAAAAACTCAAATTCAGAGCTGTATTGCTCCAATAGATCCTTCATCCGCTCAGAAATCACTTTTAAATGAGATGTATTAGGAATGGAGTCCGCAAGCTTAATACCCTCATTGGGATCCAGATCAAAAACAACCCCTTCTGGAAACCAGTCTTTGGATGCCACTCCATCAGTAAGTTTCCAGTAATGCTCCTCCAGCTCCGCTGGTAGTTCACCAAGTTCAGCAAAGCTATCACTTTCGCTATCATTAACCCAACAATAATACTCCCTCTCAGGGGCGGACATTATTATATTCCTCCATCATCTGAATGATCGTTTAATTTTCCGGGCCCTTGCTTGATAATCCAATCCCACATCGACTGCTGATACGAGATCAAATCCGTCAGTATTTCTTCCACAACAACTTCAGTTGGCTTACAAGGCTCTGCTTTCTTCTTACCTAATTTGGACTTTACTTTTTTAACTTCCGAGCCTGCTTTCTTATTGTATTTAGGGTGCGAACCATTGTGTTGAGGGAGACTGTGAATGACGCAATCAGACTCATATTTTGGCAAGAATATTATATTTTCACCATGGTTAAGGTTGTAAGGCACCTTTCTCAGCAATTCCAACTGACTTTCATTAAACTCTGCTTTCTTTCCTGAAAACACCTCATTTGGAAGCATATGGTGTGCTTCACTTTGGTATGGCATATTCTGGTTATGAAAATTGAATTGTTTTCCAGCGGATGTAGTCTTGCTGTATACATACTTGTAACGACTAATATGTTCAGATGAGCCGACAGTCGTCCCTTGAGCTCTTTTAAAACGGCTTTCCAACGCCTTCTTCAACTTAGCATTGGTTGAATCATAAACCTTCTTGCGATCAGCCTTATTTTTAATATAGTGATAGCCATTTTTCGCGTAAGCGCCTCCCCGCCCATAAACTCCGGGATTGGCAGCCATATCACTTAAGTGTTCGGACTCTTCGCCTTCTTCTTTGGCTTTCTCCTCAAGCTTCTTCCATTTGGCTTTGAAGTTGTCATAACTTTTCTTTGACTCTGCCACGGTAGTCATCGTAATTCACCCTTCAGCTTACTGCCAATACATCCTAGTTTTCTTTGATCTGACTACCCTTAATCGTAATCACCCCGGAACCTTTGGCGTTAATCTTAGCGCCGTTAATAGAAATATCGCCATTCTTCTTCATGGTGATACTGGCTTTACCAACCTTAATGCTAATCTCATCGGCGGCAGTCAACTGTATCTTCTTGGCATCGAGAGCATATTCCTTGGTAACCGATTCGGTGTATTTACCACCGACGGACTCCGTTAGGTCTTTACCAATACTGATCTCAGCTTCCTTCTCAACCGCCAGGCTGGATTTGCCACCGATATTTTCAACTTTGTTCTTGTCAATATTGATCGTCTGATCTTTGCCGACTGTAATACTCTGATTATTGCCAACCGTTTCGGAATCGTCCTTACCGATATTGGTCGTCCGATTTTCGCCAACATCTTCCGTCTGGTTCTTGCCAACAGCAATACTCTGGTCATTGCCGACACTTTCTGTATCGTCATTTTCTACCGTGATATTGCGATCTTTCTCCGCATGCACCCGAACCAGTTCACTGCCCTTTTCATCAATGAACATGATCTCGTTGTAGTTTTCCTTGCCGCCTTCTTTGGTGGAGCGGCTCTTGACACCACTATGCGCCTTGTTGGCAGGCAGATCGTACGGAGGCATCACTTCAGCGTTATACACGCTACCGATGACCAGTGGTCTGTCAGGATCCCCTTCCAAGAATGAGATCACCACTTCCTGACCAATACGGGGGATATACTGAGCCCCCCATTTTTTACCACTCCAGATCTGAGCGACCCGAATCCAACAGGAACTCTTGTCGTCTTTCTTGCCTTCACGATCCCAGTAAAACTGAACTTTGATCCGACCGTATTCATCGGTGAAAATTTCTTCGGAGGAAGGCCCCACAACCAAAGCGGTCTGAGTGCCACTGATAATTGGTCGATCGATGGTGACTGAAGGCCGAATGACTGTTGCCGCAGGTGCACAGGTAAATTTGTTCGAGTAGGTTCCGCCACCACTGCTACCAGCACGATACCCACCTTCTTCACCGTGGTGCTCCACTCGGGTCAGAACATATTTGGCTTTCTTCTCTGATTTATCATGATGATCACCGACAGTAAAAACAAAGCCAGCGGTCATAGGTGGATAGTTACTTCCCGCATCGACACTGGAGTAGGCACTTTCCAAGGCCTCCATTCGAGTGGTGGCATAGTTGTCACCTTCAGTTTTCTGACCATACTCACCGGGATAATCATAAACTTCGAATTTATCGATATTGGGTAACTTAACCAGGCTTTTCTGGAAGGCTGTCAGGCTTGTCGCAGGGGTTTCAAAGTTGTAGTCAGTCAGCTCGACCTTCCCGCTGACAAAGTGGTAGCCATGTTTCCATCCGTTGATCGTAAAATCCGTATGAGAACCATCCACCACGTCTAATGACGATGCAGGAACTGAATCGTAACCCTTGGCATAGTCACTAATGACCATCGTGTGCTTGCCATCTTCATGCTTGAAGTAGTAGAAGATCCCCTCTTCCTGCAACAGTCGGCTGATAAATTTAAAATCTGTTTCGCGGTACTGAACGCAGTACACTCGGGGCTGGTAGCTCTTCTGGAGTTTCCACTCAAAATCGCTGAACCCCATTTCCGAAAAAATACTCGTGATGATGTCTTTAACGCTTTTATCCTGAAATATCCGGCTGTTCTGACGAAATTGCAGGAGTGAAAACCAGGGAACCAGTTTCAGGAAATAATCACGAACTCGTCTGTCCTGCGATCCTCCCGCCATAAAGCTGGATACAATGCCGTTAAAATAACGGGGATTATCAGGGTCCGACGAGACTTTAATTGTGACAGACTTGCCGACAATTTTGGCTGGATCAATACTTTCTTCAGAGCTGTGTACATCCAGCGTAATGGAAAATGGCGATGACAGCGCTTCGGTAGCATGGAAACGATTCATGAGAAGAACGTCCGCACCCAGTGGCGAAGACACTGTAATTACCTGATTCTCTTGCTTAATCGACATAACCTGAAACCTTATAGTCCTGCTTCATCGTGTTGGCTGGATATCAACCTTTGAACGACTCAATGCCTTCTGTGCATACCTCGTGACGAAGTTACAACTCGCGAGACACTCCATAAATAATAGATCGTACACTAAGTACAAACCTTCCTGTTATCTGCTTAAGCGATTTTTTTTCATCAAACCAGTCAATTTATTTATGAATATCACCGCTCAATTCCGTACATAAAGATTCCAAGGATACCGAAGAGCGTCCGAATAGGAAAACCCCCTAATTATTCAATCACCTATCGACTTATTCAATATACCCCCCTATACCTTTTGGATGATTGAAAATTTAATTCCTCAGACTAAAATCGACCACCCTATACAGACAAGATGTCGCGTTACCCACCCCTCTCAGAGCCTCTATAAGCAAACTGAGACAGAGCTCGACATTCTACAAAAGCTGCCAGGAATACAATTCCAGGCCCTCCCCAGCCAGTTGTGGCCAAAGGGATACAGGAACCTCAATCCGGGAACGATTGTCAGAAATGGATTACCTTACGCTTAACCACCCCAGCTACGGCCTTTGTATCATCACCAGGCCTCTCGTTGACACCTTCGAGCATCTACAGCAGCTATTGTTTGGCCCAGGTAATCCTTTTAATGCCCATGGTTTTGTCATGGGACTGGAAACCGAACAATCCCATCAGGTGTACAGACTTCTCTACGGCCTTTTGCATTTCCCCGGACGTGACTGGGGCGCCGGAGCCGATCCTCGCTCCATTCATCGTATCGATGAACTGGCCGATGCCCTCACCCGAGGCAGCCTCAAAGTCTATCGCCATCAGGCCCCGGTGATCTCCGATGCGGACACGCGGGCAGAACAAGCGATTCGCGAGCAAATAGACCGGACCCTGAAAGACATTATTCAGATTGAAAAGGCCGAAGCCCAGGCGATTGAGCAGAAACATGGCCAGCGGAATTCACTGGAGAAAGCCGCCGCCTACGCCAAAGCCTTCGGTGTCGGCTTGGGCAATGCCGTCTGGTCAATGATGAGCTTCGTCAAAGAAACTTATGACGTTGCCTCTCCCAGATTACGCATGCAGCGCTTGCTGAAAGCGGCAGTGACCGCAGGCTGGGCCGCAGACAATCCAGAATCCTGGTACGAGATCTTTCAACGCAATTATCGGGAAGCGGAAAAGAAAGAACTGGTGGAAGCTATCGGCTTTGATCCCACCAAGATCACCCCAGAGATGCTGAATGAGGCTTTCGACATTGCCGCCGTCATCTGGGAAGACGAAAGCCTGCATCGAAAGCTGGTGGATTTTGTGGAAGGCTATATCCGGGCACAACATGCCCTGGAACTGACCGAGATGTCTGGCGGCGCTGCCTTTGAGTTGATACTCGGCGCCGTCCTCACCTTCCTGACCGGTGGCGCAGCCATCATCGCCATCACAGCCAGCAAAGCTCGCTACATCCGTATCCTCAACAAACTCGGCGAATACTTCGTCGACCTGGGCCGACGCCTGGCTAAACGCAAGAAACGCGTCAAGCCGGAACACCGCCTGTTCAGAAGAACCGGCAAACCATCCAGCAGCGCAACGACTGAGCCCAGCAAGCCCAAGCCGCCTCCGATTAAGATTAAGGAGGAGGCACCGAAGAGGAAACCGAACACTCCCGAGAAAGCAACTGATAGCAAAGCTCCAACGTCCAAACCGGTCAGTTCTATAAAAGAAGCCGAAGCTCGTCTAAAACGGGCTCGGGAAGCTATAGAGGAACGAAAAGCTGCAGGGTTGCCACCTTACCAACCCAAGTATTCCGATGATCAATTATTAGAAATGGTTGCCACCGGAGCCACCGCCAATGAGCGCTTCCTCGTCAGCATACAGCCGAAAAACACCAATCCCGACGCAAAGTTGTCATACCAACGCGATAGCGGGCTTGTTCCCACCTGGACGACATCATTTGATCAACTTGAGGCGGCAGATTCAGACCCCAAATTAATCCATCAGGTCCTGGGAGCAGAATCCAACTTCGATCCAAGCAAAGACTATGTGATGCATATTGTCGATAGAGGGGAAAACCTGGAAAATTTTGGCCAAAACACCATAGTTCCAAGCTGGGATAACCTGGCCGACGCTAGCGTACGTGAACTAGGCGGAATACATGAACCCGATATCATCAGACAGACGATGAACTCAGAATATCAAGCAGAATACGCAAATAAAATGCAAGAGTTCTGGGATGCGGGAGGTAATGAGTTTGATTCCGAGCAAATACTCGAATTTTCAGATAAGATGAACATCGATGAAGAAAAACTTTTTAGCGCAAGACACAATATACGTACTGAAATTGGCGCAAACTCAGAGTTTACTGGCAATGGATTAACTGCGAATACTGCCGCTGGCGGTGGAAAGTACGGTGTTGTAGAAACATTATCCCTAGAGAGACACTTACCAAAGCTATCCGAACTACAAGACGACAACATTGTAAAAACCTTAGACTTAACACCTTTATAGATAAAAGTTGCATGTAAATATGGACATAACACAAAAACCCTTAGGCTTAATTGATCCAAATAACTTAAAAGCGGATGAATTATTCTTGGCAGACGTTCATTACGAAATGTTTCCCGACAAGGAAGTAAAATTATTTAAAAAAGCAAACCATCTAGTTGTTTGGACTAGTTTTACCAGCTTATTTACAAACAACAGGCGACATAACCAAGATGAATTCCCTTTAAAATCGCTACCTTGGTTTATTGATACTATTGAAAACAAGTTCTGGAACCATAAACCTAATCCGAACTCATTACCTGGTGAAGTCAATGAAGTGACGAACATCAATGGTGAAAAAATTGGCATAAATCCCATGCGGCATTGCTGTGCCGAGAATCTATTTGGTTATTCTTTTTGGAACAAAAGTAGAACACCTTATATAGGAAGAACTCCTCCTCAGAATTGGCAAATTCCACGATACATGCTGGAACAAGGGTTGATGGATGAACTAAAGCGCATTTCGACAGAGTTAGGGTTAAAGAGATATGAGCCTTTTAAATAAGCACAACTCTTTAACCATCTCGCGTAAAATTTGACATGAAAGCACTTCCCTACTTTAAGGAAGAAAAGGGCACCAAATTCTCTGGTGCAATAATCTTACTACAAAACAAAGATGCGCTTAGCGAAGAGGATTCAGTACTAATTAGCGACTACATGCAATCATGCATTGTCGTTGATGAATGGCTGAGCAATATCAAAGATGTAGCAACTAAAAAGCCAGTAATTCCAACTAAAACATACTCTGATGGAGTATGGGATGCATCCCATATTCACTATGTAAGACAGTACAGAGCTCGCTTACCACGTCAAAGTTTGCATCCCATGTCAAACAACAAATTGAAAACTATTTCAATCCAAAAAGCTTAGATAAAGAAAAACTGAACATAGAGTTCCAAGATCTTTTACAGAAGTTAGCAAATGGTGAAGAATCTTATTACGATGACTCTTACTAGCCAGACAACAGATGGAAGCCACCGCGCTTATGAAAGAGTCAGTCAGAGTTGAACTATCCGCCAAAAATATAAAAACGTTAATCAGCAAACACAGAGAACATCAGATCTCCGGCGGAAAATCTGGCGTACGCCTCACTGATTTATCTGGCTTTATAATACAAAATGCTGATTTTAGCGATCTGGATCTCTCTGACCTGTGCGCGCATGACTCGAAAATATCAAACTGCACATTTAACTCCACAGACTTAAACCACGCACAATTCGGTAATTGCGAAATATCAGAAACCACATTCTATAATGCGGAATTGAGCAAATCAGACTTCCACTCCTGCAAGTTTCTAAATGTAAAATTTGATAAAGCCAACTTAGTCAGAGCAGAGATTAGCGATTCCGAAATTAACAACTCATCCTTTATCGAGACATCTCTAGTTGGTACTGACTTTGACAACTGCGACCTAACGCAAGCAAACTTCAGCTCCGCAGTTTTCAGCAATACCTACTTTCATGACTGCACCATTCCAGGAGAAATAGCAGATATGAAAGGAGCTGTCATCAAGTAAAGGCTATGTTGATAATTGAAGAAAAAAGCCCGCTGATTTCGTCTCGGCCAGGAGATAACTTTTGAATTAACAACGACCCCAGCCCATAACACCTTCAACTCTCTAAAGAGAGGGGTTAACTGATATAGGATGCCACCAATTAACTCAGAAGAATACCGCCTACTCTATACGGATGAATATGGAGAAGATGTTGGACTTGATGAAGTACAGCTTCTCGACCCCCCTTTGGAAGAACGGGTTCCTGCTCTATCTAAAATGCTAAATTCCTCGGATCCATATCTCTCATACCAATCGACATTGGTATTAGCGGCCTGGGGAAAAGATATCGCACTGGACAAGCTGGAAGAATATATAAACAAAGAAGACATTTCCAACAAAGGCTTCTCACCAAATCGAATCACAGGTGAAGACAACGTATATGACGAGCTATCATATGCCGTTCACTTATATGGCTTGTCGGAAGGCAACAAGGAAAGAATGCTGAAAGCCTTTAAAAAAATACTGGCGATTTATCCGGATTACTACTTCGAATCCAAGCTAAAGCTCGGACTTCTAAGCAACGATTTTGTTGAACTCATCCCATTTATTGAAAAGGCAATTAACAATACACTTTCTCTAGGAAAAACCTATCAGGCTAGTCAGCTACTACCGGTATTAACAAAGTTAGATCCAGATAAGGGCTGGCAGACAATTCAGCAATTTACAAATTTACCAGCATCTACGCCCAACCCCAAAGCCAATATTGCTGAAGCCCTAAAGTATTACCCAAGTGAAGAAAGCCTCGAACTACTAAACACATATACAAAAAACCAGGACCCTGCCGTAGCACTGGAAGCCGAACAGTCTCTCAAATATTTCACTGACAGGATCTGAATAACAGCTTTAGAATAAATACTGAAGACATGACCACAGATGAATAGTTCAGATACCAACGAAGTAGTTATTGCAATTCGTTATCGTGGAAAAATCCGCTGGTTCCGAAGTGATCGAGATCTGTGGGTTCTCGACGTCAACAAATGGCGCAATGAGTTTATCGATCATGGATATGATGTTCCTGAGTTTAAAGTCTCTTTCAGGTTTGGCATTCATTGCATCAATCATCATAACGCAGACAAGCAAGTTATGGAGCAACTGAACAGCATCCTTAACGACAGTAATGAAGACTTATTTGTTAGAGTCGAAGCCGTCAGGGGCATGTTTCGTATATCTGGGTTAAGGGTTGACGAGGACAAAATGAGATTATTGGAAAGAGCCTCATCTTATACAGAGCTTGAAATTTTGATTCCCACAAAGCTAATCAATGATACCCTAGAAGCGCTATAAAGCTCAGCTTAAAGTGACAAACTCACTTGCCGCACACAACCTTCATGCTCAAATTTAGCTTCAATACTTCTGTAGAGGAAAGAGAGGTTTAACTCCCTCTAAATTAATTATGAAAATCGCCCTGGGACTAATAACCCCTGATCATTTAAAGGCTGACGAACTGTTTTTGATAGATATAAAATATGACATGTTCCCAGATGACAAAGTAAAGCTATTTAAAAAAGGTCAATACTTAGCTCTGTGGGAAAGCTCCTACAGCCCAATACACAAAAAGTATACAAGCGCTCAAAAAGAATACCCTCTGGCAGCACTACCCTGGTTTATCGATACCATAGAAAATGAATTTTGGAATCACAAGCCCGATCCCGACGCGTTACCAGGCAAAACCAATGAGGTAACAGTTATCAAGGGTGAAAAACTGGGAATTAATCCAATGCGCAACTGTTGCGCCGAAGACCTTTTTGGATATTCATTCTGGAACGCCAGCAGAAAAAGCTACATCTCGCGCAGAGCTCGTCACGACTGGTACATTCCACAATACATGCTGGAACAAGGGTTGATGGATGATCTAAAGCGCATTTCGACAGAATTAGGACTGAAGAGCTATGAGCCCTTTAAATAATGATTCAGACAACTTTTACCGAGCTTAGATGAATCAAATAAAGGAACCTCTAAAAAGAATACTGCGGAAATATTGTCACGTCGAATGCTATGACCCCTTACTCATCAGAGAGGCGATGATCACAGAAACGGGTTTTCCGTATGATATCAACTTGTTCAAGAGCCAATTGAAGGAAGCTATCGAAAAAGAGCTTATTTCACCGCAGGAATATGAGGAACTAACGGAAGAAGATTTTGATTCTCAGCAAGATCTCCAGGTGTGGCTGGAGGAACTCCTCTCCGAGTTACCATAGCTTGTAGAAGTTTCCACAAGTCAGAGACAGTTTATCTTCTTAGCAAGCCCTTCACTGGTAGGGTAAACCTGCTCCTTTGGCAGTAGTAAACGAGCCTCTTCCAGTTTTCCGAGCTCAACGAGAGCGCAGATAGTGTCAGCCAATTCGGTAACTTCCGTGATACTTTCAATCCATTCATTCACATAAAGATCAACCGCCTCCCCTGACAAACCAACCTGTATCGCGCGGTAGCCTAACGGCTGCAAGTGCAAATCCCTTTCTGGATCCCACTGAATTCGCACAGGAGAGTTATTTTTAACAGCCAACCATTCCTCTTTCGAGGTGTAACACCCGTCAATGAAGTGGCTTAGACAACTATGCTCTAGCGCCCATTCGAATCCATCCCTTTTAATATCTATGGCCAGAATTCGATTCTGGCCACTATCTTTCTTCCCCCAACCAGAGCGATACATCATCCAGAGAAATGAGGGCTTAATCCAGGTCATACGTTCCATTTTAAATGGCAGAGAAACAAAGGTCCCATGAGCTATCGCGCTATCAGCTATAGCGTCAGAGTACGCTTGATAAACACGAATCACTTTATCTGTATAAACTGCTCTAATTTGCCGGTGAGGATTGAGGTTAATCATAATTACTGCTTTTTGCTTGGTTTAAAAAACTCTTTAGCAGACTAACAGTATGAAAGAGTCAGACTCAATCCTCTATTCTGAATTCCCTTTTATTCTGTCCAAATTCCCTTTCAGACGGTATGCCCTCTCCAAAGCCAGCTGAATACCGCCATCTTGTTCATCGAGCTTTTTGGCTTTCTCCAGTACATCAACAGCCTTTTCAAGATCAGTGCGCAACAATCCTTTCCCCTCTTCCAATAAGGCCAGCGCGATACTTCGACAAACTTCTTTAAGCTCTCCTTTTAAACGGCCGGAAAGCGACATATAGTTTTGGGCCTTATCAATCTGCCAAGTCGCGGCATCCAGACGATTGGCCTTAAACTCTTCTTTTGCCAACGCTAGATGTGACATTGCCAACCACTCTTTCACCTTTGCATTTGATTTCACTGAACCAGTGGATGCTTCCACCTCTGAAATCAGCTCCCTGTAGCTTTCTTGCTTCAAGAGTTCCCGAAGCTTCTTAAGTGGGTCTGCAGATTCACTTGTATTTAGCTTAGTTAATGAAGCCCGCTCAACCCTCCCCCGGCCTTCACCACCACTCCTCCCTGACTTGGAGGTCTTGACCTTATTCTCTACAGGTTTTGATTTAGCGACATAATTAGCCTGCTTTCTTTCCTGTTCACCACGAAGGGTGTAGGCATAATGTTGCTGAAGCGGAGGCAACAGTGATGCATCTTCCGGGTCAAGACTGAGGGCCTGAAGCAGGGCATAATAGGCTGATTGATCGTCGCCCTTAGCTCGGGAAGCTTCGCTTTGTGCCACCAACTGCTGTTTTTTCTTCTTTATCCTGCTGCGTAATGCTTCAATATTCTTTTGATAGCTACTGTTATAGGGCTCCACTATTGCCAGCATTTCCACATGTTGAAGCGCCTGAAAATAGCTTCCCGAATCAATATACCGTTGTGCCATCTGATGGTGATACCGGGAAAACTCCCGGACACTGGAATCACTTGCCGGTGAAACAGGTGCCTGACTACAACCTGCCAGCAACATGGCGGCGAACAGAAAAATACCGCTCAAAATCCTGACTTGAGCCGATCGGACTTTCTTCCAAACATTAGCACCCATAGCAACGAGGCGCTCCCTCGATGGGACAGAATTACAACTCGATAAATTCGCAATAAATATTAAAGCTTTGCACTGACTGAACTGCATGTATCACTGCCTGAATTTTTCCCTGGTGGTGAGTTTGAGTTTGAATATCGAGAGCGAATCAGAGTCGTAAATCATGGCACGCCGCATTCTCATCGGGTCCGAGAATGTCGGATTTCCACCTGCCTGGACGGTGTAGGCACGTTGGTAGCCTTCTTCTTCAAGTACACTGACAGCCGTTAGACTACTGTCGCCATAGGGATAGGCAAAGTGGCGCGATGAAACACCAATTCTGCTTTGCAGAACCGCCTTTGGCTCAGCCACTTCAGCTCGAATAAAGTCAACTTTAGCTTGATCAGGATCATCCAACGTTGCTAAAGAAGTGTGGGATTTGGAGTGAGGCTGGAAGGTAATCAAATCACTGGATTGAAGTTCTTTGATTTGATTCCAGGAAAGAGCCGCCCCACCTCCAACAAAGTCTGTATATAAGAATACCGTCGCAGGATAGCCAAACTCTTTAAGTACCGGATACGCCACGTCGTAGATACTTCGGTACCCGTCATCGATGGTTAACACTACTGACTTATCGGGAATTGGCTTTTTACCGGTAAAGTAGTCATCCAGATCATCCAGTCCCAACACCTGATATCCGTTATCTTTGAGATACTGCATTTGACGGCGAAACTTTCTCTCGCGCAGAACCAGAGGATGCGAAGACGAGGAAGCCTCCGTAAACTGGTGATAACACAAGATCGGAATGGTCTTGTAGTAACCAGGGTATACCCCAGTTGGATTAATATTCCTTAGAGGCAATACTACAAGCTGCTCACCCTCTGCCTCTAAGGTTGGATTAAGCTCTTTTATTCGAAATGACTGCGATGCATCTCCGTAATAGCGCGCGGAAATAGCTTCAAAACTATCTTTTTCTTGCGATTTGATAATCAGATAATCCCGGCTATAGTCATATACCTCAAGGGTATTGATCGGCATGGATATGCCTGGAATTCTCGACTGACAACCCACGATCATTACTCCCACGAGAGCAATGACCAGGGCTTTTAACATCCTTTTCAACACAACGCCTTCCACCTTCAGTCGTTGGCTTCTTTGATCTCTTTGTCTTTCTTTGGCTTGGGCTTGTATTTAGCCATATCAATATCAATTCCCGAACGATCCGGGAAGAAATCACCCTCCATGGGACTGAGCATGGTTTTATCACCCACTTCATCCTGAGCCTCATCAACTCCCTCAGAATCAGGCTTTTCAAGCAGATCAGAAGCTATGACGGTGGCATCAGAGTGGATGTGATGCTCTTCGTTTGATTCACTTATCGGCGACTCGTGGTGGACATCTTCAGACTCGTGCTCACATTCCGGCTGCAGCAGCTCCTGAAATTTGGCCGCCATATCATTAAAGCTATGACAGAGATCACCAATTTCATCATTCTGCTCCTGATGGATACGCCGGTTAAAATGCCCTTCCGCCAAACCTGTCATCGCATTTTTAAGCAGGCGAACTCGCATTCCCATGCGCCGACCAAATCCATAGAAAATGAAGACAACCGACAAAAGCGCGATCAGTCCCACAGAAATCAGAAGATAGGTCGTAATATCAATAACCTCTTCCAACCTGTCCTGCTTCAAACCGAGATGAATGTAACCAACAGAGGTATCTCCAAAGAAAATTGGTGCTTCAAAATCAAAAACTGCACCGCCTTCTTCTGCAGCAATACTGGTAACAACGACTTTGTCCTGCTGATAGATCACCTCACCTGTAGATGCAGGCAAACCTTTACCCAGCATTGCCTGATCAGTCGTTGCACGCACTTCCTTGTTTTGATCCAGCAAAAGCAGATATTCAAAAGTATTTCTCTCGCCGGCATCCTTTACCAGGGCTTCAACGGTATTCCAGTCCTCTCCAAGAACCGGTATCGCACTTTCCGATGCAATAAATTTCGCTAGAGAAACGCCCCCATCAACCGATTGCTCGATCAAGACCTGGTTTTGTATTCTGTTTACTATCAGAATACTGACCGTCAGAACCACCGCAACAATACCGCCCATAATGGCAGTCCACTTAATATGCAATGGCATATAACGTTGCTTGGTTTTTTCTTCCTGATCGATAAGAGCATCCAGCTCCCAATGCAGAGCATCTACGAGCTCCCGCCCGCTGTTAAAACGTTTACCGGGTTTCTTTTCCAGCAGGCGCCGCAGAATATTATGCAGCCCTCGAGGCATACCCTCGGGCATTTTCTTGAGATATTCAGGCTGTTTGCTAATAATTTCAGCCACAACCGTTCCCATTGAATCTGCCTTGAAAGCTTTCTGACCAGTCAATAACTCATACATGACCACGCCAAGAGAAAAAAGATCAGAGCGGCCGTCCAAAGATTCACCGCATGCCTGTTCGGGCGACATATATCTTGGTGTCCCCAGTATGGTTCCCACCTGGGTTTCACTACTGTCATCCCTGTGAGCAATACCGAAATCAGCAAGTTTTACAGTTTCACCGTCAGGCATAAACAGAATGTTGTCCGGTTTTACATCACGATGCACAATGCCCTTGCCATGCGCGTAATCCAACGCATTTGCCAGCTGAAGCATCAGTCGGATAACCTGCTTGGTGGTAAAACGCTCTCCCCTGTTCAGCTTCTTACCGAGCGTTTCCCCATCCACCAACTCCATAACGATGTAAGGAACCTCTTCGACCCTGCCGACGTCATAGATCGTGACAATATTGGAGTGAGATAGAATGCCCGCCGCTTTGGCCTCACTGAGAAAACGTGCCGTAAATTTCTCGGTTAACCAAATATCCCGCTTAAGTACTTTGATTGCCACATGGCGATTGATTTCAACATCAAAAGCAAGATATACATCTGCCATGGCACCGCTGCCAAGGGCTGATTCCACTCGGTAACGTCCTAACTTTTTGCCCACTAAGTCCATAACATTCCCTTCTCTGATAGCGTGTGGCTACTTTCGGATAATATCTAAAATCTCTGAAAAACAGACTTGGATTTTAACTACGAATTAACGAAAGATGCGGCAAGTCTCACTTCACCCCCTTAAGGGATCACAATGCCACAGTTTACTGATCCTTTATTTTAGACAACTTGCCTTTCAGCTCATTCGCCTGAACCAGATAGGCTTTAGCCGCGCTGTGTTCAGGATCGATATCCAGAACGTATTCCCACAGGGAAATAGCTTCATCGAGTTCCTGCTTTCTGTAGGCATTGGTAGCCATTCGGTGGTATTTGGCTGCGAGTTGAGCCTTCAGCTCTTCAGCCGCTCTTTGAGCCTCTTCGTTAGACTCATCCAAGCCCACACTACGAACATAAGCTGGCAGGGCTGCATCCAAATCCCCCCGACTCGACAGGATATTACCAATCTCATAGTGATATCTCGCCGCTAATGCAGGATCGTCGCTCTCAAGCTCGTTAGCCACACGCTGATATATGGATGGCACTTCGCTGCTTAAATCTTCAGGAAGTGAGTTGTCCGAACGTAACTGATGGATAGCCTCTGCCGCAGCGACGTAGTCTTCATCAGCAATGGCCTGTCGAACAGTATCAGAATTGATTAATGCTGCACTCGATGAACCCGAAAGCTGTTCAACCTTAGCGGTCCCGGTTTCGGTAACTTCGGCATTGCTTTCAGAAACACTCTCATCGACAGCAGCGTCAACAACCTGCTCTTTTACAGCATCTTCCTGTACAACAACCTCTTCATTAGTGCCGACTGCCTGATCTTCCATATCCACTGCCGCACTTTCTTCCATGTCCGCGATATCTTCAGGTACGGGCTCTACAATTTCTTCAACAGCTTCAGTTTCCGCCTTTGCTCGCTCTGCCGCCTGTTTCTTTGCTTTAATTGCTCTGTCTGTCGCAGGAATATTAATTGATTGCCCGACGATCAACTTGCTGGAAACCGGAATGCCATTATACTTCGCAAGCCCGTAAAACCCGTACACATCTCCTAAGTAATCACGGGAAAGTGTTGAAAGTGTCTGCCCCCATTTCAATTGAATAGGAAAAGATTCTGCCGGATACAACTCTTCTACTGGCGTCTTAATCTGCTTGATTATACGAGTTGCCCTGGAGTCATTTGGCTTTTCTGACTGGTAGGCTTCCAACTCAACCAATGCCTCGTCCACTTTATTAGCATTTAGCTTTTTAAGCGCATATCTGAACCGTTGCTTGGAAGTCAGCCCGGCCTTGGGAAGATACGCGGGCTCCTTATTCAGGTCTGCCTCGGATTCCTGAGTCGGGATATTTAGCTCTTCTTCAGGTTTTGTTTGCTGTTGCTGACACCCAGAGAGTACAGCGACCAACCCTAAAGAGACCAATCCGGAAACGACCAACCGGGAAAATTTTCTCCCTTGCCTTTCAGTTATGAGTACCATCCTCTTCTACTCCTTCCTTTAATAATACTATCTCTCACTACAGTCCAGCTTCCGGGATCACCCTTAAAACAGACACTCGTGCGACTTTAATTCCACTTTATGACATCAACTACCGCTACCAAAGAAATGTACTTTGGACAGGCATGGACAGGTAGTCGAATATGATGTTTATAAAAGTCTTCCTCTTAATTGACAAGGCCCTTTTCAATTAGGCCTGCTCCCTGTATTTCCCAGCTCCGGCATTTAATTCAGCAGTCTAAAGACTGGAAAAATACGAATCTCGACAAAGGCGGGTTAACAACAGCACTGTCGTCTAATTTCCGATATAGCACCAACGACATAAGTACATTTTTTGAACGCCATCATAAAACATTCCTAATTCTGGCGGAACCAATGCAAATCCAGACAGACCGCCCTCAAGCACTTTCTATCGAGCCCCCTAAAGCTTGCAGCTTCAACCAACCTAGGGAATACCCTATAAGGGAAAAGCGAAAAAATTATAACTTGTAGCAATAAATGATCAATTCGAAGAACAGCCTATACCTTTCGGATTATCCTTAAAGTTGCATCCTACATTATTCAAACCAATCAGTCGCAACCAGATCTTCGTTCCAGCAAATAACCAGGGTCGCACTACCCCGCTATTGGCATTTAGTTGACGAAATCGAATACGGATAGTTCCAAACAAGCGGGTGCCTATTTTTACGAAGAAAGCAGACAAGCAATTACAATACAGAAAGGTTCTCACTTTCAGACTTGATGGATTGATCGTCTCTTACCATACTTACTGTCGCCGATTACCCCTGTTTGTCCACCTGTGTACCTGTACCAGCCGTACATCCATGAAATACACCACCGTATTTTTTGGTGCGACAAAAATGGATTTATCTATAATCAGGGGCCGGCATCAAGGAACTTTCCCCTTAAAATCAATCGACTACAAGGAAGGAAAGAATGTCGAAAAAAAGATTATCTTTTTTTGACGGGTTTATAAATGCATTACCGCTTTAGTAAGTGACACCAAGTTAAACTGTCAAACTGACACAACAGAAGGAAGATACACCATGGCAATTTACATGAACTACAACGGGCTGAAAGTTAAAGGTAATGTAACCGCTGAAGGTTACAAAGACTGGATTCGTCTTGACAGCTTCCAGTTCGGCGTTGGACGCCACATCACTATGGAAGCTGGTCACATGTCTAACCGTGAAGCTACCCGTCCAAGCATCAGCGAAGTAGCTGTTTCCAAGCTGATGGACACCGCTTCTTCAGGTCTGTTCAAAGAATCTCTGACTGGCGACGCTGGCGTTAAAGTACAAATCGACGTTGTTCGTACTGCAGCAGACAAGATCGAAAAATACGTTTCCTACGAACTGGAAGACGTAATGATTAGCAGCTACTCTGTATCTGCCGGTGCCGACTCTGCTCCTAGTGAAGCAATCTCTCTGAGCTTCGCTAAAGTAGTAATGGCTTACACTGCTGCGGACCGTGCTAACAAAGGTGCTACTCCAGAGCGTGTTGGTTACGACCTGGAAGCTGGCAAGAAGCTTTAATTGGTCAGCCACACGGCTAACTAAAAAAGGGGAGAAGAAATTCTCCCTTTTTTATTGCCCCAAATTCTCCCCCCCCTCACTCTTTTCGCCGCTTAATATTTTCATTAGTCCTTCCCCACCACTTGCTTTCATACCTCGCCAATTTTTAAACATCCAACAAAGGCAATTGCAGCGTCTCCCTTGAGAAATCGCCATACCCCCCTTGCCAGATTATTTTGGCAATCTGGTAATAAGGCATACCATCACGGCAGAACCAATTTATTATCAGGGAATATTTAGGATTGGATCAAACAGGAAGGATAGAGGCGCGAAAAGAGGAATTATTCAATAGAAAGCAGGTACAGTAAGTAACTTGCCGCAACAACGCCAACAACAGAAAACAGAATCAACCCCATTACCATACTCCGGGGTTTCCCATCTTTCCCTTTATAGCTATAGTTTTCACGATCGTCGAGGACCGCCTCCAATACCTGCCGACGCTGACGACGAATATCACTGCGAGTGACATCTTCGTCCAGCTGTTTCTGGTTTAAAGCCATCAACTTATCATTGTACTTCGCGGCAGACATATTACTGCACCTCAACAAGAATAAAACTTACGTTGTCTCGGGCCTCTCCTGACAGAGCCTCACTAAGAAGACGGTCAGAAGATTTCTGGATTTTTGACTGATGAATAAGCTGCTGTATTCTTGCTTCGTTAACTTCATTGTACAAACCATCAGTACAGATCAGAAAACGATCTTTGGGCTTTACAGTAAACGCATTAATGTCCACAAACAATTCATCATGAACACCCACAGCTCTTGTTAACATATTCTTGAAACGACTTTGCTCTGCCTGCTCTTTAGTCAGGTGCCCGACATCCATCATTTCCTGAACTTTACTGTGATCATGACTCATTCGATAGAGCTTGTTGTTTCTCAGCAGATAAATGCGAGAATCCCCTGCCCAAATGGCAACAGCCACCCCATACCTGATAACCAGGCACGCAACTGTCGAGCCAACTTTATTGCCATTAAACTTTTCCTGCCCATAACCAATAAGCTCGTTATTCAAACGAAAAAGGCTATCTTCAACCTGTTCAACCACATCTACCAGATAGGCCCTCAGGTTTGCATTTTTTAGGGTTGATGTGATTTTCTGGCTCGCGTAATCGCCGGCATGATGTCCTCCCATGCCGTCAGCAACGACCCATAAACCATCCTCATCACGAGCCGCCAGAGAATCTTCATTATGTGTTCTGACATTTCCCTGATGGGTTCGAAGTTCGGATTTGCAGGTAAAAGCATTCACCAGAATAAAGCGCCTTTCTTATTTTATCTAATACAGACCTTGCCAGCCCCATTGCTGCCATTTTCCATCGATAAAGGCAGTAAAGCTTTGATACTTTGGCAACAGGTTACTACTGATTAATTTAGGCCTTACCCAGGTTGAACCCTCGGTCCACCAAAAACTATATTTCGCTCCAGCCTGATGAAGAAGCTCGGATGTCAGTGCACTCGTGACCTGAAAAGGACCCGCCGCAGTCATGGGAACATCAAGGCTTAGAGCGTCGAGCCCCCCAATTCGTGGGCTGTCTATATCAGGCTGCGGCAGCTCAATAAATGCCTGCCTGAACTCATCAAAATCGATAGCCTGATCGAGCACCTGCCCCACCAATGCTTCCAATGATTCATACCACACAGCATTCTTCAGCATCACATCCAAAGGAGCGACCTGTGGTTCAAGTGGATACATCAAAGTAAACGGAAAATATCGCCCCACTTTATCCACACTGGGGCACCATAGACCAACCCAAGCCTGCTCATTCACAATGGAAGGCAGCAAAACAAAGCGCCACCATGGAGCTACCAGATAGAAATCCAGCCAATGCTCTCCCAACGCCTGCTGACTTGCCAGCACACTGTTCTGTAGCCATTTATCCCAAGTAGAGCTCATTGAGCCTGGGAGATTGAACTGCACAAAATCACCAGTACAGGGCAATTTCCCAAAATACCCGAGCTTTGTTTCGGTCATACCCTACTCTCCTCTATGGCCCTTGACTGGTAAACAATGAGAGTCACGTCCACTTTTTGATCACAACTCATCACAAGGATTCCGGGCACCGGTATTGCTTGATCCATCCTGCAGAAAATGGATTCAAGGTACTGGAGGCCAGCAGCTCCAACTGCGCTTTACGCCGTTCGACTTCCACTCCAACCTGATACAGACGCGCTGACCCGCCCCCTTCAACCGTACTATCTTCCAGCAAACGGAACAGCCCCCAATCACCGTCATAAGCAGTCTGGTGAAGAGTCTCATTCAGATCTTCAAATACAATCCGGGCTCCAGGCTTATCATAGGTGGGCCACTGCATGGTTTTACGTAATTGAGGACCATGGGTATAACGCAACCTTTGAGTTCCAACTTCCAGATCAAATCTGCGAACAGTGTTATCAAGACGATGCGGCTTAACCTGGAAGGTGATTGATGGATCTCCTCCACTATCACCAAAGAATACCTGCCTCAGTGCTGCCGCCTGTCTGATCTGATTCAGTGAAGAATTACTAATCCCCATCGTGCGACCGTCTACTGCTTTAGGTCTTAGCCTGCTATCAACAAAAGGCCTGATATTGGCTTTGACGAAACTTTCCTCAACACCATCCGGCTTGAAGAAATTGCTGAAATCACTCAAAGCAGCATCACTACTGGATTTGGAAGCGAACGGAAAGCTTCTGGCGAGGGTCTTCTGGAAAGGAGAGTATACCTCGCGATTCCAGCTTGAGTTCAAATGCCCTTTGGCTCCCCCCAATATGACTTTCCAGCTCTGGTCACCCATGGTTTCTAGCCATCCCTTAAGATAGGAAGGTGCCCTTGACGCCGTGATTCTCATCGCCTTGATTGGATCCTCTCCAGATCCAGCAAATCTGCCTCGAGCATATTTGAAGGAAGCCTCCCCTGAGTTTGGAGCAAGTGAAATTTCCTCCAACTTGTCAAAAAGCCCCTGCAGTTTTTCTGTGTAACGCTCCAGGTCTTTCTCCTCTACCAGTTTGTGCAGAGGCCTGAAGTGCTCATCGACCGGTGTCGGCTGGCGTTGTGCTGACAGAGCGGAACCTGCTGCATCCAAAACAGCCCCCGCCCTTCCCGAAGCATCCACTTCCGGAAGTTTAGGTGTCAGCAGAGTTTCCTTACTGGCACGATTCAACAGCGCGTTGATCGGCGACTCCGTTCGATCCAGACTAAGAGCTACCGCATCTCTTGCTTTCTGCAGATTACTGAAGTTGCCTATTTCTGGCGCAGACAAAGTCTGCGACCAAGCCTGAATATAATCCGCGAAATAAAGTGCCTTGATCTTGTTAACGATGTTTTCAACATCCTTATCAGAAAAATCTTCCTGGTTTTCTGCTCCCAGTATCCATTGCTCGCTGGAGTATTTCTGAACAAGATCGGAATCCGGTGAAAGATCAAGACTGTTGTATCCCGCCTTGGTATATAACAGAGGTACCTGCAATGCACGCCCGACATCACCTGTAACATTAAACAACGCCCGCATATCAACCCCTAAGTCATCCCTGAGGTTAAGCGTGCCTGCATATTCCGGTTGACGCTGAATCTGTTTGTAAATTCGCTTCTCGATCGGAATCGTTCTCAACTTGCTCCGAGTCCGCTCAACCAGAGTGTCACGGAGAGCCAGATTGGTATACTTCTCATCCAGCATCTGGTTAAGATACCCTTTCAACAAATCCTGCTGCCCAGCCTGTCCAGGGAGCTTTTCAGCCCAATAGTTAGAAAACCACTCTTTAACCTCCCCGATATCACGTACGCTGCTGTCTCCCAGCATCAGGTATACTCGCAGCGCATCATACAGGGCATCGTTACTGGACTCGGATACCAGAACTCCCTCCAGATGGCGTTGAACCATAGGCCTGAAGAAATGACGCAAAGCCCGGTCATAGGTGATATCTGTTTTGGACACAACGCCAGAGTCATATAACCCCAGACTGCTAATCCAAGGGTGGTTATTTTCTTGGTACAGCACCCGGATATTCTGTAGCGGCTGCAGTATGGCAATCACCTGCTCAAATTCCTGGGGTTCAGGCGTTTCCGTTGCCAAGCGGCTATGTTCATCAAGAGCAACTTGAACATCTTCCATCAATGCCTGAGAGCTCAGAACACTTGTTGTCCACGCACCTACTGCACCAGCAAACACTAGCGCCATTAACGCAAATGCTACACGGCGAACCCATCTGACTTTCTTTTCGTAGCCAACATTAAGAGTGGCGAGTTCTGACTCAGGAAATACTACAGACTTCATTAAATGATGAATAAAGAAGCTCTTACCTGACCCCGGAGGCGTAGCTGCGACGTTATAGTTAATCCCATAGTTGGAAGACAGGTTTGCCAGAATACGATCAATAGGACGGCCTTCCTGGGTACCACTGGTAAAATAAACACCGCGCAGAATTGACTGCTTCTCAAATCGACTGGTGGTGAAGACTGACTTTATAAAGTTATCCAGCACCCCTCTCAGATTCTCAACCTGTCCCGGGAAACCGAGTATTTTGCTACGTCTGGCTGTATCCCTTTCGCGATGAGCGCGCCAAATCACCCGATCGTTCAAACGGCGAACAAGTGCATCGAATTCAGGGATAAAGTAATCGGCGGTCTGCGACGCATTTTGGTTGTCCGCAAACGGAAAGGTCATCCCCCAGACTTGCTCCCTCTCGGAGTTAGTCAGGTCTTCAAAGAATTCATTGAAGCCGGCAATAAGATCTGCTTTTGTAAAGAGGATATAAATAGGGAACTTAACACTGAATTGCTCTGGCAGCTCCTGCAGGCGTAAACGAATACGCTCAGCATGCTGCTGTCGTTCTGCTTCACTGGAAGACAACAAATCCTGAACACTGACCGCCAGGATGACACCGTTGATTGGTCGACGCGTTCTGTATTTACGCAGTAGCCCGAGGAAATTGTTCCAGGCGGATTTATCTTGTGTCGCATCACTGTCTTGAGTGGTATATCGACCAGCCGTATCAATAATGACCGCCTCGTCTGTAAACCACCAGTCACAATTACGGGTTCCGCCAATTCCACCAATCTGCTGGATCCCAAGCTTTTCCTTTAACGGAAAATGCAGCCCGGAGTTCACCAGCGCTGTGGTTTTACCAGCACCTGGAGGGCCAATAATGACATACCATGGCAACTGATATACCGACCGCCGTCCTTGCCGCCCCTCAAATCGAGCCGTTTTCAAAATGCCCATGGCCTGCTTGAAGCGATCCGTAATCACCTGGGCTTCTTCGTCAGAGGCTGAGGGCCCTGTATCCTCTTGTATAGCCTCTACCATGGCATCATTCTTCTTACGCTGCGTCAGCAGTTTGACCATGAAGATAATCAGTCCAATCATCCACACTGCCAGAATGACAACCAGCCTTCCCATGGAAGACAGAGCCTCTGCCGGGTCACCGAATTTGACGTAATCCGCCCCGAACCAAATCACCAATGAAATGGCGACCACGCCTACCAGTGCAAGAAATAATGGATGAATGAGCCATCGAAAAAAGCGCGACATACTGTCCTCTGATGTATTCCTAACCTGTTAGCTTCCGGGTAATCGCCCCTGAAACTGCACAAGACCGTCGTATAAGTAACAAAACGGGTCTATGGTCTATTCTTTATATTTTTCCGCAAAATCCAGTAACTGCTGTTCCTGCGGATCAGTTACGGTTTCCAGCCAATATCGGAAACCGCTGTAGCTCACCAGGAGCAAAGCAGCCACCACAGAGGCGATCACCCAAATGGGAATGAACTCAAGAATGCGTTTTTTCTGCTGCGAGGACCCCATCCAACGTGGAGATAATTCACGCTCAAATTCTCCTCTCTGCATCTGAATCATTCTGGACAGATTGTCGCGAATGGTTTCCAAATGATCCCGACCACGCGGATCCAGCTTGTACTTCCCTTCAAAGCCGAGACTGAGGCAGACATATATCAGTTCGATCAGGTCAATATATTTGGCTGGTGCAGCTTGCACTCTATCCAGAATAAGGAAGACCTTCTCCCCCCCAAATGTTTCGTTATGAAATGTGCTCAGAAGTGACGCCCTGGCCCAGCCGACCTCAGCACCCCACGGGGTATTGAGGACAGCCTCATCAAGTGCTGCGCATAAGATGTAGCGGGCAGACAACGTAATATCCGCAGCAACCCCCTTTGCCTGTGCCTTTTTCTCAAAACCTTTGATCGCTGTAACGACTTGGGAACGGAGTTGACTAGCGTTCTGAACTTGGACAGTCTGACGAATTTCGCCTAGAAGGGCGACCAATTCTGTGGCACTGGCAATCAGTGGGTTTAACCCCTGATCAATATCCATTGCCTGCCCGCCCCCCTGAGGCATGGACATCGGTGACGGCGCGGCCTGTTGCGGTTGAGCAGGCGCGGGTCTGGACTGAGGCTGAGGACGACCGCCAGGTATGGGGACGATGACTGTTCGATCATCTCCTCCCCCAGGACGTCCGCCAAAAAATGTCTTATCGGAATCATTGCTCATGATATTAATCTCTGATTGCCCAGAACTCCATTTCCAACCCTGGGAAGTCCGCCCCTATGTGCAGAGCAAATCCACTGGACTTGGCCAACTCGCGCCAAAAATCGCTTCCCCTGTCCAACTGGAAGTAGGTAAAACCGGCATGATAGGGGATCTGTCTCGGTGTTACTGGAAGCACCTGCAGCCCAATACCCGGCAACTGTGCATTGACCAGATCCCGAATTTTTTCCACAGGAGCAATTTTCACCTGACTCGGGAACCTTGAACGCAGTTGATCCGGTTTCATGTGTGCTTTCACTGCCAGAATAAAAGACGCTTTGTCGACCAACGAATGGTCCTTGATAGGCGAAACATGAATACCGTATTTTCTTTCTACCAGCTCAAGAGTGACGGCCGAAGTTTCACTGACAGTGCTCATGTACTGATTCAATAGCTGCAGCAGCGGGTTAAAGCACACTTCCGGACTGTCATGATCATACTGAGGCAGTTCAGGTGGCCTTCTCTGTTGACTGGTAAAAGTAGCCAACTCTCCCGCCAATTGCAGGAGCTCACCATACATAACAACCGGATGCATGGGCCTGACCTGAGCCAGATGCAACAACCAGGGTTCAACTCGGTTAGCCATTTGTAACATCATGAAATCAGCGATTTCAGAAGTACCCTGTCGGCCACTGTCCCTGATCCGTCCGGCCAGTGCTTCGGCCCGCAGATTCAGACTGCCTGCCACTTCATTCAGTACACCACTGAGTTTTGGGTGGCTGCGAACATCGAGTAACGGGGGAATAAATGCAGAATCCAGAATAATCTCGCCGTCATCCCTGGTTTCAACGATTCTGGCAATTGGTAAGGTAGTGAAGCCACTTCGATCTTCTTTTTCAAGAAGCAGGCGAAGATTGTGTTTTCCCACCTGAATTTTAGCGCTATCACTATGTTCGGAAGTTGAGTCAAATGTCTCAATTTCCATAGCATCAAAACGCACCAAAGACTGGGCATTGTCACCCAGCCGAGTATCATTGGCTCCTTGCCTTTTCACAGGTAAAGACAGGTAAACCGTTTGATTTTGCAGGCCTTTGCCTGGTTCCAGGATATCCAGGTTGACTTCATAACCAGGAATATTGACCGGAGTCCCGTCAGGAAAAATACAACGACACCGATTAATGGCAAACTTACCCAGTTTTAAAAGGGCTGTATCTATCTCAAGATCATCAAACCCCCAGTAAAACATACTCAGAGGACGGACTCTCGCCTCCAACAGGCTTTCATGATACCGGTCTTGCTGCTGATAATGCTGTGGACGGAGAAACATGCCCTCCGTCCAGACCACGCGATTTTCAAAGGACATGCAATTTCCCCGGACTAATCTTCATAGCGCATGCTAAGGCGATCGATAAACACTCGAAACTTGTTCCCTGTATGCGCATCTACAGGTATCACGATTTTGGTGGAGGCATCTTCATAGCGAATAAACTCGGCCATGATCCCGATATAGCGAGTACGATCATCGATCACCAGCGACTCCGTACGAACCTCTCCGGGGGTAAATTCCTTGAACTTGGTGGTAAAAATCAGGTCACGCCCCAAAACGGAATCTGGATCCTGATACAGTGCAATAAAATCTTCCTGCTCAAACTGTCTTTCATTTTCCAAAGCATAAAAGTTCAGAATAATGGGAGACGCACGCCCATCTTCATTGGGGTTGATATCCGTCGCAGAGCGAATATCAAGAGTCACCGTCGTGTCGCGACCCACCACTTCGCCGACGGTAGAACACCCCGCCATCAAAACAATTAACATGCCCGCAAAGATGGGAAAGAACGTTTGCTTAAGGCATTTCATGCCGAATTTACCTCCACAAGAATTACCAGGACCTCCGACCCGATGAGTGTCCTTCACCGCAAAATACGGCAATGGGCAGCTATCAAAAGCCTTTCGATCCTATTCGTTTTCGTTAACCAACTTTCTGCCGAAACTTACAAATACTCCACTAAAACACCCGCCGTCGCCGGCCTGAAGGCGGATGTCAGGAATAAGCGTAGAGTATAAAAACAGGTTTGCCGAAAAGCCTTATGAATATCATTATTGATAAGGCGTTATTTGCGGCGCTTTCCCTTCAATTCATTGAAACTCCTTTCATAATGTTCTGCGAAGGTCTCCCCAAACAAATTCCGAAAGGTCTTTTCAGGGTCCTCGTTAAGCTCTTCATAGTAATCCTGATAGGCTTCCCAGTTTTTGCCCGCGCCACCGAAAAGCGATTTCCCGCGCCCTCGTGAAAACCTTTTTTCCAGCCTTTCAGGACTAAAGTGATTCATCAACTGGTCATAAGCACCACGAATTCCATTGAACAGTGCCAACTGATGATCTGAGATATCAGCAAATGCCTCCGTTGTCGAATCAATGGCGGACAGATAGGCCTTCCCTTGCTTGGCAAAGAGATTTTCCAGAGCATCTTCGGGAGACAACGAAAACTTCAGAGGATTATTCTCCGCTGCCTGAATCATGGTCAGATTCATGCGGAATTCATTCTTAATCGTCTGCCGAGCCCGCAACGCCTGCATGAGACCTTCAACCGCCACTTTGACAACTTCAGCCACCACAGGTGTCAACTGTTTCAGCTGTTCGTCATTCATTCCAGCCAGTCCAAGAGCCTGCGCCAGATTCATGGCCTGCTCAGGTGTCACTCCTGGCTTGGCTTTTACTGACTCAGACTTCCCTTTCTCAGATACCGCTTTCTGGGTAGCAGAAGGCTTGGGCACGTCAGGCTGCTTAACCGGTTCATTTAGCAGGTCAGTCAGACTTGCCTCCACCTCAGAAGGCGTAGCTTTAGGCTGCGTGGGTTTCGGCTTCTGCGCTTCATCAGACTTGGCCGAAATGGGGATTTCCTGAGACGCTCCTGGTCCACGGCCACCCGGAAATGACGCATCTCTTTGCTCCTGCCGCCAAGGACTCTTGCCAGGTATCGGCGTAGCATCCGGTAACTCGGCTCCAAATTTTGCCTCCAGCAAGCTATCACTCAGCGGATCACGTTGAGGCGTTGATGTCTTAGGATTTTCTTCTGGCTGCTCTGGAGCCTCAAAAAAGTTATCCGCCACTGGTGTAGGCTCAGGACTGTTGGATAACTCATGCTCCGGCGTATTCACCAGATCCAGCAGAGAACCGGCATCTTTCACAGACGGCTTAGGTGGCGGAGGCGGAGTCGTTGGCTTGGCCGGTGACTGTCTCTGGGGTACTTTCCCCGTATTAGGATTCGGACGGGCAGGACGTTTTGGCGAAGCTGATTGTATCAATGATTTATCCCAATCATCAGGTATGATTCCGGGAACATCCAATCTGCCACCGTCCATAAATCCGCCCTCGGGCAAATTGCCCTCCGGTGCGTCCTGTGCTCCGATACCAGCATCAATACCCAGACCAAGATCGGACATCGGACTGGACTCCCCCTTGCCAAGAGCGGCCAGGGGATCAAGCTCCTTGTCAGCATTGATCAGACTGTCATCCGCACCTTTACTGTCGGGTATCACCGGCTTAGGTGTCTCTGGTGCTTTGGGCTCACTTGGCTCCAGCCATTTGTCCAGATCATCCAGAGCAGCACCGGGTTCAGGCGTAACACTCAATGAATCATAGCCGCTTAGGGTGGCACTCACCGAAGTCGTATCGGCGTCGCTTCCAGCCTGACGGGCACCATGATCTGTCACCACTTCCAGTACAAAGGGCCCCATTAAAATCTGGTCGCCATTCGATAATGGTGTGGGTTGCCCTTTCACCAGAGCCTGGCTCAGGTTGTTCAGGAAGGTACCATTGGTACTCTGATCAACGATCTCGAACTTTTGCCCTGTGAACTGAATCTTCGCATGTAACGAAGAAACGTAACGATTAACATCAGGCAAGGCAAAAGTGTTTGTTGCCGCCCTGCCGATAGTCGCCCCGGACTCGTCGACCGTCAGCATTTTGCCGGTCATTTCACTCTCTGGGGGACATTGAACCACTTTCAGTTTGATTTGCATGATATTTCTTGCGCGATGATGCAGCTGTAGGATAAAGAAACTTCAGTTAGATTAACGAATTATCTGAACCAGTTAAAGTTTAGTTAAAGCCAGGTGATGCTTCTGTCGTTTCTTTGTACAATCTAATAAAGCGTCAGCACTCCCCTAACACCTCCAAAAACCAGGCCGGCAGACCTACAGACACGAAATCCGATATTTTCAAGTCTGATAAGCTTAGTTCCTTTGAAGGATTTATGCCTTTTTAATTTCCTTTCATATTAAATTTTCCTTCAACAGCAACCAATCCGATAAATCAGGCAAGTTTCAAAAAAAATATTACACTTATTATAACGATCTAATTGGCAGGTAGGAGCGCGACTCAATGATAAACCATCACCTAAAGCAATATACAGAGCGCCGCCCACCCATAGCTGCAACTAACAACACTTACTAGACAATGCGCTTTTTAGAACAAATTAACCTCGACACATGGCTGTTAATCACAGGAATTGTATCCAGAACCATGAAAAACTCCGATCACCGGTGCGAAGTCTGCTACCGGAACCTGCCTTTTTTCAGAAGATAGAATCCTCTGGTCCGGCAAGGAATTCCAATGAGCAAACTGTTTAAGACATACCAGAAGAAGAAGTTCCTGATAGTAGACGACTTCGATAATTTCATTTTTTCCATGAAACAGATGCTCAGGCGACTCGGTGCCGAAAATATCGAGAGCGCAAGGAACGGTCGGGAAGCGATTCAGAGATGTATCGCCAACCACTATGACATTGTGTTCTGCGACTACAACATGGGCGACAATAAAAACGGTCAACAGGTTCTGGAAGAGCTTCGATATCGAAAGCTTCTGAAGAATACCGATATTTTTTTCCTGGTCAGCGCAGAAACAGCCAAAGAAATGGTCATGGGGGCGCTGGAATATCAACCGGACGGCTACATCACCAAGCCCATCACTCAATCCCTGCTGGAAAACCGTCTGGACCGCCTAGTAGATCAGAAAGAGACGCTTCAGGATGTCTATCGGGCCATGGACCAGGAAGACTTTACAAAAGCCATCAGCCTGTGTAACCAGCACCTGAAAAACAACAGTAAATATCGCTCACTCATTCTAAAGTTACAGGCCAGTCTTTTTTTCATCAGTGGTGACTATGCCCACGCCAAAAAGCTTTATGAAGACATTATTGCCAAGCGGCCTCTGGACTGGGCCAGACTTGGCCTGGGCAAAGTACTCGTTCAGGAAGGCAATCCCAAAGAAGCCTGCGAAGTTTTTGAATATTTAATTCAGGAGCAGCCGGAACTCACTGAAGCCTATGACTGGCTGGCCAAAGCTCAGAAGCAGCTAGGCAAGAACCAACAAGCCCAGACCACGCTTGAATCGGCCGTTTCCATTTCACCAAGAGCCCTGCTCAGACAAAAAGAGCTGGCGCAGATTAGCCATACAAATCACGATCTGGCAACAGCGGCCAAGGCCTATCGGCACTCCAGCAAACTCAGTGAGAATTCCTGCTATGAGACTCCCGAACTGCATTTAGACTATGTTCGCTGCCTTTCCGACTACTCTCAGGGAGATAACTCACCGGAAGGGCAAAAACTTGCTGACGAAGCCAGCCGGGCACTAACCAAAATCCGCGAAAAGTATAAAGATGAGAAACAGGTTCAGTTGCAATCCCGACTAGTGGAAGCGAGAGTTCTTGCCGGACAGAATAAAGACAGCGACAGTAAAAAGATTCTTCAAACTGCGCAAAAACTTTACGAAACAATGGAAGAGACGACGCCGGAACTGACCCTCGAAATGGCAGAAACGCTGTACGCACTTGACGATTCAGATCAAGCCGGAAGCCTCCTGCGTAAACTCGCAGAGGAGCACCCTGAAAACGCGCAATTACTGCATCGGATTGAAGAACTCCAGGATGAACCTGTCAGCCTCAAACAACGCATCAAGGCCCGGGAATTTAACCGTGAAGGTATTCAGCACTACGAAAAAGGTGATTTCGGCTCAGCCCTGGAAGCTTTCAAAAATGCCATGGAAATCACTCCTCTGCATGTCGGACTAAACTTAAACCTGCTGCAGACGATTATTAAGCTTCACAGCCGGAAACCAAGCCAGGACCCTGAGATCAGCCGATTACTGAAAATGTGCTTTGACCGTCTGTCCGCATTGACTCCCGATCATCGCCAATACAGGCGCTACCAGCACTTACTTGAGCGATATAAGGCCAATTCCTGAAAATCGACGGCAATAAACTATAGTGTCACGAACCGAGAACAAACCGAAGTAACCTGACAGATAAGTGGTCCCAATATGCCTGACAACGCCAACCCCCTAGACTTCAACTTCATCATGGCCTCCAGTGTCCATGACATAAAAAATTCCCTGAGCATGCTGCTGCATTCATTGGACGAAGTCAGTCAGGAAGTGAACGAGCTACAACTACCTGTGGCAGACAGAATGGCGACCCTTCAGTATGAGGCTGCACGGGTGAACAACGACCTGGTCCAGCTTCTCAGCCTGTACAAAATGGAAAATGAGGCTCTGCGACCACATATTGACGAGCACTTCCTGAACGATTTCCTTGAAGAACATGTTGCTCGCTATCACCCACTGTTCAAGGTGAAAGATATGAGATGCGACGTGGAGTGCGACGATTCTCTCAGCGGATACTTTGACCGGGACCTGATCAGCGGTGTCATCAACAACACCCTGGCAAATGCCATTCGCTACAGCCATGACGCCATTTGTGTCTCGGCATTTCGGGAAAGTGGCGGTTTAACAATCATGGTAGAGGACGACGGCGGTGGATTCCCGGTAAACATGCTAGAACAACCAGGCAATATGACAGAAGGCGTCGACTTCGAATCAGGTAGCACTCACCTAGGGCTTTATTTCGCTTATAGAATTGCCACTTTGCACACCCAAAACGGCCAAACGGGCTATATTGAGCTCAGCAACGACAGCCGCCTGGGTGGCGGAACCTTCAAACTCCACCTTCCCTGAGGCGCTTGAAGAGAGTAACCCGGTGACTCGACCTAGCTGCGGACAAATCCGGCCAAACGGTTAAGCCAGAGCATTAATTCCGGCGCTATATCGGTAACAAGGTCCGGGTCGGCAATCTGGAGCATTTTTATATGGCCGTAGAGAGTTGCATCGGCATAAGTGGGCTGATCACCAAACAGGAAAGCCTGCCTGCTCAAAGTCTCAAGCGTCGGCCTTACCAGGCTGCGCGCCTTGCCGACCAACTCACCGCTTTGCCTTTCCCACTGATCCACACACCCTTCTCCAAACTTGCGCTCTTTGATATAGGTGAAAAAGGCTTTCTCCTGTACCGATTTAAATCTTTGCCTGATGCCAGGCGAAGCCAGACGAAACAGAACATCTTCCAAGGTACTATCGCACCAATCCGCATAAGCCCAGATGGGCCCCTGCCAGGGAGACGGCGTTAGCCTTTCAGCATTCTCTCCCGATAAAAGAGACTTGCATATCACTCTGGAATCCTTCAGAACACTTCCGTCGTCCATCATCAAAACCGGAACCTGGATGTAACCGCCGGTGAGAGTGATCAGCTTGCTGCGGTCCAGAAACGGCACTTCTTCGATGCTATATTTCAGACCCAACAGATCCAACACCATTTGCACTTTTCGGGCATAGCAACTGTAGTCGAACCTATAAAGTTTCATAGTATCCTCCTCCTATTGCTTGTGTTGACTCCATTTGCTTGCGTTGATCCCTTGTTTACTTTTTTCAGTTAAGGCAACACTTCTTGTACTTCTTACCACTGCCACAGGGGCATGCGTCATTTCGGCCAATTTTGGGCTCCTGCCTGATCTGCGGGTCACTATGGTAATATACCGCCAACCCATTCCCGGCTCTCATATAGGCAGTCAGATAATCGCCAATCACCTCATAACTATCCCTGAGTTGCTGCCGAAAATCATCGACTTCAGCAGCCGAGTCTTTTTCAAGAACATCCAGCGCAGCGTCCACATCCACCAGAATCTTGAAAAGGCCAACAACATCATCCAGATCATGAGAAAGTTTTTCGTAGGATACCGGGTCTCGATGATAGGCTTGCGACAAGGCGTCCATCCATTGCGGCTCAAGCCATTCATCCGCCAGCAGTATTCCCTCACACCATTGTTCAAAGGCCCGCCTTTCCTCGACATCCCAACTGAACTCATAATCATCAGAAAGCTGGTAAACACCTTCTGCAGTCTGCTTTTCAATGACGGCGTACATGTGCTCAAGCAGTTGACCAACTTCCTGACCACCATCCACTTCAAAGGCCTCATCCTCCCCCAGCACCACCTGCAACCAGTCTGACGTCTGGACATCCTGTGGACAACAGGCTACAGCAAACAGAAACCCTTCGGTTTGATAAAGGTTTAGAGTATTGTGGGCACGATCCGGGTGCCCCAGGTACGTACGTAACGTTTCTCTATCAACAGCCTGAAATACCTGCCCCTCTATCTTTCCTGGAGTCTGTGTTTGCGGTGCCTCTGTTGTAGTTTTAACTTCCATACAACAATCCCGCTAAAAAATTGATATTACCTATATAGTAGTCTTCAGAGCCCAGGGAAGCGATAGCAAAACCTACTATTTAACAGCATTTAATGAAGCAATTCACCAATATAGCGAAGCTTGCGTTAAGCCTCCCCCGACACCTGACTACTAATTAGACTAATTGCCTATTAGCTATTCACCACCACTGATTTAGTCTTTTTAGATGTGAGTAGAAGGAACCCACAGGCTAAAAAATAACAACATCGCGCAAGTCCCAGGGATCATAGACGGATCAGGCGAGATTTGGCGATATCCCACTCAAATACCCAACGTCCTACAAAAAACAAGAATGAGGGTCACAATAATGCACTGGTTACGCACAAGCCTGGCACTGACGTGCCTGATGATCTGTGGCGAGATACTTGCCGCCTCCCCTGTAAAAATTGGCCTCAACTACCCCCAAACAGGGCGGTACCAAGAACAAGGCCTTGCCCAAAGGCGGGCGGCCTTTATGGCTGTCGATGAAATCAATGCCTCTGGCGGCATCCTGGGCCACCCGGTCGAACTGGTCATTAAAAACACCGGCTCCAAACCAGAGAGATCAGAACGCAACGTGACTGAAATGATCGATCAAGATAACGTTGTCGCCATATTCGGCGGGTCTTCAAGCGCTGTCGCCATCGCTGGGGGAAAGGCAGCCAAAGCGCGGGACAGAATCTATTTCGGCACCCTGACCTATTCCAATGCCACCACAGGTACAGAAGGTCACAGCCACATGTTCAGGGAAAGCTACAATGCCTGGATGGGAGCCAAAGTGCTGTCCAAGTATCTGAAAGCCAATCACGCAGATAAGAAATATTTCTATATTACCGCAGATTATACCTGGGGCTGGAGCACGGAAAAATCTATTCGCATATTCAGCCAGACCCTGAATCAAGAACAACACCCCGGTGTTAAGACTCCCTTTCCAACAGCCTTGCAACGGGACTTTGCCAGTGCACTTGAACAGGCTCAGCAAAGTCAGGCGGACGTCCTGGTCCTGGTTTTATTCGGTGATGACATGGTCAGAGCACTGGAGATGGCCACCAGCATGGGAATAAAAGACAAAATGGCCGTGGTGGTGCCCAACCTCACTCTGGGCATGGCCAAGGCGGCTGGCCCAGCCATTATGGAAGGTGTCGTCGGCGCAGCTCCCTGGACCTGGGAAGTGCCATATATCTACAACTTTACCCGGGGCAAAGAATTTGTTGAAAAGTTTTCCAGCCTTTACGGGCTTCGCCCATCCTCTTCGGCGGCATCCGCCTACAGTATCCTGATGCAATATCGTGACGCGGTGGAACGAATCGGTTCGTTTAAAACATCAGAGGTGATTAAGGCCCTTGAAAATCACCGCTACACCTTATTAAAAGACGAACAATACTGGCGCAAACTCGATCACCAGAACATCCAGACGGTTTATGCGGTTCGCTGCCAACCGAGAGAGAAGGTGCTGGCCGACCCCTATCACGATGACTACTTTGAGATTATCGACAGCATGACAGGTGACGAAGCTGCCCACACTGCAGACGAATGGCTGGCAAATCGCCGTGCTGCCGGCAAACCTGACACACTTCTCTAGAGCCTTTTGACGCTTCAATTAAATCAGGTGCCTGACTGACAGGCACCTGCTATCTAGCAATCACCTAACATCTAGTAATCACCTACCCTCTAGCGATTGCCCCGTCCAAAATATAACTACTCCCCGAGATCTCCACCTACGCCATAGGACTACTCCCCCTTCCTGGAGGATTTAACTTCACAAACCGTTATTTATTCTCCAACAGACCCAAGAAATCTCGGAAAACACTGGCGAAACCGCCAACCCAAGGAAAAAGATGGCGAAAAGCGTAGCTTATTGTGAATAGTTGAGCATTTTGAGCCAACTCTTGACACGCAAAGGCAACGCAGGTCGTTTTCAGAAGTTTCCTAAATATAAAAATAACAATCGGCAAAGAGTCACAAAGGCTCTTTTGGACTCGCTATGAACACCAATCACCTGCCAGAGGCCAGACCTTTAATTCCAGGCAAAATCATTCAGCCTCATGTAGATACCACCGCGCTGAACCGCCCTCGGCTTGACGCACTGCTCAATGAGGCAACCAACAAACCACTTTGCATTATCCGGGCTCCAGCAGGTTTCGGAAAGACCACACTGGTTGCTCATTGGAGCTCGCATCAGCCGGTCAGAACCGCCTGGTTCCAGATTGATGAACTGGACAACGAGCCATCAGGTTTTGGACGCTACTTCCTGGCGTCTCTGCAACAACAACTTCCTGAACTTGAACAACCTTTGCAGCACATGCATGAAGCGCTTCACCTTTACGACCTGATCTGGCTGGTTGGCAAACTATGCAATGAACTCAGCACGCTGGACCAGAGGGTGATCCTGGTGCTGGATGACTACCATCATATACGCAATGAAAAGATTCATCAGGCACTACGCTTTTTCATCCAGCACCAACCGGCACAACTGCATTTATACATATTAACCCGCGGCGAACCACCTCTGGGACTCGCCAACTGGCGAGTCAGGGGCGTACTGCAGGAAATCGGAACTGAAGATTTGGGTTTTACACTGGAAGAAGCCCAGCAATTTCTACAGAACAGTGCTAATCGCCAGTTATCTGATCATTCTTCGTCCACAACCAACAAATCACCACTGACCATCGATCAACAATCACTGGAACAAGTATTGCAACGACTGAACGGCTGGGCTGCCGGATTGCAAATCATTGCACTATCAGCACCTACTCAGGACTCCATCAGCCACTTCCTCCAACACTTCAACGGGACGCACGCCCACGTACTGGACTTTCTGGCAGAAGAAATATTATTCAGACAGCCCCGACTACAGCAGGACTTTCTTCTCAAGACCAGCATCCTCGAACGTTTTAATCCAGAGATCGCCACAGCCGTTACCGGTGTGGAAGACAGCTTCAGCCAGATTCAAGAGCTGGAAAAAAGAGGCCTGTTCCTAGTACCCCTGGATGAATATCGTCGTTGGTATCGCTACCACCCATTCTTTGCGGAATTTCTCCGACATCAACTGGGGGTGACTTTACCCGCAGAGCAAATCCGATCACTCCACCAGAAGGCCCATGACTGGTGGCGAGACCAACATCAGGTAGGTGAGGCATTGGGACATGCACTCGCCATCACCAACACAGACTTAATCATCGAAACGCTTACCCTGCAGGGATGGAGCTTATTTGAGCATGGCCATATCACTTTGATCGAACGCTGCCTCAGGGCACTCCCGGCAGAAGACATCGGCCAGAACCATCAACTGACGCTGCTCAGAGCCTGGGTTTGCCTCACCCAGGCTGATGCCGAATCATTACATTCGGTGCTACAACAGGCGGAACAACAACTGCCTGATCAAGTGGAGGAGTGGCACTGGCGAAAAGTCAGCGCTGAAATTCATGCCCTGAAGGCCCAACTGAGTGCAATTGTGGAAGACACTCAAGCAGCCGAAGTTCATGCACTAAAAGCTCTGAATACGGCGCCGAAATCAGCCCACAATGTTCATGCAGCCGCTTTGGCCGTCATGGGGGAGGTTAATGTCTGCAAGGGCAACCTGGAGACAGCCCTGAACCACTTTATTCGTGCTGAATCAGAAGCCAGAGAAGCGCAATCAATTCAGTCACTGCTCTGGACTATGGGGCAGCAGGCAGACATCTTGATTCAGCGGGGTGATTTATCAGAAGCTTATCAGAAGCAGGCTGATACCTTTCAGGTAGCACGCGCCCACCAATTGACTCAAATTCCCGTCATGGAGTTTGCACACCGGCGTCGCGCCGAACTGCTGCTGGAGTGGCTCCAGTTCCATGAGGCCCGCCAACATTGCGATACCGGCCTGCAAATCATTGAACATCTGGATGAGCATTGCCGAGTCCCGATCAACGCCCTCCTCGCCCAGATTGCCATGCACCAGGAAAATATCGAGAAGGCAAGCGATCTGATTTCTCAAAACAATGACCTCCTGTCGCGTCACTCTTGCCATTCAGACTGGAAAGCGCTGGCTGCTGCAACCCAAATCAGGTTATGGATGCACGCCGGAAATCACAACGCCTTACGTCACTGGCTCAGCCAACAGCCAAGAATCGAAGATGCGCCCAATCATTTTCGGCAGACAGAATTGCGCAATACCGCCACTGCTATGCTGGCATGCTCTTACTTCGAGGCCGCCGTTGAAATTCTCAATCCCATGATACAGCAAGCGTATAGCCACGGTTTGAGACTGTCAGAGATGCGAGGCCATCTTCTGATGGCCTGGGCCTGTAGAGCCTCAGGGGACCAGAATTCAGCGCGCGCTTCAGTTGTCAAAGCCCTGGTGTTGGCAGAACCCATGCGAGCGATGGCCAGCTTTCTGCAAATGCCGGAACCAGTTATAGAGCTCTACCAGAGCACACAAGATGATCTTACACCTCAACAATGCCGCCACATGCAGCGAATCATGGAGGTTTCACGCCGCCAGCAACGCCCTCTCCGCAAGCAGGATGATATTCCGGAACAAGCAAAAGCCCTGGCACTTACGCCGAAAGAATGGGAAGTACTGAGGATGATCGGGGAAGGTAAAAGTAACGAGGGGATTGCCGAGTCACTGTTTGTGGCTCCCAGCACGATCAGAAGCCATATCAAACATGTTTATCAAAAACTGGGTATCAGCAATCGACAGGAAGCTCAACGAATTTCACGCGAGCTCAGCCACGGAAGACTGCCTGGGTTAACGTCTTAGCCCACTATCAGTAATACTGATCGCCAGTATTCGGGCGATCGTGCCGTCAGCCACCATGCCAGCCCGTGCATGGTTGAATCGAGAAAAAGACCCTAGGGGAGTACGCACAGAATTTGCTGATCCGGGCATCGGTGAGCGGCATAACCTTCAGCTGCGAAGAGTATGGTTCCTGTTGCAGATAATATCTGACCATCAAGTCATTACGAATGATGGCATGAACCCGTTTACGGAATAGCATTTCCATTAGCTGATCAGGCGCATTCACATCCACCCGCTGGGCCAATCCTGCTGTCGTCATTGCCGTAAACCCATCGGAATAGCGATAGCCAATCTGAGCTCCTACGGTCAACCCCCGCAAATCCTCAAACTTATTCAGGGCTCCGGATAATCCTGTCTGACCAGATAAATGTCAGAAGACTGATAGACGGGATCTGACCATAGCAATTGATCCGCCTCATCCACCCATAACGGATTCCGTTCGCAATAGGCATGAACCTTTCCATTCAGCAGCCAACGGGCCAGGCGTTTCCGGGGAACTTCAGCGAATTCAGGCTTCACTCCCAAGCGCCGGGCTATTTCCAGACCAAGCTCATATAACAATCCGCCTATCGCTTTCTTATCCCCATCCTTCATGACCTTGACCATATAGGGAGGCCCGTAGTGAGAGCCATAAGAAAAACGCAGAGTTGAATCAGCCTGGGCCTGAGGCACCGGAATCAACATAATGAGATAAACCAGCTTTATAAAATCGCCACCCACATTAATCAGGCCCACAAAACATCCCGGAATCCAGCTGTGTCTCTCTGGTGCAAACAAACTTTTCTCCTCACGCCCTGACTCCTGACTACCAAACTGAAGGCGCAATGGAATCCCCTAATGAACCTGAACAAACTCACCTCCTGCCTCAAGCAGTCAAGTCAGTATAGCCAGAGAGTCTCAGCTTGTGCATTATGTCCACCTGAACCAAATCTGTGACTGGTTCTCAAATCTGTCCTAATCTTAATCTATGTAATAACAGCCCCTGGATCGTATCAATTGGAAAGCGGCATGAATTGGCAGTTTCGCTTGGCAGCAGGCATATCGATACTTCTATTGACAGCGACCTGCTGGTCAGCCACCACTGTAGTCCGGTATCCCAGACCCGAAACAGAAATGGATAAACGCACGGACTACCCTCTGAAGTTGCTCGAACTCGCACTTGAAACCAGTGGTGTGGATTATCGACTGGAACCCACCTATCAGGTCATGACTCAGGGCCGCGCATTACAACAGCTTCAAAAAGGCGCGCATGTTGATGTGGTGTGGAGCATGACATCCAACGAGCGAGAGAAAGACCTTCTCCCCATTCGCATTCCCATATACAAAGGTCTGATCGGTTGGCGAATATTTTTGATTCACCGAGACAACCAACTCCTCTTCAATCGTCCGATGAAGCTGACTGAACTCCAGAAACACCCTGTGGTTCAGGGCCATGACTGGCCGGACAGCACCATTTTGAGAGATAACGGCTTCAAGGTCTTCGGAACCCCCAACTATAAGTCTACATTTGACATGCTGGCCTACAAGAGAGTTGACTTGTTCCCACGCTCAATTGTAGAGATATGGGCCGAAGAGCAGGATCACGCCGGCAATGGGTTGATGGTGGAGAAGACCAAGTTGCTGCGATACCCGACAGCCTTTTATTACTTTGTTTCACCGGGCAACCAGACTCTGGCGACCATTATTCAAAATGGCCTGGAGGAAGCACTTTCCGCGGGAACCTTCGACACCCTGTTTCAGCAATATCATGCGGAGCGAATTGCCCAGGCAAAACTACAGCAACGGCAGGTATATCAATTGAAAAACACCATTCTTCCAATTGCAACACCGCTCAATCGTGAAGAACTATGGTTTGACATTCCCAGGTAACAAAGCTTTGGCAGGCCAGGATAGCCACTCAGGCTTTTAGCCTGATAATTGTGCCGACAATCAGATCAGGGATAGAGCTGCACAATCCCACTCTCGCCGGATAAATCCCCCACAATCCATATTTGTTCGAAGGGATGCTCCGGAGGCACCTGAATATGATGCTGGAGAGTCTGTATTTCCTCTGCGGTCCAGGCAGGATGCGCATTTCGAATGACCAGCCAGACCCGCTTCGACTTATAATTCTTTTTGCCTTTGTTGGATAGAATCCTGTTCAAGGCTTCAATCAACCGCTCATGAGGATCCGATGCTTTTAGCAAATGCAATTCCTCGCTGGTGTGCGGGTCAAGTGGTCGCCCAAGGATTTGCATGGCTTCCTCTTCGGAGCCATACAGATGAGCAATTTCCAGATCCAGTCTCTCCCCATCGATAAAACAGGAAACATCTGGTTTTTTCGGCCGGTTATGCCAGATGTGGCGGACGGGAATGCCTGTATTCTTCTCGTACCTACGCATGAAGAGCCTGGCCGCTTCATGCTCAAGATTGATCTTCTCTTCCTCTGAAGGCGTCATGATGGATTCAATAGTCAGCTAAATCAGAACTAAGGGCTTGTCTGATAAAAAAAAGACCTAATGGTTTACTTTATCCTGCAGATTTTCCAGCCAAATTTTCAGAAAGTCTTCTACTTCACGAAAACAACTTCTTTGGCGATCCAATTCGTTGTTCACAAGATCCCATTCCGCCTCGTGCCCCATCTCTTCAATCCTCTCACAGATCATACTGAATTCTCCGGCACCTACCGCCCTGGAAGAGGATTTCATTTTGTGAGACCAAAACATGATGGTCTCAATGTCTTTATCTTTTCTGGCCTGATCCAGCGTTTCCATTCCCAGCCGGAGATCATCAAGATACTGCGTGAGAATGTCATAATGAATATCAAAATCATCGCCAATCTGCTCAGTCAGAATACTCAGGTCTACAATCTTTGTAGTATCAGACCCCGAAATTTCAGGGTTATGATTTTCCGAGCCAGTTTCTCCAGAGCTATGTTTTCCAGAGCCGTGCTCTCCTAAACTCTGTTTTCCAGAGCGATGCTTTGCAGAGCTATGAATTTCAGTGCTATTAGCTGATGCTTTGTTGTTCACGGTCTTGTCTTTGAGGGGCTTTAGCCAAGCAACCACTTTATCCCTCAGTTGAGCAATTTCAACCGGTTTCGGCAAATAATCATCCATCCCGGCTTTCAGACACCGTTCAGCCTCGCCACGAAGTGCATTTGCCGTGATCGCTACAATAGGGACATGCTGATTCAACTGCTGTTCCCTTCGTCGAATAGCCTTGGTCAGCTGCCAGCCATCCATTTGGGGCATATGGCAGTCGGTCAGAATCAAATCCACATGACGCTCCTGCCAAACCGTCAATGCCTGGCTGCCGTTATCCACCATGATACAGTTCAAACCAAGGCGCTGCAGTTGTTGACGTATAACCTCCTGATTGGTCGCATTGTCTTCCGCCACCAATATACAGTAGTCACAATAGCTCTCGGGTAGTGAAATCAGTTCAAAGCTTTTTCTGGTGTTGGCTACGGATGTGGGAATCGGTGGACTGCACAGGCCGGCTGCCGCACCCACGGTCTGCACGAACTCCTCTCGGCGTATAGGCTGGTTAGGCGATTTCAAGGTACATGATGGCACTACCTTCATATGCAACTGATAGGGAGCCAGCGCAACAACGGATATTTCCCTGCCTCTGACGAGCGGCTGCAGACTTTCAATGAAGTCCAGATCTTTGCGATTCTCAAGATCCAGAACCGCAATGGGCAATTCCTCCCCTCTTACCGCCCGTTGACTGATATCCTTGAAGAACTCCTCACGTTGCTGATATCGGCTGACCCTCGCACCATACTCAGCAAGATAATCCTGAACAATATTGCCGCTGTGCTCATCACGCAAAAACATAAAGGCTTCGAGCCCCTCCAGCAAACGCAGAGGCTTCACGCTCTCTCCCAAAGGCAAATCCAGTCTCAGATTAAATGTAGTCCCAACATCTTTTTCGCTGCTGACACTGATATCCCCGCCCAGAAGTTTCGATAGTCGCTTGCAGATCGACAAACCCAACCCCGTCCCTCCGAATCGCCTTGTTGTAGAACTTTCGCCCTGAACGAACGGCGTAAACAACCGATCCATCACTTCATCTTCCATACCGATACCGTTGTCCATCACCTGAAACAGTATCCTGCAATGATCGCTGTTCAGTTTCATCAGTTTTGCCGACATCAGGACAAACCCTTCACCGGAATTCTGCGTTTGAGTGAATTTTATGGCATTGGAACACAGGTTAAACAGAATCTGACGAATACGAACTTCGTCCCCAATCAGCGTGTCGGGAATTCTCGGGTCCACATAACAGTGCAGTTTCAGATTATTCTGGTAAGCACCTAGCGCAAGTGTCTGGGCTACCCCTTCTACCAACTCCAGAATGGACATGGGGTTATTCTCAATTTCCAGGTGCTCAGCTTCAATTTTGGAAAAGTCGAGGATATCGTTAAGAATATTCAGTAGGGAAAACGCCGAATCCCGAACAGTTTCAACCATTCGCGTTTGCTCGGTGCTGAGATCACTGTGACTCACCAGCTCCAGCAGGCCGATAATGCCGTTCATCGGTGTACGGATTTCATGGCTCATCATGGCTAGAAACATGCTTTTGGATGCATTGGCCTGCTCTGCCGCTTCCTTGGCCTTCACCAGACTATGGTTGGCCGCTGCCAACTCTGCGGTTCGCTCCTGTACTCTAACTTCCAGAGCCTGATTCAGGTCCAGTATCTGTTTCTGGGCTTCTATCAGGGCTGTCACTTTGCCCTGAAGCTTATCCGCGACCCGTTTATAGTCTGTTTCACGAACCGCCAGTTCACGACTGGCCCGCTCCAGTTGCCTGTTGAGCACAGAGTTTTCATCGTTCAACTGGACACTTTCCGTCAGAATATCCACCAACGGAGATAACAGATAGCTGAGGTGGTCATGCCAACTTTCCGGCACTACCATTTGCCAGGCCAGAGGGCCGATCCGCTGAATATCGAGGATCATCCCCGGCACCAGGATGATGCCATGAATTCTGTATTTGCGATGATCGACGATGGCGTATATTTCGTCCGGCTGGTCGGTGTAAACAACAACAGGTCCTACGATGAGGTCCCGCTTGCCCGGAATACCTGACTCAAAATTTCTGGGGGCAGGCTGAATAGTACTGATAAAACGAGATTTCATTCGCCGATAAGTAACGTAATACAGGTCATGTTATGAAAGAGATTCCGCGTATACTGGCCTTCCAGCTTTATTGGCCCAATCTCACCGAATGAAGGAAATCCGGCAATAGGCAATGCACTACCAAATTCGCTCGTCAGCGCATTGAGTTCATGTTCTATTTCCTTTCCTAACAACCATTTACGCCCCACACAACTGACCACAAGCCCTCCGACAGGCTTGAATCCCTGTGCTTTCTGCTCCCGGTAGCGTTCATAGACCTCCCGGATAATCATATCCGGCTCCGCCAGACAAACTTGCACCGTTTTTCCCTTTTCAATACCTCCAAACAACCCCAAAGAGGTCTCCGAGGAGGAAAAATCTGGAACAATTGATCTTAACCGGCGTATTCCTGATTGCTCGGGGTCGATGATTGTCAAAGAGGTAATGCCACGGTCTGTCTGCAACACCGGCTTACCGGTTTCTCTCTCAATAAACTCAGTGGCATGAATGCCGTCGACACGGATTATGTTGGTCCCCTGTGCATCATCTACACGACCTGGCTTACCGATCGGTGTCAAAGTATTGCTGACAGAAATATCGAAATTCAGAGGCCCGAAGGCTGCAACCGCCACGACTGCATCCTGCAGAACTTCGCCATTGCAGTAAAGGATGCAACTGGTCATTTTATTATCATCCGCCGCCATTCCACCGATGATGGGAAACCGGCTTTCCCTCTCAATGGCCTCCCCTACCAGGCTGGCATCAGCACGAAAATCAGAGGTCATAAACACCAGCGTGGGCAGCGCCCCACTCTCCACCTCAACCAGTCGATCCAACAGATTCGTTGTCACCTGACCCGGGCTTTCCCTTAGTCCGGGTTCACTATCGATATACCATCGAACCTTTCCTTCGGAATTCAACCCCAGGGCAGCCGCCCCCACTTCCTCTACACCGTGACTTTCATAATAGCCATCACCAGTGGTACCGATAATGATCAGTTTGTCATTGCTCAGAGTGTCCCGCAGGGCTTCAACCAACTCTTCCGGCTGATCATAGTGAACGCTGGTAAACAGGAAGATCACTTCAGGATCCAGATCAACCATTGCGTCTGCCAGCTCTACTCCCGCACGGTAAGCATCCAGGGCGTTAGTTGATGTCGAGACAGCTCTCATAAGACACACCCAACTCTGGTTATCTTTATTCTTTAAAGTGTAGTTGAAAGCTGGAACTTTTCAGCCTGATGCAGCCCCGGCCACCCTATGTCAATCAACTGCCAGTGAGAATCCTGTTCCAGAAATTTATTTTACAAAGACCTGTTTTCACTAATTAAGATATTGATCGAATATGCGGGTTATCGTGCCATCGTTCTGCATCTCATGGATCGTTTCATTGTAACGAATAATCAGTTTCTGCAGCTCCGGATATGAAGACTGTTTTGAAAAAGCGTTAAAATAGCGAGACTGCTTCAAAGGATTCGGCAAATAAGTGACCTTATGCTGCAGGCCTGACAACTTGAGTTCGTATCGACTCACCAGTGTATTCAAGGGCACCGCGTCAATACGCCCAGCTACCAGCAAAGGGATCTGCTGCTCGTTACTGTTAACCTCCATCAGTTTCAGATCACTGCTCCAGAATTCGGGCGTATAGGCATAGCCTTTCGTCGCGCCAATTCTATAACCGGCCAGATCAGAAAAACGCTCAAAATGAATCCTTTCCCGATCCTCCGTGCGCACAAAAAAGTGCCAGGTTAACTCAAGGTAACTGGCTTCTGGATAATACAGATATTTTTCCCTGGCCGGCTTTCGTGATATTGCAATGACCATATCCACCTGCCCCATTTCCGCCAAACGCAACATTCTTGCGCCGACATCGACCAAGGTAAAACGATGGGAAACTCCCATTCTCCGCATCGCTTCACTGATCACATCGATATCAATGCCATAATAGTCCTGATTGAAATACATTTTCAGGGGCGCTTCCTCAACCCCCGCAATCACCAGCTTTCTGGGCTGAGCCTGACTGCACAACGATGACAGGATCATGGTCACCAATACGAGACTGCGTATTATCAAGGACACTGCTCCTGGCTCCCCAACTCTGGTTGAAAGGTTATCGCAGAACCTCTGACAAACTATTGATCGCCATAGCCGCCTTGCCTAAGTTTTTCAGAGGCTTTCTGAATCATAGATCAATAGCAATTGTGATCTCCCATAGGTTAAGAATAGGTTAAATGACAGAGTATCGGATTAATTTCATAAAATTATGAACCTGAACATCAAACATCATCCAACTATCAGTCAGTTATGAACTAAAATTAGCTGTAAAAGATTTATCTGCGTCCCCAATCAATGGAAGAGACTATGTCCCTGCATAAAGAACTGAATATCACCGAAGCCACCATGGAGAAGTATTCACCACTTAATCAGCTCTCCAAGAAATATTTGAATCAGGTGATCAAAAGAAGCCAGGTAATGACCTTCAACGCGGGCGAAACGCTATTTGAAAAGAACCATGAGCTGCCATTCACCTATTTCCTGTTAAAAGGAGAGGTCAAGGTCAAGAAAGGATTATTATCCTCTGAAACATTGAATGCTGACCGCAAGGAAAGCCTTCATCCCCTAAACAAGAGAATCCCACCGGAAACCTCCGTTAAAGCAACACAGTCCGGACATATGCTCATGGTAGACACGGTGTTCTTGGATCGCGCTCTGGGATGGACTGAGGCTGAGGCCGAGAAAGATGCCCTGAAAAGTCCGTCAAAAGGTGCTTTGGATAGGCCTTCAAAAGGCACGGACACCGCTGTAAGCAGCCAAGTCATTACCGAAGAGGAGCCGGGAGAATTTGACCCCGAACACTTTGATTGGATGGCCAGCCTGCTGTCGTTCCCTCTGTTCTTCAACCTCCCTCCTTCCAATATGGAAACGATTTTTAATAAGTTCGAGCGCATCACTGTCAAAGAAGGCGAAATCGTGATCAAAGACGGTGACGAAGGTGACTACTTCTACCTGCTGATAGAAGGTTCAGCGAAGGTATTGATCGGAGGTGACGGTGGAAAGCAGTTCCACCTGTCCAAAGGATCTTACTTCGGCGAAGAAGCTTTGGTATCTGACACCTTGCGCTCGGCGACTGTGGTGATGAATGAGGATGGTGTACTGGCACGCCTGGATAAAGCAACCTTTCAAAGCCTGCTGCACGACCCGCTTGTACAGTATGTCTCTGCCAGTGAGTATAAAGAACAGGTGCAGAGCGGCATGAAAACCATCGCTCTGCTTGATATCCGCTCTCTGGATGAATTCGAATTCGCCCCTCTCCCCCAGTGCCTTCACATTCCGCTATCTGAGTTGCGACAAAGAATTCCGCAACTGGACAAATCAACAACTTATTATCTGACTTCAGAAGGCGGGCAACGTAGTGAAATTGCAGCTCATATACTTTGTCAGAACAGTATCGAAGTCTACGTCATCAAAGACTGACCGTTAATTACGGGTCCACAGATATGTATAACCAGCTTACATAAATAGTTATTATCAATAACGCCATTAAAAACTATTGATTTCAACAATCCTTGATCATTATTTAAACTTCCTCTGGTTTTTAACAGAATCGTCAGGAGGTCATCAATGTATACCGTAATTTTTGGTCGTGAAGGTTGTCCCTATTGTGTACGCGCCAAACAGGTTGCGGAAACCTGAAAGGAAAAATGGATGACTTCGATTTCCGCTATGTCGACATTCATGAAGAAGGCATCAGCAAAGCGGATCTGGAGAAAACTGTCGGCAAGCCAGTTCATACCGTTCCCCAGATCTTTATTGACAAACACCATATTGGTGGCTGCAACGAGTTCGAATCCCACGCCAGACAGCAACAGTGGCTGTAGCATTCGACTCAAGTCAAAATAGCCAACCCCAAAAAAAATCGGGCCTCCGCCCGATTTTTTTTGGTCATAATGGACTGTGTAAATTTGATCAGGCCGCTGCCTCTCTCCGAAGAATAAACTCACGCTCCCAATGGAACACGTTATTACCTTCGTGAATCTGACGTCCGTGTGAGGATACCAAACCCCAGTCCATCATTTCTTCAATTGAGTGCATTACCAAAGGCATGGATTCTGAGCCGAAAAAGGCCGCCAGCTCTACTTCATTCTTTGCACCGCGTGCCAACAGTTCGAGGATTTCCGATTTCATCGCAGCGTTCTCCTGGGTTGTCGTTCTTTCACTTGTCTCTCAGTTAGTCATTTAAATGAGAGTTAATGGTGTTTGTTCTAGAAAGCGACTTCTTACCCTATAACCCTTCAACAAAGGCTTACTCAATGTCAATACGGCCATTTTTCCTATACCAGAAAGAAAAATGACGGTATCAGAGAAGTTAAATCGCTTTCTATCCCTTATGCGATGATCAATATGACAGAGAATTGTGTTCTTCGGCCTGAGGAATCAGGGCAAATTATGGCAAATCCTGAAATATTGACTCGTATGGCCAACACGGCTCGGCGCCGCTAAACTGCCCGCTCTTTCAGGGGCCGTCATCAGTCCGGATCAGACCGATCCTGCTAATCGCGGCAATCATTCATCTGCAATCAGCTACTTTGTCAATATTATGTCAGTATTTTCCAGTGCTTTACGACGCTTACGCCTTCCCTTCAGTGGAGGCGAAATCAATGCCCTAAGTTTTTGGGTCAGCCAGCTCATTATGGTGTTAGCGACGATTCTCGGCGTGTACCTTGCCTCTTCTGAAGGTTTAAAGGCCGCCGTTCAGTTTAATGAGATCATTCGATTGGAGCGTAACTACTATTTACGTATGTCTCTGGCAAACGAACTGGAAACCAATGCCGATACTGTTTTGCTGTATGCAGAGACGATCAAGAACTCACCACCAACATATAACTACTATGAGCTGAATCCGTTACTTCTGGACCAGTTTATCTGGAAAGCTATGGGTGAGTCTGATGCAACTCTGGAGACTCCAAGCTTATTCCTGCAAGGCAGTCAGGCATTCTACCGAGAGGTGAAAGATATCTACAAAAGACTGGCAGAGAAAACCTATGGCCATAGTCATGGCGCTAAACTGCTGATTCAGTCGGCCACCTCAGTCAAAGAAGAACTGGTCCCACGAATTCGTCGAAATGCGGCAGAACTGGAAAAGCAACTGAATAAAAATGGTGTAGAGGTGGAAACCGATGAAGTACGCATCTAAGAACTGCCCAAGCTGTCAGGAAAGCTCTCTGAAGCATATTGTCTTTATGGGAGAGAATGTACTCCAATGCAGCATCTGCCAGGGCTTGTGGTTTGACGACGGCGAACTCAACCGGGCGATTGCTCACCACCATGAAGACATTGACAAACATTGCCATAAAGAAGGCCTCGGACAACACCTGGGCACCAGTGAACGTCAATGCAGAGATTGCCAAAAGCCGCTACAGCACTACCACCTGCTGGAGGAATATCAGGTAGTGATTGACTGCTGCGCCTCCTGCAATGGTATCTGGCTAGACAAAGAGGAAGTCGATCAGGTCCTGCATTCTCCCAAAATCCGTGAAGCCATTGAAAAACTCAACAAGAAAACGAGCTGGCGCTCATGGGTATTTCAGGCATTAACCCAAATGCCAGTGGAGTACAACATTCCGGTCAAACGGGCACCGGTCGTCACCTGGGGGCTGATCGGCCTGTGCATTATCACCTTTCTTATTGGGTTCATTGACCCCAATCTGGATGAGACCTTATTCCGAACTTTCGCACTCTCATCAGAAACTCCCGGTACAGCACAGTTTCTGATGCAATTTATCAGCTACCAATTCTTACACGGCGGCTGGCTCCACCTACTTGGTAACATGTATTTCCTTTGGGTGGTGGGAGACAATCTTGAGGAAGCCCTGGGCAGAATGAAGTTTCTCGGAATATACCTGGTTTCCGGCATGGTGGCCGGATTCGGAGAACTCGTATTCCAGAAACTTTCTGGTCACCCCCCGCTTCCGCTGGTCGGCGCAAGTGGCTCAGTAGCGGCCTTGTTCGGCATTTATCTGATATTTTTCCGCTATGCCAGCCTAAGTTTTATGATCTTCGTATTCCAGAAAAAGCTCTCACCCGTCTGGTATTTTGTCATCTGGAGTGGCCTGAACATTCTCGGACTGGCTCTTGGTGACACCGGCGTCGCTTATGTGGCTCATCTGTCGGGATTTGCTTTCGGTATTCTTGTAGGCTTGGCCCTGCACTCTTCCGTCCTGGAGCGTCACCCTATGATCAGGATGCTCAGCGATCCCATGCTGAGAGTTAAAAGATAAGTGACTGTTGAGGAGTTCGGTCTGAGCGGAAATGTCAGCAGATATTTTGGATCAGACCGGACTTGGCGAAGACAAAGGTCCCCCTCACCAGCGAGATTGTCTTTTCGATACTTTCGTTGCCTGCGCTCTCATCTCTTAGGCTATCAACTTTCACTTTACCTCTACGAGATAAAAGATCTGCTGAGCGCCATTCACCAGCAGGGCCACTTCGTCATCAATTTCTTTTCCGACTAACGCCTGCCCCAACGGAGAATTTGGCGTGATGACTTTACATCCCCAGTCTCCCGACACAACATTAATCCCTCCACCAGCTGGCCCCAGAAAATAATTCAGACACTGGCCATCAGCATCCAACTCCAGAGTCACCAACGCCCCCAGTCGGACAACGCCATCACTGATGTCACGAAAGCAGGCATTTCGATAAGTCTGTATCGCGGCTTTCAATTCAGAGACCTGTCGTGACAGACCGTCGGCCAGATAGGACGCCTCAAGGCCAAAGGTATCGTATTTGTTCTCGGCCACACTTTCTTCATGAGTCGCCGTCTCATGAGCCGCATTGGCACTTGCCAACGCAATGCTCAGCGAATCTTCCAGCTGCAGAATGATCTGCTGGATAATAGCGCTTTTGTTCATCTAACAACGTTCCATTCAACACAAGGTTAAGACAGGCATTACATATTATCATTAGCTTCATTTGCAGAAGAGCCTACTTCGACCCACCCTATAAGGGATCAAACTCTGTACCAGATGCACCATGAGGAACACCCTAAATATCGCACACCATCATAACCGTATCTCAAGGGTCAGACTCTGCGGGTCTGACCCTTGACTTCAGTCCATCCGATACAAGGTAGAAAGGCGATGTCGTTAGGCTATTTAACAGCCACCATCTCACAAACATCATTCATCGGGCAGTCGTCGATATTTCCGTAATAATCCTGCTCAAGAGAATGCACCTTGCGAACAAACATCCAAGTCAGGCACAGGGCGGCAACCCCGAGGCCGGCGCCCAGCCCTACCCACACACCGAGTATGCCGTAGGGTGCCATCAGCAGCCAGGCGACCGGAAAACCGATCCCCCAATAACAAAAGATGGTGGCGATCGTCGGCGGCATACCGACACGTAATGCCCGCAGTGCCGTCATCATAATGACCTGACCTCCGTCGACCAACTGGAAGAATGCAGCCACAATCAGTATCTGAACCCCCAGATCCAGCACTTCACTATCCAGGGCACCCTCAGCACCAAGGGTAAACAGTGATACGATCCATTCCGGAATCAACAGGAAGGTGGCAGCCGCCACAATACAGAAACATAACCCGACGCCCAACCCGGCCCAGGTATAACGCCGAACGTTCGCAAAATCATTGCGGCCGAAACTTTGTCCAGTACGAATAGCCGCGCCCTGAGCGAAACCGATATACACGGCAAATGACATGGAGGCTGTTTGCAGAGCAATCTGATGGGCAGCCAACGCAACCACACTGATAGTACCCGCCAGAATGGTCGCGGCAGTGAACAGACCAGCTTCCATGGTCCAGGCCACCGCAATGGAAACCCCCAGTGTAAAGTAGGGCCTGAAGTCTGACTTACGCAATACCACCCCACGTAGAGACTGCAAAACCTCCCACACTTCCGGGTAACGCTTCAAGTCCACAGTCAGCATGACGCACATTAATAACGATACTAGTGCAGTGCCGAGCGCAGCACCAGGGACACCAAGTGCCGGAAACGGCCCCCAACCGGTCATAATGACGTAACTTAAAGGCACATTGATGACCACCGCGAGAACACTGATCTTCATTATGCTGGTAGTTCGTCCCATACCTGTGGCCAGCCCACGCAATACCAGGAATACAAAGGCCGGAAATCCGATCAAAGTCGCAGTTCCCAGGTACTGACCGGCATACAGAATCGTCTCCTCTGTCTGCCCCATCATCCGCAGCATTGCCGGCATGAGCATAATCACCCCCACCAGAGCCAGCGCAACCATTAGCGCCAGAACCAGGCCAGCCTTCACAATACGAACGATATCCTGTTTCGACCCCTTTCCCACATAGATGGCCACTTCACTCGCCAGTGCAGCCAGGAGACCCGTCACCACTATCAGGAAGAAGTTATAAATGCCAGCCCCCAGACCAGCGCCGGCCAACTCCGCCACCCCTAGAACACCAAACAGAATGGAATCACAAAAAATCATGGCCGTCTGTGCCAATTGTGCGGCCGTCAATGGTCCCGCCAACCTCAGTACTTCTACAAACCTATTCATATATCTCACACCAACTCGTTACATCAGCAGGCTTTTCCTTCCCCGCCAAGGCTGTATAAGTTAGGCTTAGTGACGCTATAGCTCAAGCGAAACTTTTGCTTCTGTTTATGAGAAAAACTCATATATGATTTAATGATAACCACTATTTGTGACATCCAATGAATCGAAACCGAAAACTCCCCCCGTTGCATGCATTACGAGCCTTCGAAGCCACTGCAAGACGACGCAGTTTTTCTCTGGCAGCACAGGAGCTGAGTGTTACCCAGGGCGCCATCAGCAAACAAATCAAGGTATTAGAGGAATGGTATGGCACCCCTCTACTACAACGCACCACCAAACAACTGCGACTCACGGAGGAAGGCAGAAGCCTGAGCGACCACCTTACACCCATGCTCGACGAGCTGTCATTTATCAGTACCGGAATCATGGAGCGTCACCAGAATCTGCTGAGACTTCTGGTGAACCCGACACTGGCTGTACGCTGGCTTTTTCCACGCCTGACCGATCTGCAGAAACTGATGCCGGTCACCCAGTTGCGCATCACTACCAAATGGACCTCGGCCGAGAAACGATCCGACCTGGAGATGGAGAATTTTGATATTGTCATGCAATGCGCCAGACGTCAGGAAGAAGACCCCAATCTACTGCGCGAGGAGCAATTAATACCGGCCTGCACCCCAGCACTGCTGGCTGCACACAACCATGACTGGCAGCAGGTGATCCGGCACAGCACCTTGCTCCACCCTACCGTCGATTATGAAGACTGGCGGCGCTGGCTGACCCAATACCCAGTGTCAGAGACAGATCCAGAGTCAGGCCTGACCTTTGACACTCTGGACATGCCAATTACGCTGGCCACTCAGGGCCATGGTGTGGCTCTGGCCGACCCCATATTCATCATGAACGAGGTGGAAAACGGATTACTGACCATACCACGAAATCATTTACCGGACAGCGGCTGGGGGTATTATATGGTGACCCCTGCCAATCCACGCCGAAGAGCCATGATTGATATTGTTCATCAGTGGATGCAGGAACAGATCAACAAAGATAAACTCCGGGTCCAGGCCATGGTCACATCGACCAATCTGTATCCCCTGGGTATTGAAGAGCATGTCCACAACAACAGAAAGCCGAGCCCTGCGTAAAATCATCCACATCGATGCGGATTCGTTCTACGCGTCAGTTGAGATCAGGGAAAATCCGTCTCTGGCAGACAAAGCCGTCGCGGTGGGCGGCAGCCCCAACAAACGCGGGGTTATTGCCACCTGTAATTACAATGCCAGAAAGTTTGGCGTGCATTCTGCCATGTCGTCTGCACGGGCGCTGCAATTATGCCCTCACCTGATTTTCGTCAAGCCTCGATTCGAGCTTTACCGAACAGTCTCGCACCAAATCCAGGACATTTTCCAAGAGTATACAGACCAGATTGAACCCCTATCCCTGGACGAAGCCTATCTGGATGTCACCGAATGCCGCCAATGCCAGGGCAGCGCCACGCTGATTGCAGAGGAAATCCGGCAAAAAGTCCGCGAACGACTGAATCTGACAGTCTCGGCCGGTGTTGCGCCCAATAAGTTTCTGGCCAAAGTTGCCAGTGACTGGAACAAGCCGGATGGACTCTATGTCGTTCGCCCTCAGGATGTCGGCCGCTTTGTTTTCCAGTTGCCGGTGTCAAAAATCAACGGTGTCGGCAAAGTCACCGCCGCGAAAATGGAGGGGTTAGGCATTCTCACGTGCGGAGATCTGCAAGTATGGACTTTGGCTGATCTGGCTCTCAATTTCGGCAGCTATGGGGAACGCCTGTATAACCTCGCCAGAGGTATAGATGACCGCCCGGTCAAAACAGACCGTATCCGCAAATCCCTATCCACCGAGCACACCTACGACAAAGATCTGGCAGACTTCTCCGCCATCGAAGAAAAAGCCCCGGCCATTTTTGAGGAACTGACTCAGCGCTATGGCCGTATCAGCGACCAGTATCGGGTCACCAAACGTTTCGTCAAAGTAAAATTTGCCGACTTCACCCAAACCACACTGGAAGAGATCATCCCCTCCCCCAGCGAACCCTGGCAGAGCCTGCCTGATTTCCTCCGACTCATGAAAGCCGCCTGGGAGCGGCAGTCCAAGCCGGTAAGACTGCTGGGCATGGGCGTACGATTGAAGGATCTGAATGAGCCCGTTGTCGGGGAACAGCTTTCATTGTTCGATTAGCCCCTGTTTACACAGACTTGCCAGCCTCTCACCACTGCCGTTGCTGCCTACGCCCTCCCCTCCAACAAAACAGGCGTAGTTCTCCGGCGGGTGCATATCAGGCTCGGATAGGCTTATATAAGCATTCAAAGACATCATGCACCTTTAGACCTTTTTCGACAGCCTGGGAGAATCACTATGACAGACCGCATCTGCATCATCGGCGGCACTTCGGTAGACACCATTGCCCATGTGGACCAGCTTCCGGACGGCAAACCCCAAACCATCTGGCCGCAAGACTGCTATCGTGCTGTCGGTAGCACCGGATCCGGTGAAGCCTTCAATCTAAAAGCTCTGGGCATGGAGATCTGCCTTCACACCCTCCTCGGCGAAGATTCGGAGGCTGACCTGATAAAACGGGAAATGGCGGCAAGAGGTATCCAGCTGATCGTGGAAACTACGCCTACTCCTACTGAACAACATGTCAATTTAATGAGCCCCGAAGGAGAGCGAATCTCTATTTTTACTCATCCTTCCGTGACACCGGAAGGCATTAATTGGGAACCGGTTAGAGAAGCTATTGCCGGTTCGGATCTGGTCATTGTCAATATTCTGGAATACGCCAAACCGTCACTGGCGCTGGCCATGTCGGCCGGCAAACGCATCTGGACAGATCTACATGACTACGACGGCGAGAATGCTCACCATCAGCCTTTCATTGATGCGGCAGATGTGATTTTTCTCTCCAGTGATAACTTTCCTGATCACCGGGAATTCATGCAGCAGATGATGGCCCGTGGTAAGCAATTTGTGGTGTGTACCCATGGTAGCCGGGGTGCCACTCTCTTGAATGACAAAGGCGAATGGATTGAACAGCCGGTCTACCCCGTAGACGACGTCAAAGACACTAACGGTGCCGGAGACGCATTCTTCAGCGGCTTTCTCTTTGGTTATCTGCATGGCCACACACTGCCGGATTGCATGAAACTGGCTGCAGCTTGCGGCGCACTCTGTGTCACATCAAAGAGTCTGGCAGCAGAATATCTGAACGCCAGCATGCTCCTGGACATGACCGGAGTGTGCTGATAACGCGCGCTAAAAAAGCAGCCTCTGCTGCCAAGCCATAAAACACACATATTCTCATCAATAGACTTAGTCCACAGGAGATACTAACAATTACTTATAGCGGCAAAACGAACTCTGGACAAATCTTAACTGGCTGCAATTAAAAACAAAAAAATCAGGACCTGCTGGCACTTCAAATCAGACTCGACTTTCAACTGTTGAATCGCCTGCAACGCCCAGGGAACAAGAGAGGATAATCATGCAAGCCAATGAGACGACCCAAACGGAGAAAAGACGCACCCGAAGATATCCCGCCGTTGAATTATGCGCCTATGTACTGCGCCGAAAGGCCATGCTGATCAGCCTGTGGGATGAAGTTCAGGTCATTGACTACAGCCACCTGGGCATGGCCTTCGAGGCTGATTCGGAACTGCTGGACAAAAAATCCCTGACCCTGTCGATTGAACTAAAAATGGAAGTTGGCGATATCAAGGTGGATCGGGTCAACGGCAGAATTCGCCACACCCGCAACCTGGGAGGTTTATATCGATATGCCGTGGAATTCGAAAAAGGCCAGGATCCCAATCTAATGCCACAACTGGTCAGATTGGAAAGTCTGCTTACCAGAAGCCAGAATCTGGCCGACCGGATACAGAAACAATCACAGGCCTGAAGCACTAACGAACGACCATAAGTAGTGCGCGGTATTTGGCCGTTCGTTCCCCTCCTTGCTGACGTCAACCCCTTATAACCACCCAGATAGAACGTTAGTCAGCATAAGCCCTGACAGACGTTCTCAAAGATTATCGCTTGACCGCCAGCGAGACACCATCCGCAATCGGCACCATGGCGTAATCAATTCGCTTGTCACTCTGCATTTTTTTATTCAACGCCCGAATGGCCCGGGTATCCACATCTTGCACTGTCGGGTCAGCCACCTTGCCACCCCATAGGACATTATCTACAGCAATCAGCCCACCAGGCCTCAACAAGCGCAGACAGGCTTCATAATACCCATCATAGTTTTCTTTATCAGCGTCGATAAAAGCGAAATCGAAGGTTCTGGCCTGCCCCTGATCCAGGAGCCCTTGTAAGGTTTCCAGTGCTGGAGCCAACTTCAGGTCAATACGCTCCGACAATCCAGCCAGACACCAATACCGGCGGGCAATAGAAGTCCACTCGTCGCTGACATCACAACAGATTAATCGTCCATCCGACGGCAGAGCATTGGCAATACAAATAGAACTGTAGCCGGTAAAGGTGCCGACTTCGATGGCTTTGCGCGCACCAATAAGTTTAACCAGCAGGTTCAGAAACTGCCCCTGCTCTGGTGCGATCTGCATATTGGCATATTCGTCTTCTGCGGTCTCGATCCTGAGTGCATGCAGAAGTTTGTCCTCCCTACTGCTGGTATCCACCAGATAATTCAACAGTGCGGATGTCATATTGAGCGTTTTGCCGGACACGATATTCCTCCTTAATGACCAATCACCAACATTAATAAACCTTACCAACAGTAAGTGGCCGTTTTCCAAAATACAATTTTTTTAACGCTAAGTTCGATGCTTTGCTACAAGCCATATCAGCAAACAGGCAAGTCAAAAAAGAAACGGCATCCTACGTCTTCGTTCCTGAAACTCAAACTCCCCCCATGCGCTTCAATAATGCGAAGGCTGATATACAGCCCCAGACCTGAGCCACCTGACTGCCGGGTTTCACCCTGCAAGGCCTGAGCAAAAGGAGTGAATATATAAGAAACGAAATTCTCAGGAATTCCTGACCCATAATCTCTGACAGTCACTCTGACAGAGTCTTCCAGCCGAATCGCCGACACCTCAATTTGCCCATCTTTAGAACTGAACTTAATGGCATTGGAGATCAGGTTAAGCAGCACTTGAAAAATGCGATCCTCATCCAGTGTCGCCTTAAGACCGGGATCAATTCGGGTTACAATTTCCAACCCTTTCTCTTCCGCCATTTTCGCGCAGAAGGCACAGGTTTCTAATATCAGTTGGTCCAGCTGAAAACAGGATTTGTGTAAAGGCAGGTTACCCGACTGCATTCGCTCTAGATCCAGAATATCGTTCACCAGTCGCATCAGTCGTTCGGAGTTCCTCTTGCCCATGGCAATCAGCTCCCTGGTCGGCCTCAGTTCAATCTGTTCGTGATTCCCGTCAATGACATCGATTTGCTTTTGCAACAGGGAAAGTGCCCCAAAGATGGCAGTCAAGGGCGTCCTCAATTCATGGGCGACCATACTGGTCCAGTTCCTTCGCTCTACTTCCATAGCTTTATACTCAGAAACCGCTCGCCTGCGAGCACTTTCATACTGATAGCAAATGGCCGATACGAACAGCATGGAAAAAACAGTGGCCATCACCCTTCCCACAATGACACCGTCCCGCCATTGGTATTCAAGAGCTTCCTGATAGTGCATTACCAGTAAAAGCAGCAGTCCGACGGTAATCAGCAATGTCGCTCTCAATGCTCTCAGTCTGGCACCGACAAAGTTGGCAAGAAGGGGAACGGCCGGCATCCAGACCAGAACTCTTGAAAACACACCTCCGTCCGTAACAGCAATACCGAACAGCACCAGCGTAACAACTCCAACCAGCAGATCACTGGTTAAACCAAGATTTCCGGAGCGCCACAAAATGACCAGAAAGACTCCAAAAACCGGCACCAGCGCAAAAGTAATCAGGGTACTGGGCACCAGACCAAGAGAACTTAAACGGACGAACCCCATTACCAGAGCACATACGGCACCATAGACAATAATGCCGGCAATCAACCGCGCACGAGCCCTGTCTTCAGTATCCATTAGCGAAGAATCAGGAATAAGCCGGTCAAAAATAGCGGACTGATAATCGATAAAATGCTGAATCAATACAGGTACCCTGGCTCAATCAGAGGGATAATGGTTGATTTGGCTCCGTCATCGCTTCTTTTCGGTTTTGCCGCATATACAAATAAAGCTCGTACGGTTAAATAAGCATAGACGGAAAAAGCACTTCTTGACCTGGCACTACCCAACCTAAACCAAGAACACTGAAAAAAAGCAAATCAACCACAAAGGAAAACAGATGATTCAACATATTGTCCTTTTTAAAATTGCCTCTTCCGCCACTGCAGAACAAATCTCGCACATGGACCGCAGCCTGGCAGCACTTTGTCAGAGCATTGACGGATTACTTTCCTACAGCGGGGGGCCCAACAACAGCCCGGAACAAATCGAGCGTGGATATAACTTCGGCTTCGTAATGTCATTTACAGACAGGGAAGCTCGTGACAATTACCTGCCCCACCCTGAGCACGAGAAGGTCAAACAAATCATTGGTGGGTTACTACTGGACACCGAGGATAATGTCCTTGTTTACGACTATGAATTCCAGGACAGCTGATCAGATATACTTTGATTCGAGAACAGGGCCTGTGAACACTGAGGAAGTGCACAGGCGCGCGGGTGGTACCAGCTCTACGGCTGATACAGACTCAATACTGATCCGGACCAAACCGTTGAATCAGGTGCCATTGACGAGACAAATACTATGTCGGTATAGCGGATTTCTGATCCTGCTTCAGTGCCAGGGCGCTGTGTACAGCTATGGTGCCGATCACGATCAGCCCTCCGATCAGTGCCAGTGAAGGTGGAACTTCTCCAATCACCCACCACACCCAGATCGGGGCCAATACAGTTTCAATCAGCAGAAACAGACTCACTTCCGGTGACGGCAAATATCGGGTTGCAACCATGATCAGCACCGAAGCCATCGGCATCTGCACCAACCCCATCAAGGCTAACCAGCCATAACTGTCGACGCCCAGCGTCAGCGGGTTTGCGAAAGGAATCGCCATTAATGCTGCCACCACACCACTGACGGCGATCACCGGCACTCTCGGGATGCCCGGATTCCGCCTAAGTATCGTCAGAGATAACCCCATCAGAATGGCCAACACCAGAGCCAGAGTATCTCCCAGCCAACCACCGCTTTGCATTGAACTTGAAAATACCACGGCCACTCCGCACATACTCGCCAGAATCGCCAGTACGGTGCGCAAACGAATCACTTCACCGATCAACACCCAAGAGAACAACGCAGCAAAAAATGGCGAGCTGGACAAGATCACCACCGTATTAGCGACCATGGTATTGGAAACAGAAAGCACGAACAGTCCGGTGGACACACCATACAGCAATGCCACACTCCAGGCCGCAACCGCGGTGTTCCGGACCAGCATTGCTCGCCACTGACCACTTTTGACGGAAAAAAGCGCCATGGTGGCAAATATAAAAAAGCCTCGCCAGAACATCACATCCCAACTACTGGCATTTGCCAACTTCACCAGCAGTGCATCGAAACTCAAAACGGTTACGCCGATGAAGGCCGCCCATGTCCCCTGGAGGCGATGTGAAGAAAGATCAATATGCGCAGTTGCCAAAGTACGTCCTACTCGATCAAAAGAATCAACAATCCAAACCAATTCCAAATGGCTTCCAAACAGCTAAAAGGAACACCCCAACTGAATCAGCTTCCAAAACAGCTGATCCACAATCATCATCAATCTAAAGGAGCAGCTCCCCAACATAGCCACATCCTGGCGAATATTCAGAATGGTTTCCTGCCGAAAAACGGCATTGTGTGACGGATAACGGGTGATCTCAAGGGCCAGCGCCATCATTATCATAGACCTTCCCGCCTTTATTAAGCCGCCCCTCTCACTCCTACTCTTAAGTCTATACAGACCAACGGGATTAGAATAAGGTAATTCATTAGCGCGCAGCATTAGGAATCACAAGTAGAACGCTGCCTGGCTGGATAAATGAATGGCGACCTACAAAAAATGATAACAACACAATTCCTCAAGGAAGATCCATTGGTGCACGTAGTGGATAGGTTCTGCGAAGGCAGCATCATTGTCGACCGCGACGTCAATATCCTCTGGATCAGCAATAAATACCGCAAACTGCTGGAGCTGCCAGAAGACTCACAGGCCGAAGGTCGCCCGGTGGAAGAAATCATTCCGAACAGCATGATGCGCCAGGTGGTTGAAAGCGGCCAGCCAATTCTTCTGGATATGTTACGCATCCGGGGAACCTGGATGGTGGTCACGCGCATACCTATCCGGGACGATCAGGACCGGGTCGCAGGCGGTATCGGGTTTGTGTTTTACAAAGAGCTGGATTATCTCAAGCCATTCGTGGAAAAGTTTGCCCGCTTACGTGGTCAGCCAACCACTGCAGAACGACAGTTGGCAGACATGCGCCAAGCCAAATACAGCTTCTCGGATTTCAAAGGCAGAAGTGATGCAACGCGACAACTCCTTAAACGGGCCAGACAGGCAGCAGAGCTCGACACCACTGTCCTGTTATTGGGAGAGACCGGCACCGGCAAGGAAGTGCTGGCGCATGCCGTTCATCAGGCTTCGCTAAGATCAGAAAGGCCCTTTGTGTGTGTCAACATGGCAGCCATTCCTGAAAATCTGCTGGAGGCAGAGTTTTTTGGCGTCGCTCCCGGCGCCTATACCGGCGCAGACCGTAAAGGCCGTGTCGGCAAAATCGAACTGGCTAATGAAGGGACTCTTTTCCTGGATGAAGTCGGCGACCTGCCACTGGGGTTGCAAAGCAAATTATTAAGAGTGCTGCAGGAGCAGGAATTCGAACCCCTGGGGTCCAATAACATTATCAGGGTAAACGTCAGAGTCATTGCCGCCACCAGCCGGGACCTGAAATCCATGGTGGACGAAGGCCACTTTCGGGCCGATCTTTACTATCGTTTAAACGTACTCCCGATAGAAGTCCCCCCACTGCGCGATCGCCTGGAGGACATCAAACTCCTCGCAGACAATATGCTCGACACCTTCAGTCATGCAACCGGTCTGCCTCTCAGACATCTTGATGAATCCGCAGTCAATCTCCTGCGCAACTATTCCTGGCCGGGCAATGTCCGGGAACTACAGAACACTCTGGAACGGGCTTTTATTTTCTCTGATGAAAATGAACTCACACCGGCAGACTTTCCTCAATTACGTAAAGCTGTCGGTACCCGCCAGAGCTCCAAGCCTGCCCACCCTGTTGAGCCTCTAAGCAAAACCCTGGAAAGAGCCGAGCGGGAGGCCCTTCTGAACGCTTTGAAATCCTGCGGAAACAACCGCAGCCAGGCCGCCAGGATGTTAGGAGTTTCCAGGGCAACGTTATATGAAAAACTGCAAAGGCATGATTTGATATAACTCCTGCCTTTCATTTGAAACAATCGAATCAGCGGCGCTGAAAGCTACCAGATTCAGGCCACCCAAAACCGTCTGAAAAAGCAGACAGTGTCCAGAATTCAATACAAAAACAGATTAAACTCATAAAAAACAAAGCACTATAAAACCCCACAAACCCTCTCACCCAAGACACTTCACCAGATTGGGGGCCTTTCAGCCACCTGAACACCGTCTGAATTTCCAGACACCTCCTAACGCGCCATTTTAGAGAACCCCTCTACCCCTTTGATATTAAAGACAAATAAATTCTGGCCCAGTGCTTGCTAACTCAATATTCGTCAAAAACTCAGAAATAAAAATAATTGGGGTTCCCATGACGCTCAAAAGCAAATCCAACAAGATCAACACCTTTCTCACTCTGACCCTGACCAGCACGCTGCTTTGCGCTGGTTTGTATACCAACGCAGAAGACAAAGTCCGCTGGAAAATGCAGGCAGCTTTCGGCAGCAACCTGCCAGCACTCGGCGACACCATTCCCGGCGTTATGGATTCTCTCAAGGAAGCCACTGATGGCCGTGTCATCATCAAACATTACGAGCCCAGCAAGCTAGTCCCGACTCTGAACATCACCGACGCGGTAAAAAGCGGAAAGATCGAAGCAGGCTATACCTGGCTGGGCTACGATCAAGGCAAGCTTCCCTCTTCTGTGCTGTTTGCCTCGGTTCCGTTCGGCATGGAACCCTGGGAATACATTGGATGGTGGTATGAAGCCGGCGGCAAGCAACTGGCTGAGGACATCTACCACAAAATCAACATTCACCCCGTACTTTGTGGCATGACCGGTCCTGAAACCGCCGGCTGGTTCAAAAAGGAAATCAACGGATTGGAAGACGTGAAGGGACTGAAGATGCGCTTTGCCGGCATTGGCGGCCAGGTCATGCAGGACCTCGGCGCTTCAGTCACCGTATTGCCAGGAGGCGAAATCTTCCAGGCCCTTGAAAAAGGGGCCATCGACGCCACCGAATTTTCTCTACCCGCCGTGGATCAAAAACTGGGGTTCAACAAAGTCGCCAAATATAACTATTTCCCTGGCTGGCACCAGCCCCATGCCGCCTTTCACCTGGTAGTTAATAAAGAAGAGTGGGACAAAACCTCTTCCATGGATAAAGCCGTGATCAACTTGGCCTGCGAGGCCAGCGTGACTCGCGACCTTGCCCGTAGCGAAGGCATTCAGGGCGCCGCAATGGCCGAGCTCGAAAGCCAGGGCGCCATCTCAAAACGCCTTCCGGAACCACTACTACGTGAACTGCAAAAAGTCAGCATCAAGGTGCTGGAAGCCGAGGCCAGCAAAGATAACGACTTTAAGTCCGTCTACGAACACCAGCTCTCATTCTCCAAAGACTACAAGCGCTGGAAAGAGTTCGGCTACTTGCCAAGAGACTTTTAGACACCCCTAGTCATCCATCATTGCTCTACCCAGAGCTCTGTCTGGGAGGGACGTAAACGTGACGATTTGCGCGCCCTCCCCTTTTTCCAAACTTTTAACGTGTAAGGTTGCAACAGCATGCAAGCTGAAAAAGTACTTGCAGACTCAGCTCTGTCAGAAGTAATTCCTCACCATGAAACACAATTGCCGCACACGTGGTTTTCCCTCAAGGTGGATACCTTCGTCGGCAAACTGGGAGAATGGATCAGTTGGGTCTGGCCCATTCTAATGGGCATTATCATGCTCAATGTCGTGATGCGTTATCTGTTCGGTGAGGGACGTGTCGAATTTGAAGAACTGCAATGGCACTTTTATTCCATCGGCTTTCTGGGCGCACTGTCTTTCTGCATCAAGGATGACAGCCATGTGAGGGTTGATGTTCTGCACGAGCGCCTGCCTCTCAAAGCCAAAGCCTGGATTGAGCTGCTTGGCATCGGCTTACTGCTGGCACCTTTCACCATACTGCTTATCTGGTATGGGCTACCCTTTGTCATAGACGCTTGGCAGACCGGCGAAAAGTCTGGCTCACCCGGCGGTCTGCCTTATCGCTGGCTGATAAAATCTGCTCTCCCCCTGGCCATGGTGCTAGTTGGCATTGCCATCATCTCACGCATGAGCCGCGTCATCAGCTATCTGTTTCTGATGGACAAAAGTAACAGACCGTATAGTCAATCCAGCACTCAGGGAGGTCACCATGGAAGTGAATGAATGGCTTGCCATCGCCATGTTTGTCAGCTTCATCCTGATGATATTCAGTGGCTTTCCAGTTGCCTGGTTGCTGGGAGGTATTGCAGTGGTATTCACCGGCATCAGCCTGTTTGCAGACAACCACCTGGATACTTTTATCGGGCTGGACTGGAACTATACCGCGCTGACTGTCGACCGTATCTGGGCCATTATGAGCAACTGGGTATTGGTAGCCCTCCCCATGTTCGTGTTTATGGGGCAAATGCTGGATCGCTCAGGGGTCGCGGAAAGCTTGATGCATAATGTTTCCCGCCTGTTTGGCCGACTCAATGGCGGAACGGCGATCGCGGTCGTGCTGATTGGCCTGATGCTGGCCGCATCCACCGGCATCATCGGCGCGTCTGTCGCCCTCCTCACCTTGCTGGCCTTGCCGGTAATGCTGAAAAACCAGTACCAGTCCGAATTGGCGGTAGGGACAGTCTGCGCCGTGGGCACCCTGGGAATCTTGATTCCTCCCAGCATTATGCTCGTAATGATGGCCGATCAGCTTGCTCTGTCTGTCGGTGATCTGTTTCTTGGAGCAGTCTTTCCCGGCGTTCTGCTTGGGAGCGCTTTTATTCTCTATATTGTCATCAGAGCATTCTTCAACCCAGATCTGGCACCTGTGGGAGATGCAACTGAATCCCTTGACTGGAACGTAGTACTGAACGCCATGAAAGCGATCATCCCTCCTGCTCTGTTAATCCTGGCGGTTCTGGGCTCTATCTTCATGGGCCTGGCCACACCTACCGAAGCCTCCGGCGTTGGAGCTTTTGGCGCAACTTTGCTGGCCTGGTACAACAAAAAACTGAACCTCGCGGTTTTCAAAACCGTTTGTATACAGACCAGCCAGACCACCGGATTCATATTTGCGATTCTGATCGGTGCCACTGCGTTTTCACTGGTCCTACGGGGACTGGGTGGCGACGAACTGATCGAATCCGCACTGACAGGCCTACCATTTGGTCCAACCGGCATTGTGATCAGCATTCTGTTCTGCACATTCCTGTTGGGATTTTTCCTGGACTGGATTGAAATCACACTGATCATCCTGCCATTAGTCGCACCGGTGGTGGAATCCCTTGGCTTCAACCTGGTGTGGTTCACGGTTCTGTTCGCGGTTTGTCTGCAGACTTCCTTCCTGACACCACCGGTTGGATTTGCCCTGTTCTACTGCAAAGGCGTCGCACCTCCCCAAATCAAAGTAGGCACCCTGTACCGAGGCGTAACGCCTTTTATTGTGTTGCAGCTGCTGGCAATCACTATTGTCTTCGTCTGGCCAGCCATCGTGACATGGCTACCTTCCCAAGCCTACGGCAATTAACAATTCAAGCGTATGTCTACTGATTTTTCGGCTCGTGGCAACGCACTATTCAGACCTGTGGCTGCCTGCTTTCCGGGTCGACGGATATAAGGAGATTGGAATGTCATCCATCAAACATCACAAGCTCGTCAGTCCTACCGAGGCCGCTGCACTGATTCCCAACGGCGCCACCATTGCCACTGCCGGCTTTGTAGGCATCGGGTTTGCCGAAGAGCTGGCCATCGCTGTAGAGCAGCGCTTTTTACAGCAGCAGACACCTGGCGACCTGACGCTGGTTTATGCGGCCGGTCAGGGGGATGGTAAAGAACGCGGCCTCAATCATTTCGGCCATGACGGCATGGTGAAACGGGTCATTGGCGGGCACTGGGGACTGGTTCCAAAACTGGGCGCATTGGCATGTGACGGCAAACTTGAAGCCTACAACCTCCCCCAAGGGGTCATCAGCCACCTGTTTCGTGATATTGCGGCCGGCAAGCCCGGCCTGCTGACCCAAGTAGGACTGCATACCTTTGTCGATCCACGCTACGAAGGTGGAAAGATCAATCAGACCACCCGGGAAGAGCTGGTGGAACTGATGCACATTGGTGGCGAGGAATACCTGTTCTATAAAACTTTCCCCATTCATATCGCCCTGTTGCGCGGCACTACCGCCGACCCCAAAGGCAATATTACCGGGGAGCGTGAAGCCCTGCCCCTGGAGAGTCTGGCAATTGCCCAGGCAGTGCATAACTGCGGCGGCAAAGTCATTGTCCAGGTTGAACGGCTGACCGACAGACACCGACTGCATCCAGGACAAGTCACAATCCCTGGAATACTGGTGGATCATGTGGTCCTGGCGCCCCCGGAACACCATCAGCAAACCTTTGCTGAAACTTATAATCCCGCCTATAGCGGTGAAATTCATGAATCACCGGGCACCTGCGAGGAAGCTCTTAATCTCAGAACCTTGATCGCCCGTCGTGCTGCTATGGAACTTCGCCGGAACGCCATCATCAACCTGGGCATTGGCATGCCTGAAGAAATCGCCAATGTCGCTTACCGGGAAGCCGTATTGGACCAGATCACCCTGACCATAGAACCCGGCGGAATTGGAGGCCGCCCCGCAGGAGGGCTCAGCTTCGGAGCCGTCAGCAACGCCGAGGCGATCATCGACCAGCCGGCACAGTTCGATTTCTACGACGGTGGCGGTATTGATCAGGCTTTTCTCGGCATGGCCCAAATGGACGCCCAGGGCAACGTCAATGTCAGCCGGTTTGGCAATCGCATGGCCGGTGCCGGCGGGTTCATCAATATCAGCCAGAACGCCAAAGAAGTATTCTTTCTGGGGACATTTTGTGCAGGTTCTCCCCAACCGCTCATTGAAAATGGTGAAATACGCATGAACGGCGACAACAAAAAGAGCAAACTGGTTCACAACGTGGAGCATTTAACCTTCAGCGGCCAGTATGCCCTGCGCAGAGGCCAGAAGATTAAGTACATAACAGAACGTTGTGTATTTCAGCTTACAACCTCCGGTGTGGAACTGACCGAGGTCGCCCCGGGAGTCCAGATAGATCGGGACATTCTTCCTTTCATGGGGTTTAAGCCCCTGATCTCTCCGCAACTCAGCGTTATGCCCATTCAATGCCTGAAACCCGGCCCCATAGACCTGACCCTCAAGCCTTACGGCACCCTTGCTGACAGAGGCTCAGAAGTCAGCCGGCCCCACATCCAGACGCATTCACAGGAAGCGGTAAACTGATCCGATGGGCTGTACAGTGACAGCCCCTTACCAGCGTTGTGTCGAAGCGGCAGACTTGACGAACCGTGATAATGACGATAAAAACGACATTGTGAACATTGAATAACCAGTTTCATTCAAGACAACTTTTATTCAAGGTATATTTCTATCATATGACTCGCCCCAGCTACCGTCTTACAGTACTGAGGGGTGCATTTAAGGGATTATTGAGCGCATCCCGCTCGCCGGTTAAAGCCCTGGTCGCCAGCTTTCCTCTATGGTGTTCAGTGCATGCCCATAGCTTGGAAAAACATGCCACTCACCCACCCCATATCCCAACAACAACCGTCAACCTCCCGGCCACGACCCCCTTTAGCGAACGCAGTTCACTCAGCATCGCTCGCCTGCTAAAAAGCTTGCCCAAGCAATCCGCCCAGCGTGTAAGGGATTGGTTAAGGCTGGTGGACCAGAATCGCTTGCGCCCCATGGCAACCAAACTGAAAGCAGTAAATGAGTTTTTCAATTCTCTAGCCTATATGACCGACCAGGATATGTGGAATCTTGAGGATTACTGGGCAACCCCACTGGAAGTAATTGCCAATGGTAAGGGAGATTGCGAAGACTTGGCTATTGCCAAATATTTCACATTGCGGGCTATGGGGGTTTCCAGCCAGCAACTGGGAATCAGCTATGTCAAAAGCTACCGATTACCCACGGCCCATATGGTACTGGACTATTACGAGTCTCGGGAGGGACGGCCAGTAACACTGGACAATCTGGACAACAACATCCGTGAAAGACCTGACCTGAATGCCATTTACAGTTTCAATGAGGATCATGTCTGGGCAAGTCACAACCGAGCTTCCAATGTTGGCTCTCCTTCCGACATACGACACTGGCTGATGCTACAGGAAAAACTCAGCGACCAACTTCTGTTCTGAGCAACTTCATTTTATTGCCGAACGGCCCTATAGGCCCCTGTCAACCAGCGCCCCACATCAATTTCTTCTGCGGTGACTTTCTTGCCGACCAGGGGAAGGATAAGATGGCACGGAAATATCTGATTCGGGTTCTGGGTACCCCTTACCTGACCGCCTCATTGCCGACGCTGGTCGCAGGGAGGAAATCCAGGCGGCCCTGAACAAACTAAAACGATGAAAGACAGATCTCAAATCTTTTCGATCCACCAACCTTATCGAATAGTAAGGAAGTGCTTTGAGAATATTGCTGGTTGAAGACGACGAGCTATTAGCCGATGGCATTCGCACATCTCTGTCGCTGAAGTCCAACGCCGTGGACTGGGTGGAATCAGGTGAAGACGCCCTGCATGCCGTCAAAGTTGGATTGTTCGATATAATCATCCTCGATCTCGGGCTCCCGGGTATCGATGGTCTGACAGTGCTGCGCAAACTCAGGGCTGAGGGAAACCAGACCCCAATCCTGATTCTCAGCGCCAGAGACCGGATTCAGGACCGGGTCCAGGGACTGGACTCCGGCGCCGATGATTATCTGCTGAAACCATTCGACGTCAGTGAATTACTGGCCCGCCTGAGGGCCCTCACACGACGCTCAATCGGGCAACGGCAACCTGAAATCAGCCTCAATGATATCCGGATACTTCCCCACTCTTACCAAGTGTTCAAAGCCGAGACGGAAATTAAATTATCGCGCCGGGAATACGCGATCCTTCATGAACTGGCCAGCCACCGGGGAAGAGTTCTTTCCCGGGAGCAGTTGGAGGATCTTATTTACGGCTGGTCTGATGAGGTTTCCAGCAACACCATGGAAGTCCACATCCACAACCTGCGTAAAAAACTGGGCAATCAGTTGATTAAAACTGTCCGGGGTCTCGGCTACACCATTGAGTCAGGCCAATGACACTGCAAATCACCTCAATCAAGCGTTTTCTGCTGATCAGCATCTCCGCCCTGATCATTATCAGTGGTCTGATCACCCTGGTCACCAACTATGTAGAAACCCAGGAACAGGTGGAAGAGCTATTTGATGCGGAACTGGCCCAGATGTCCCGTTTATTACAGAGCACACTGGCCAATCAGCTCAAAAGCACTCATCTCAGCTCCCTGCAGCAGCCCCTGGTCTATGAAGACTTTGGCGAAAGCAAGGATATGAGTAGTGACGAAGAAGACTACGATGAATACAACGAACTGGGACATAAATACGAAAAGAAACTCGCTTTCCAGGTTTGGCATGAGAATGGTCAACTCCTGATCCATACAAAATCAGCCAAGGGATATGACTATCAGAGAATGCCTGTCGGCTTTCATAATTTAAAAACGGACGACAATCGTTGGCGCATCTTCACACTGCATGATTCAAAACTGAAGTTATGGATACAGGTGGCGCAAAGGGCTGATGGCAGAAGCGAACTGACCCAGGAGATTGCCCTGCAGTCAATCTGGCCTTCTCTGATACTGATTGTACTATTGGTTTTCGGCGTCAGTTGGGTGGTGAGAAAAGGTTTAATGCCACTGGGCGAAGTTTCCTCGCAGCTGAAACAACGCAGTGCAGACAATCTCTCGACACTCCCCCACCATCACTATCCTGCAGAACTGCAGACGCTGGTATCATCCCTTAACGACCTGTTCACGCGGCTACAGAAAGCCATGGAACGGGAACGCCGCTTTACTGCGGATGCCGCACATGAGCTTCGCACACCGTTGGCGGCCACCAAAGTTCATTTGGAAAATGCCACTGCCGCACTTGACGCCCTGACAGAGGCATCCTCTCCCGCCCTGTCGGAGACAAGCAACGAGATGTCGCCGACCTCCTGTCAGCAGGTTGCAGGAGACAGTGTCCGCAAAGCGTTAACCGGAATGCAGCGCCTGATTCACATGGTGGAACAGCTCCTGCAATTAAGCCGCCTTGATCAGGAAAACGCAGCACTTGAGAAAAAGCCCATCTCCTGGCGTGACCTGGTGAATGAAGAACTCTCTGCCATGGAAGACTATGCCGGGCAAAAGGGTATCAGGATGAAAGTGCTGGAACGGGAATCCTCTCCCATTCTGGGAAATGCGTCCATGTTGCGTATATTACTTCGAAACCTGCTGGACAACGCCATATGCTATTCCCCCCCACACTCCGAAATAACGATATCCCTTGAAGACCACCAACTGACGGTTGAGGATCAGGGACCAGGCATACCACCCGAACTGAGGGAACAGATGTTTGAACGCTTTTACAGAGGCAAAGCAACCAGGGAGTCTGGCAGTGGCCTGGGCCTTTCCATCAGCTTGCAGATTGCTGAATTGCACGACGCCACTCTGTCCATGTCCGATACGGAAAACAGTCCCACCGGACTGCGAATGAGTCTGTCTTACTAACCGGAATCATGATGCAGAAATGGACCCTCATCCGCCCAGGTTGATTAGAGCGGCCTGGCCATACCGACGAACGGTATCACCCTGTTTTGAAGTTCGCCATTAGACGGGTCAGTGTTTCAGAGAGACTTGTCAGCTCTGCACACAGCTGCCGCACCCGATTGGCCGAATCAAACGTATCCGAGCTGATTGTCTCCACTTCCACCACATGTTTGGTAATATCTTCCACTACATGACTCTGCTCCTCGGTGGCGGTGGCAACCTGGAAATTAATATCACTGATCTGCTCCACAGCGACAAATATATCCTCCAGAACAGAACCGGTCTTATTAACGCTCGTCACGCTATTTTCCGTATTCTGTTTGCCTCGCGCGATGGCTTCGACTGCCTTGCCAGCACCGCCTTGTAGCGCATCAATCATTTCAGCGATTTCATCTGTCGATTCCGCCGTCCTCTTCGCCAGACCGCGTACTTCATCGGCAACCACTGCAAAACCACGCCCAGCCTCACCGGCCCTGGCCGCTTCGATCGCGGCGTTCAAGGCCAGCAAATTGGTCTGTTCGGAAATCCCCCGTATCACATTGAGAATCCCGCCAATTTTCTCTGCCTGATCCCCCAGATCATTGACGACCTGACTGGTACTTTCCATTTCGCAGGCCAGCGACTGTATCATGCCGATCGTTTCCCGCACCGCCGTCTGTCCCTGAGAGGATTTCTCCTTCGCCTCAACGGCTGCTCCCGAGGCGGTATTGGCATTGGACGCAATTTCCTGAACCGTTGACCCCATTTCGGTGATCGCTGAAGCCACACTTTCGATACTGACTTTCTGGTTTTCAATCGATGTGGCACTCTCATCGGATATGCCTTTCACCTGATTGGTCACCGTCATCAGTTGTTCCGCCTGCTGGGATACCTCTGAAATAATGGCGCACAGCTTTTCCTCAAATGCATTAAAGCTTTCACAAAGCACCCCCAGCTCATCCTCACTGGTTACATCCAGCCGGGTCGTCAGATCCCCACCACCTTTGGATATTTCGTTGAGCAGGCGTGATGTCTCACGAATGGGTTGTGAGATCGCCCTGGCAGTCAATATGGCCAATATGATAAAGATCACCGCGATAACACAGGCAAGCAGGATACTCTTGATCAGCGCCGCATTGATGACACCGTACAGCTCCGCCTGAGGAACCACGGCAATTACCCGGTAGTTAAATGTTGGCACCGTATAAGAGGCAGCCACATATTCCGCCCCGTCATCTACAAATCGGGTGACGTTGAACTGAGCTCCGCCGGTCAGGACCTTCGCCACCTCTCCGACTCCCGTCAGCGTTTTCAGTGCCTTTCCTGTCTGCTCTTTGTCTGGATGAATCAGAACGTTGCCTTTTTGATCGGCGACAAACACATACCCGGTCTCTTCGATCCGGAATTCACGAATCAATGTCGTCAATTCATCCACGCTCAGTCCCAGACCTGCCGCTCCGATTGTCTGCCCTCCCTGCTTCACCGCATAGTTGACGAATAACGTCAGCGGACCGGTGCCTTCAAAATAGTCGAGATTGATATCGTAGTTCAGTCCGCTGCCAAGGAATCCATAAAACCACTGGTCATTAGCGTTACTGGCGCTCATGTCTTTCAGAACACCATCCTGGGTATAGTATTTGTTTGACACACTGGAAACGTAAAACACCACATCAGCTTGAGTACTGGATTTTACCTGACGAAAGAATTCGACCGCCCGGGACTGGTCTGATTCAGGCTCGCCATTCCGAATCCAGGACTGCAGATAGGCATTTTCAGCTACCAACTGGGAACTTTTCACCGGCTGTAATAACAGCCCTTCGATTTTATTGCTGATGCTCTCCAGGCTGCTTGGCAGGATTTTGGATTCCAGGCGTTCTTCAATAAGACTTCGAGAGTTGCGATCATTCAACCAGGTCAACAGACCTAACGATATGACGAGCGCCGCGACGATAATAGCGGTAAGTTTTTGCTGAATGCTGATTTTCGACCACATTGAGAGTTTGCCTCACCTCGAAGATAACGTTGGACGACTAATCCAGCTCCCAGAATCTGCCCCGGCCACCAAAATCAAATCGATGGCAGGGCTTTTTCCAGCAACTGGATTTTCCCGGTCACTATTACCGGTCAATATAAAAGGTAGACGATAATCGATGGTTTGGCAGAAACCGACTGTCACAAATGTCAGAAAATGATCAGGGCCTGAGACAGCGAATCACATACCTATTTTAATAACCGCTTTCCCCGTCAGTTTGCGCCCGGCCATGTCCGCAATCGCCTGACCAGCCTCCTCAAATTCATAGATTCTATTGACTCGGGGATTGATTTTGCCTTCCTTTATCCAGTCCATCATTCGCAGGAAGTTCGCCTGATTGTCATGAGGCTGACGCTGGGTAAACGCCCCCCAGAAAACCCCAACAATGTCACAACCTTTCAGCAGGGTAAGATTGGCAGGTAATTTAGGGATATCACCGGCCGCAAACCCGATGATCAGGTGCCTTCCGCACCATGCCATGGAGCGTAAGGCCAGCTCACTGAGATCACCTCCAACCGGGTCGTACACGACATCCACTCCCTGGCCTTTGGTTAATTGTTTGAGTGCGTCTTTGAGGTTGTTTTCGGTATAGTTGATCAGCTCATCTGCTCCCGCCTCTTTGGCGATGGCCAGCTTTTCAGCACTTCCCGCTGCGGCGATGACCCTGGCCCCTATCGCTTTTCCCAATTCTACCGCTGCCAGCCCGACTCCGCCCCCGGCGCCAAGAACCAGCAATGTCTCGCCGGACTGCAATCGTCCCCGCTGCGTCAATGCATGCATAGAGGTTCCGTAAGTCATCACAAAGCCTGCGGCATTCACCAGATCTATCCCTTCAGGCACAGGAATCAGGTTGCTTTCCGCCACTGCAACTTTCTCGGCAAATCCTCCCCAACCAGTTAATCCCATCACCCGGTCTCCCGGTTTGAAGTTCTTCACTTTGTCACCGACCTGAGAAACCACGCCGGCGATCTCCCCACCGGGACTGAAAGGCATCGGAGGCTGAAATTGATACTTGCCCTGGATAATCAGAGTATCAGGAAAGTTGACTCCCGCCGCGGTCACATCCACCACACAACTAACGGCTCCCAGTTTGGGGTCAGGCACCTCCTCTATCGCCAGCATGTCCGGGGGACCGTATTCTTTGCATAAAAGTGCACGCATTCAGAAATCCTCATTTTTATTTATAGCTCTTATTTATAGCTGCCTTACCGATTCTTTTATTAACGACAGTCTTATTTATGGCTACCTCTAAAGCTCAAAAGAACCAGGAATCCCATTGAGGACCAGTCGCTATAGAATAAAAAGATGGAGATCAGACAAAAAAAGGGCCCGGTCTGCCACTTGGCAATTCAGGCCCTAATCGGGGAGGGTATAGAAAGGAAAAATGAGAGAAAATCAGGGGTGGCTGTACTGCTCACCACACCCTAGAGTGCACTTTCAACGAGAAACACCAGGTGCTGAGCGCCTATAAAAGTCAACATCGCCGCTATCGCCAATAACGTCTGAGGTTTAAGCGGCTTCACTTTCATGTCTGTCATCAGTTTCGTGTCAGCCATCACTATCGCTCCTGTTGAATGTTTACTCGTTTTTCATGCTCTCATCCCAGGATGCGCTTTTTTTGACCAGACTCCGTCAATGCCATGGGAAAAAATGGCAAATGATGGCAAGGGCAAAAAGCGCCAGCTGGGATAAAAGTCACTGAGATTCGCTGGGCTGGGCTGGGCTGGGCTGGGCTGGGCTGGGCTGGGCTGAAAAGTATGAGGGCTTAAAGAAGCGAAACACGCTTTCGCTAATGGATAAGAGGATTTATCGCTGTACTTGCTCTTTTTTTGAATTTAGAGATACAGTTTAAAAGGACTATCAATATGACAGTGTCGATAAACAACGGCAACAATAACGATCACTCGGTCGGACTGGTGGCAGTATCAAGTTGGCAGGGATGGTTTCAGCATTCCCCCCAGAAGGATGAACGTACAACAAGAGGGCGTCGGAGCCTGGAACCTGTACCGCCTGTATTCAACCTTTACCTGGAGTTCGCCCAAAGGCTGCCTTGGATATTTCAAGAATGGCCATACAGCACTGGTGGCCAGACAAGGCGGCAGAATTACGCATCTGGTAGGATTCAATCCCAACTCCTATCTACTTGCGGGCCTGCTACAAACCATCAGAGGCAACAATATTACAGTCCAGGGCATGTGGTACGACGACTCTGCAATGGTTCATGGTCCAACAGCTATCAGCTACGAAATCAATGTCAGTCAGAATCAGGCAGCCACTTTTGCCAATTTCATCAACACCCTGGTTGGAAGATCGGATCTCGGTCCACATTCGCCCGGCAATACATCCTATTTTTACAGTTTCAGACCTGCACAAACAGAAGCCAATGCAGGTGGCCTGGTAGGTAACTGCGGCAATATGGCACTCGTCATACTCTGCCAGTTTCTGTATGAGTGGGGCAAAGGCGATTACGTCGACATGTTCCGCAACTGGGTCAATCGAAATCAAAACACCCGAAACTATGGACAAGGCCCTTTGATGGGCAGTATCAGCAATGCCTTTTCCAACTAAACCAGCCTTGTAATCAACACGGCACAGGGATGTGCCCGCACTGCCGCCGATATTTGGCGAATTCGGGCAAATGAAGAAGTTCATCCTGAGATGATTATGACGACCCTAACCGAACTCAATACAACCCTCCCCCAATACTGTTACTCAGCACAGCACATTTCTTGACAACATTCCGTCAAAGCAACGGGAAAAAATGGCAAATTATGGCAATAGCCCCGAGTTGCCTTGAGGCATTCCGGGGGCCATGATCTAATACGCCCAGATCAGTTTGAGCCGCATAATGAGGAAGCCATGTCGAGACGTATAGCCCTGGTTGAGGATGAACCGCTGATTCGCAGCAATTACACCGAAGCCCTGAAAAAACACGGCTTTCAGGTAGAAGCATTTGCGGATCGTCAATCTGCCCTGGAACGCTTTAACGTCCAGTTGCCGGACCTGGTCATTATTGACGTGGGATTGGGATCCGAAATCGAAGGTGGATTTGAGCTCTGCCGGGAAGTCAGGGCCAAATCTGCCGAAGTCCCAATTATCTTTTTGACTGCCCGCGACAGTGAGCTGGATCAGATCTCCGGCCTGCGCCTTGGCGCTGATGATTATCTGACCAAAGACATCAGTCTCCCCTACCTGATCACCCGCATTGTCGCTCTGTTCCGACGCCTGGATGTCATGCAGGCACAGCAGAATCGGCCAGATGAACTCATCAGGCGAGGCAAACTGACCCTGAACCTGGATCGGATGCATGCTAACTGGGACCAGAATCCACTGAACCTTACCGTGACAGAGTTCTGGATCGTCCACGCCCTGGCCCGACACCCCGGTCATGTCAAAAATCGCGACCAATTGATGGATGCAGCCAATACGGTGCTGGACAACAGTACCGTCACCTCTCACATCAAGCGCATCCGAAAGAAATTTCAGGCTTTGGATCCAGAATTTGACTGCATCCAAACCGCTTATGGCATGGGTTACCGCTGGCACCTGGTTGAGTAGCTCCGGTGACCTTGCGTAAACAACTGATCATTATCGGGGTACTGCTGTTTACCCTCCCTCTGGCAGTCATCCGTTTTGCCATGCAGTTGGAAGAAACGCTGCGGGAATCCCAGAAAACTGCCCACCTTGAACTCACTGAGTACATTGCCGACGTACTCCAGCCGGTGTGGGAAACTGATGTCCCTACCTCCGAGGAAGCGCTGTTACTCGAATCCATCGACCGCCCCATTATTCTCGACGGATACAGCGAAGACTGGGTGCATATTCCCGGGCACAGCACATCCGACGCTGCATCTCAGACTGACACACCTGCAACCCAGTTTAAACTGGCCAGTCGGGGACAAAGGCTCTATTTGTTGCTGGAGCTTCCGGATAGATCCATCCACTACCGGCAACCAGGAGCTGCAGGTCAGCTCTATGATCAAATCAGGCTGACTCTACACTTTCCCGACGGAACCATGCTCGAACATATGATTTTTGCCGAAGGCCCCGGACAGATTCGCGCCGACAACAACTTGAATTTGGGCCTTCTATTTGGCGTATGGCAGGAAACCCACAACGGCAGCCTGCTGGAGCTAAGCCTTCCCCTGCCATCCGGCGCGCGTGCGTTGTCAGTGGAATGGGAAGATATTGACCAGTCCAGCAGGCAGGTGTTTTCGCGGACGATCCGACCGGTAATCGGCACTCAGGCTTCACCCAGGAAGCTGGTTTACATCTCCGATCAATTGATCACTCTCACAGAATCCCTGACACCGGATGACTCCCGTCTTCGTCTGTTGACGGCAGATCAAAAGCTGATGCTGGAAGTTGATCGCGACCTGAACCGGGATCTGCCTCACAGCAGTGAGCTGTGGAAGAGTCTGGTACGCCGGGTTCTCCAATTTCTGGTGGACTCGACCGGCGACCAAATCAGTTCGAGCTATCCGTCCTCCTCAATTAGCGCCGACTCTTCCGAAGCCATTCCAGTTTCGTATTGGGAGAATCCCGGGCAGACGGATCTCGCCAGCATCAAAACGCTTTACCCTCTGAAAACCGTCAGCGGAGAACTGACTGGCTGGCTCAGCCTTGAAAAGCGTACTCCACGCGTCGCGGCTGTAGCCAACGAAGCCCTGTTCAGTATTATCAGCGGCGTATTTACCCTGATCACCCTGGTGGTTACCGGCCTGCTGGGTTATGCCAGCTGGCTTTCCTGGCGCATCAGAACCCTCAAGGAAGACATTGTTCAAAGCCTCAATCCAGAGCATCGTTTCCAACACGATTTACGCCCATCGCGTCTGACAGATGAACTGGGAGACCTTTCCAGAAGTTTTGGTCTGATGCTGTCCAAACTGAAAGGCTACTCCGATTACATGGAGACCTTTGCCAGCAAACTGACCCATGAATGCAGAACGCCTTTGGCCATCGTCACGTCTTCCCTGCAGTTGGCAGAGCAGGCTGACTCAGATGAAGAGCGGCGCGAATATCTGAACCGGGCCAACACTGGCGCTCGTCGTATCAGCAAGCTGCTGACCGCCATGCGTCAAGCCTCACAGCTGGAAGCCATTATCCAAACCCAGGAAAAACAGACATTTGATGCCGGTGAAATGCTAAACGATCTCTACCGAGGGTATTCTGAAGTTGTGGCCCCCTGTCGCCTGGAGTCTGATTTTCCCGTCCATACGGTAATGCTTAACGCAAGCCCTGACCTGCTGGCCCAGGCTATTGATAAACTGATTGAAAATGCCCGGGATTTCACTCCCGATGGCGGCACCATAACTCTGGGGCTCCATCGGGAGACCAAAGGCTGGTTGCTGTATATCGAAAATGAAGGCCCCCAGATACCTGAAGACAAAATTCAAAGCCTCTTTGAGCCGTTCATCAGCGAACGCCAGTCCGGCGACGAAGAGCTGCATCTGGGGCTTGGGCTGGTGATTGTAAAATTGGTTGCGGAATACCATGGAGGCACAGCGATCGCGAGCAATCAGGCAAATGGCGTACGCTTCGGCATCAGACTACCGGATTGCTAATCCGGCCTCTCAACATTCACATAGAGTTTACGATTAATTTTTTTCTAATATTTTCAAAAACTTAAAAATATAGAAATATCAAAATGTCGAAAATTGGACGGACATGTCCATATAGCGTCCACGCAGGTCACCAAAGTGGGCATCAAGTCAGATTTCGGAACTGAAACCGATATGGCTGGATTGGGTGAGTGTTGCGATTATTGGTTGAATCCACCCTTGAGAGATTAACGCCTAATATATGGGACATAAATCGAGACTGCATTTTGCGCAAGAATTTTAATGCGCACAAAATGCAGCGGAGCGTTTGGGTTCCCATGGTTTTGCTTGTTATACACCATTTTTTGTAGCCACCTCAAAACGCTCACGATAACCCCACGATCTAGAAACGCCTACTGCACCGGCTAAAGCGAAAACAGATATACATAAAGCCATGTATGAAGCATGATGCTCACTGACCAAAAACAGTAGGATTGATCTTATGACCAAAAACAAGGCTTGGCCGATAGAACCAAGCCAAATAAAAAACAGCAAATAATCGAATACTTTTTGGTTAATGAAACCACTTAAACCAACAAGAAGTTTTAGAAGAATCGGTATTACTTTTAACGCGATAAAGCTAAGGAGGCTCTGAATAACTCCCCAAATCAGTCATAATACGGCCAACTTCACTCATCAGGAATACTATCCATGGATCAGATGACTTTCTCCGAAGCTGAATACCAGAATAAGAAGCGTAAGACCCGCCGGGAAATCTTTCTGGAGCGAATGGATAAGCTGATCCCATGGAAACGCATGGAAAAGAAGATCGCCCGCTATTACCCCAAGGGCGAGAACGGCCGCCCTCCGTATCCGTTATCCACCATGCTTCGTG
>NZ_AQXX01000127.1 GCF_000376785.1 Hahella ganghwensis DSM 17046
GATGGCGCCGTGCCCATCGACAATGATTGGGTGGAAAACCAGATCCGGCCTTGGGCGCTGGGTCGTTCCAACTGGTTGTTTGCCGGATCGCTGCGCAGTGGTCAGCGGGCAGCGGCAGTAATGAGTCTGATCCAATCGGCCAAACTGAACGGACATGATCCCTATGCTTATCTGAAAGATGTACTGGCGCGTCTGCCGACGCAGAAGAACAGTGCCATTGCTGAATTACTGCCTCACAACTGGAGCGGTCCGGTCAACCTGTGATAGCCGGACGCTTACATTGAATCGACGCAAGACTCTGAATCAGGCCGCCTAATAGGGCCTCTGAAAGTTTTTTTTAAAAAAATCTTATCTTGCTGCATCCAAACAGCCCTTTCATGTCGTCATAAAGAACAATAGCGATACACAATCCCTGATATCTAAAAGGAGACGAACATGAAACTGACGACTTTGACTACCATTGCAACCCTGACGATCGCGACACTTGGTGCGACTAATGCTTTCGCCGAAGGTAAAGCTGATACCGTTGATTATTTCGCGAAAGACAAGCATCAGAAGAGCACCTACAGTTCAGGCTATCAATCTAACGGAGACTACCAATCCAGCGGAGACTACCAATCCGGTAGCAATGAAAATAACGCTACCACCGGCCGGGTTGTGACAAAGGTTAACACGTCGATCGGTACGGTCTTTGCGAATGCCCAGGGCATGACGCTGTACACCTTCACCAAAGATACCGCGGATGCCTCCAACTGTTATGACGGCTGTACTGGTAGCTGGCCTCCATTCTTTGCGAAAGCCGATGCGAAGGTTTGGGGAGAGTTTTCGGTGATTCAGCGTAAAGATGGCACTTATCAATGGGCTTACAAGAACCAACCGCTTTACACCTGGGTGGGAGATCGTCAGCAAGGTGATACCAGCGGTGATGGTGTGGGAAGCGTTTGGTACGCCGCCAAACCCTGATTTTTAGCGGAACCTGTCAGCAGGCTCGAACACACTCCCTATCTCGTCGTTAATCTCGGTACCTGACTACTCGCGTGATTCACCCTCTTATACCGAGAGGCTATCCGATTCGGATAGCCTTTTTTTGTGTCAGCGATTTAAGCTGGATGCCCGATTTAAGTTGGACACCCATTTCAAGACTTCGGCTACTGGCTCGATCAGGTCTGAAGGGATGTAGTTTTCAAGCTCAGCCTGGGCATAGAGCGCTCTGGCCAAAGGGACATTTTCCATCATCGGGATGCCTTCTTTGGCTGCAATTTTTTTCACCCGTTGTGCTCTGTGATTTTTCGCTTTGACGGTGACAACTGGAAGACTCCGTTTGTCACCATCGTATTGTATTGCGATCGCAAAATGGGTGGGGTTGGTGATGACGACCGATGACTTTTTAATCTGATCAATCATTCCCCCTTCCAGCATTTCCCGGTGAATCTGTTTTCGCTGCCCCATGATTTCGGGATTGCCTTCGGTGTCTTTATATTCTCGTTTGACTTCATCTTTGGTCATTCGCAGTTTTTTCTCGTGATCATGTTTCTGATAAAGAAAATCGAGCAATGCCACAATCACAAAGGCTATGACCGAAACGGTCGCCAACTGAAACATCAGATGACCGATAAATGGCAGGACACAGGCTGAACCACAATGTGGCAACTGAATGATATCGTCCAGGTTTGACTGGATGACCCAATAGATCAGAATGGAAAGGAACAGAATCTTAAAAATGGACTTGAGTAGTTCCACCAGGCTCTTCATAGAGAATATCTTTTTGATCCCTTCCACCGGACTGATTTTTTTAAGATCGAATTTGACTGACTCCAGTGCGAACAGGGGACCGACGTGTGCGACATTGGCGAAGATGGCTGTCACGATGGCGATCAGGATAAAAGGCATCAATATCGCCACCCCTTTTTCTGCGATGCCGTTGAGGGTTTCTTTTAATGCTTCCTCAAAGGGCAATTCATAGAACAGGGAGGGGAGCGCAATCAGGCTCTGTATATCCTGGACCAGTTGATAACCCAAAGCGAACATTAATCCATAGATGGTTACCAGCATGGCGGTGGAAACCAACTCCTTGCTGTGTGCCACCTGGCCTTTTTTTCGGGCATCCCGAATCTTTTTGGGGGTAGGCTTTTCAGTTTTTTCACTCATATCCTGTTCTTCACTTTCTTGATTCGTGCTCTCTGCTCTCTACTTTCTGTACTTGGTTTGGTATTCCCCGTGTTGTCCTCAAGGTTGTCAGGAAAGCACGTTGAACACGGGACCTAATAATGAATTCACGTCTGCCAGAAGCTCGCTGAAATAGCGAATAATAAAGCTGGCATATACACCCAGTAGTGCAATCCCAACGGCACTTTTGAGCGGCATTGCCAGAATGAAAACGTTCAGTTGAGGGGCGAACCGGCTGATAAGTGCCAGGCCGAATTCAGTCAGGAACATGACGATCACCACGGGGCCCCCGAGTAAGACGGTCAGGCGCATCAGGGTGTCCAGTTGAGACAGGAAAAACTCCGGGCCTGCAACTGAAAATGAAGGGAAAAACTCAAACACCGGCCAGAGCGTGTAACTTTTATACAAGGCATAAAGCATCAGAAGGAAGCTACCGCTGACGAAAAATACGGTCACGACCGCTTGATTCAGCAGGATTCCAAGAGGAGAGGTCTGTGAACCCGATAACGGATTCAATGCGCTGGCCATGGTGGCCCCCCGCTGGTTATCGATAAAGAACCCAACTGACTCAATGGCCCAGAACGGCATGACCATCACAAAGCCTAGTGCCAGCCCAAGCGCAAGTTCCTTCAAGAGGATAAGCAGTGTTTGCAAATGATCAAATGTCTGCAGGGAAAGGTTGTATTCGACCAAAGGAAAAGTGATCAGGGAGAAACTGGCGACCACGCCATTTCGAATCATGCCGCTCCCCATGGACTGCTTGGACAAAAAAGGCAGCATCATAAACATTGCCAGGGTTCGCGCAGAGGACAGGAAGAAGACAAAAAACGTCTGGGTGATCTGATCAATGTCCATTATCCGGCCACATCCGGAATAACATCAAATACCAACACGGAAAAGTGGTACATCTCAATGCCGAGCCAGCGGGCAGTGAGATAGAGCGTGACGACAATGGCCACCAGTTTCACGGCGAAGCCAAGCGTCTGTTCCTGAATCTGGGTGACAGCCTGTAACAAACTGACAATCACGCCGGTGATTGTGGCGACCAGTATCGGTGGCATGGAAAGCAATAGCACGAGTAGCAGGGCTTGCGTGGTGTATTCAATGACATCTGCTTCGGTCATGGGAATCTCTTCGCTATTTTTTGATGTTCATATCAGGAGCTTTGGATGAAAGCCTCACTGATAAGCCAGAACGAGTCCGTGAATCAGGCGTGTCCAGCCATCCATCAGCACGAACAACAGTAATTTGAACGGCAGAGAAATCGTCATCGGCGATACCATCATCATGCCCATTGCCAGCAGGATGTTGGAAATAATCAGATCGATTGCGAGGAACGGCAGATAGATCAGGAATCCAATTTCAAACGCGTTGGTCAGTTCGCTGGCGGTGAAAGCGGGGATCAGGACGAAGAAACTGTCTTCCTCCAGGCTTTTGGCGACCTCTTCCGGCCAGATTTCAGAGGCTGTTTCCAGGAAGAATGCCTGTTCCTCTTCGTTGCCGTGGCGGAGTAAGAAGTCTTTGTAGGGAGTTGAGGCTGTATCCAACAGACTTTTCAGCGCTTCGGTGTTTTCCAGCGATATGGGCTTTTTGCTGAACTCCTCATAGGTGGCGATGCCCACCGGTGCCATGATGTAGGCCGTCAGAATGATGGATAATCCATAGATGGCCATATTCGGCGGAATCTGCTGAATACCCAGGGCATTACGCAGTAACCCGATCACAACGGCGATTTTTACGAACGATGTGGCCATGACGGCAAAGAAGGGCACCAGTGCAATACCCGCCAAGCCGAGAATAAGGTAAAAAGGATCAGGCAGGCTCATCGTCTTTTTCTCCACCTGAAGAGGTTGCTGGGATCAGCAAGCGACTGATTCTCGCACCGAGTTCTTCGCCAACATTGACCAGTTCCGCTTCCGCAATAGCCTTGCCGTTTACGATTAGCGTTACAGTCGACGGCAAAGGCTTGTGGAGCAAAAAGGTCTGCCCAGCAGTCAGAGACTTGATGTGTTCCAATGTGGTGGTTTGGCGTGCGATCTCGAATGTGACATCCAGAGGAAGGTCATTTAATTGTGTCAGTTCCGCATTGTCGTGGTGTTCTGTCGAGTGTTCCATTGGTTGGTCCATGTTGATGTGTGTTATGTCTATTCCGGTGTTGTGTATGACCCCGTAAAACAGATGTCTGTTCTGAATTTTGGCTTCTACGGGTAAGTAGAGTGCCTGCCTGGATATATCTTGATCGGCCTCAGGCCGTGGGGTAGCTGACGTCTGTTTCAATAACAGAATATCTTGCGGCTCCAACTGATTGATTTGCGCTTGGGAGAGACTGGGGCCTTTAAGAGTAATGCTGATATTCAACGGTAGCTGTTCTACTGCTTCCTGTGAGAGTCGAGGAGGCTTGGCAGCAGACAATGACAAAAGGGATAGCTGGTCACTGAGCGTGTTTATAGTGTCTTCAGTGAAAAAAAGAGTTGCCCTGCCAGTCCGGTTACCGTCGTTGCATTGGCAAATGAGCCTGGCCTCAGGCAGCTCGTTTTGATGGAAGCAGGTCATGCTTTCCACATGAATCTGCAGATCACTGTGCGTGGCAATTTGATCAATCAGTGGTGCCAGTGCGGATTGCAGCAAAGCCAGTTGAAGCTGTGACGGAAGTTGCTCGAAGGGCAGGGATTCCAGTGCTGTATCTGGTGTTATCCGTGCTAGCAACAACTCCAATAACGATTGATCAATCGTCACGATCAAAAGGCACTGATTGACGGAAATCTGTAGTTGATACGTCAGTCGACGACTAGTTTTTTCTGGAAGGAACCTGACCAGGAAAGCCCCTGCCTTAAGAGTCAAAGTAAGCTCGGCATCAGGTGGGAACCACTGCTGTAGCTGTCGTTCCGTGTTTGACACCTCGGGGAGCGTTAAGGGCTGAGGAATCGCGGGTGACAGTATGAAAGGCATATCCATCATGACACCTCCGAGGAAACATTGGGTAATCTTTCCCGCAGGTCTATCTCCTTACGTATCGATTCGGGTTCCTCTGCATTAACATCAAAAGTCGTTAAGTCTGTATTCCCATCAATGTCGCCATCAGGATTTAGGCCTTGTACGCTAACCTTGATGTTGACCCCATTTGCGGCATAACGTCGTTGCAGTAATTGAAGGAGGTGGGATCTGTTGCTGGCCAACTGCTGATAACTGGCGGCCGCTGCTGTCGCAAACTGTATGTTGAGAATGCCATCGGCCCTGGTGATTCTCAGTTCAGTTTCAGGCAACTGAAAGTTCTTCAGGTCCATCCTGATTTCCTGCATCTGTTGGCCTTCTGAACTCTTTACCCACATTTTGTCAACGAGCCTGGAAACCAGTTCCGCCAACTCCTCGGTCGATGCGCGGGACGCTGTGACAGGATTATGTCCCACACGATGCTCGAGAGATGGCAGGTATCCGTGAGCGTGTTGAAGTACGGCAGGTTCCTGGGTTGTGTTTTCTTTTTGGCCTGTTTGTCCAAGGAGTTGCTGAAAGCGTTGTAGCTCTGACTCGTTAGGAGATGCTTTTGATCGTTGATTCTCTGGCTCTTTTTTGATGCTCTCGTGGGTCTGGCGGCTGGCGCGACTTGTTCTTGAATCCTCTGTTAGGGAGTGGGAATAGGAGGACGTTTGAGGCAGAGATCTGGAGTTCATTGGTGTTCTCCGATTAAGGTATTAAATCTGATGGCGCTTAAAGGCGAGTCATTGTGTCTGTGATGATTCTGGAAACTTTCTGCGGATAATTCTTCAGCTTGTAGGTCTTCAAGTCGTATCAGATCCCGCGCCAGTTTCTGGTGAACTTCTTTTGCCACTGATTCAAATCTCTTCTGATTTTTTTCTGCGATCTGCCATTGATCGTAGGCATCTTGTAAGCGCTTCCGTGCTTCAAACTCTTCTTCCTCAATCTGCTTGAATTCAAAAACCAACTCATTTCGTCTGACTGCCAGTCTGGACACCTCACGGTTATAGCTATCCACCTGAAGGAGACTGGCGGGCGCTTCCGACAATTTGTGAAACAACCGGTCATGCTCGTCCCGTTGCCATTGGATGAACGCATTCAGGGTTTCGGCAGACTGACGTTTTCGTTCTCGAATATGATTGAGCTCGTTCTCGAGTGTTTTCACCTGCCTGGCCTGGCGATCCGTTCGGTGCTGTTTGATTCTGGTAATGTCTGCAATCATGGTGTCACCACAGACTATCGTTGTGCGAGAAGCTTCAGTTGAGTCAGCGTGTCTTCCAATGAACTGGGTTCGCCGTCATGCTGTCTCAGAAATTGAAGAATGGAATCGATCGCATTGAGTGCGTCATCGGCCAGCTGGTCACTGCCCTGTTGGTATTCGCCGATCCTGACCAGGAGCTCTATTTCCTTGTATTTGGCCAACAGTTGTCTGATTCTTCGTGTGTGCTCCAGTTGTTCCGTGGAGGCAATTTCGTTCATCAGACGACTGCTGCTGGCGAGAATATCAACCGCCGGAAAATGGCTGGATTCTGCGAGTGTGCGGGATAAAATAATATGTCCGTCCAGAATGGAGCGGACTTCATCCGCCACCGGTTCGGCCATATCGTCTCCCTCCACCAGAACCGTATAGAGGGCACTGATAGCACCCTGTGCGCCAGGTCCGGCCCGCTCCAGAAGTTTGGGCAGTGTGGCAAAGACCGTTGGCGGAAAACCGCGTCGGGCCGGTGGTTCCCCCGCTGCCAGGCCGATCTCCCGCAGGGCTCGGGCAAAACGGGTCACAGAATCCATCAACAGAAGAACCCGTTTCCCTTTATCCCGAAAATATTCGGCGATAGCGGTTGCCGCATATCCCGCTTTTACCCGCTCCATGGCAGGGCGGTCAGAGGTGGCTACCACGACAACCGCGCGTTTCATGCCTTCTTCGCCGAGATCCCGTTCAATAAAGGATCTGACTTCCCGGCCACGTTCTCCGATCAAACCGATGACGATGATCTCTGCATCTGTTGAACGGGTAATCATTGAGAGCAGGGTACTCTTACCTACGCCTGCGGCTGCAAATACACCCATTCGTTGACCTTCTCCGCAGGTCAACATGCCATCAATCGCCCTGACTCCTGTCGTCATCGGTTTCTCAACCAGTCTTCTGGTCAGAGGGTTGGGTGGAGTGCCTGAAATCGGGTAGCGGTCTACCTTATCCAGAGGTTCGCCACCGTCTATTGGTACCCCCAAGCCGTCCAATACCCGGCCAAGAATCTGCTCACTGATTTTGATTTCGTGGCAACGCCCTGTAGGCACGACTTCAGTATTGGCGGATAAGCCTTCCATTTCTCTAAGGGGAGTCAGCAATGCCTCCTGCCTGGAAAAACCGATCACCTCAGCGTCGATGGATTTTTGTGTCTCAGGATCAACCAGCTCACAAATCTCACCGATACGGACGCCATTGACAGACGCTTTAATGATCGTTCCTACCGCCTGAGTTACCCGGCCACGTACCCGGGTAAAATCTGCCTGCTCAACCAGAGATCTCAGCAATTGAGTCCTGGAAGAGTTTAGGGAAGTAAGAGGTTCTACCGCCTGTTCCATGTGAAGATCGTCCTGGGTTTACTGGAAATTTATGTCAGTCGTTGAGAGGCAGGGTAAAGGAGGGCAAGAAGGAAAATAATCGGCCGGGAGATCTAGTTTTTGGAGTTTCAGCCCTCTACAGCATTGTTAGGCCTGGTTTAAATGGTTTGCAGGTTGATTTTTGAATAAGTAATACTAAAGCAAACAGATTTAATGGAACTTATGCATAGATGACTCCATCTTTAGCTTATAAATACAGCTTAAAATTAAGGCCATACAGAAAGAAGCTTGCTATCGCACTTTGCGTTTTCTTGGTTATGGATATATTCGCGTGGATCTTCGCTCTCTTGCTGAAAGGTACGCCAGCAGAGTCTGCAAGTTTTTTATCGTTGCGGTTCCACATCTAGGAACAATATGGTGTGGTGGTTTATTGGTAATGCATTTCATGTTTCGGCGATTACCAGATAGGGAAAACATGAGTCCTGCAGTTTATGCTTGGAATAGGTTTATGAGCTATCCAGCGTGTATTTTTATTACGGTTTGGTTCTTAGCTTTATCACTATTTACTAGCGCCGTGCCGATAATCTTTATTGCGAAAATCTATAATTACTTTAGCTAATAAGTTTAGCTGACAAGCCGAAATACAGTTGGGGAAAACGGGTCAGACTCGCAGAGTCAGACCCAATACTATCAAAACAGGCAGGAAGCTTTCTTTCTTCTTAGGTCGAGGCTAAAGGACTCGGGACTGGCGCATTGAGGCTGAGTGCTCAAGTTATTCTCAATCTTCGGGTGTCTGACTCTGCGAGTCTGACACTCTCTGAGTACCTATGCCATTTGGATTGGAAAACGGGGCCAGACTCGCAGAGTCAGACCCCGATGTTGAGTTAAGGAAGGGGGATGACAGGGGTATCGTCATCAATACTCAGAAGGAAGGCCTTCAGATGTTCTCGTTCTGCTTCACTGACGATGACTTCGTCGATAGTTGGGCCCGTTGCGTCCGGTGCGGCAGGTAATGTGTGCCTTTCAAATACTTCGTCCAATGTGACCGCGCTGCCGTCGTGGAAATACGGCGAGTGGTACGCCACACCCAGGAGTGAGGGAGTATTGAATCCTGCTTCGCCCAGTGGTGCAAAGCCTTGTGTGGATTGAGGCGTGACCTCAAGCCCTTCGTTAGGATCTCCTGCAATGGTGATCTCACCGCCACCGATGGCGCCAGCGCCCCGGATCTCCAGTGCATTCCCAAGAGTCAGTGTGCCCACATTATCCAGGATTCTCGTTTCTTCTCCGCCGTTATTCACTGCCACAATTTGCGGGCCGGCAACATCCAGATCAGGATCAATGGCAGGAACTCTTCCGTTGGCAAAGAAATTGGCGCCGAGTGGGTTCAGCTCAAATGTCGGGTTGTTTTCATACAGGGCAATTGAGCTCTTGGTCCATTTCTCTCCGCCGTGACAGCTGGCGCAATTATCGGTAAACAGATCTCGACCACTGGTGATGGCAAAGGTGTCTTCGTTGTCCGGCATAATCGGGGCGCGGACGGCGTTTGCGACCCACTCCGTCATGGCATCAAGCGCGTCACTGATACCTTTGGTCGGGCCGTGGTTAAAGACTTCTGCAGTCCGGTTGATACCGTCGACATTGGTGGCGAAACCTGTTCCACCCTGAACACCGCGAGAGTTGTTGTTGAAATCGGTAACGCTGCCACGCACTGCATTCCAGTTTAGAACCCGTTGGTCGTTGGGATCACTATTGGCAAAGGTGCCTTCTAATGGCAACGTTTGCCTTGGGCCGGTGGGGAATATCCAGGTGACATTGTCAGAATGGCCATCCTCGTGGCAGGACGAGCAACCACTCCAGGCGTTGTCTGAGGCTTTGCCGCGGAATGTCAGAGGTTCAATGTCCCGGATGGCGATGTCAAACTCGTCATCTCCATTCGTATCCAGGTCGTCAGGCACCCCCAGAGCAGTGAAAAAGGCCAGTTTGCCAACGACATTGCGATGCTTCTGAGTTCCCGGCGCAGGTGGTTCACTGGAGGACAGATCGCGTTCAATTACCTGATTGTTGTCCAGATCAATCACTGTAACGGAGGTGCTGACTTCGTTGTTGGTGTAGGCCCGTTTACCATTTTGGCTGATCACGACGCCACTGGGGATATTGCCAGTCTGGAAGCGCACGACGTTATTTGGCGCACCAATATCCAATTGTCCTTCATCGTCCAATGACGCACGGATAACATAGTTACCGCCTCGGCTCAGGACAAGAAATTCATCTCCAGCCGTATTGGCATCAATCGCCACAATATCATTCCCAAAGAGGCGGTCGAGTGATTCCGTTGGTGAGTCTGGATTGGTCTCGGTTTTGATCTGGTTATTCAGATTAATGGTTGAATCAGTTCCTGAATTCAGTTCAATGCTGCTGATCAATGCCTGAACATTAACGCTAAATTTAACTGGAGGTTCAGGTGAGGCTCCGACATTGGGGATAAACAGAACGTCGTCTCTGATCAACGCACCGTAAAGGTAGTTGGGATACGCGCCCTGCAGATCTTTGGCGATGGGTCCGTCGGCGGTGATGTCGGTACTGGTTGGATCAGGGCAAAATGTCTCTTTCGCTAGCTTGGCTGCCCCGCCGCCAGTGCCGTCGACACCACTGTTAAAGAAGACGACTTCATCGGCCGCTTCAAGGGCGTCTCGGGTATTCTGGCAAAAATGACGTCGATCCGCTGTAAAGCCGGAATCCGCGATAGGGGCAATCTTATACACCTGCGCAGTCGGATGTTGAGTCAGGGATTCTGCCACGGTGAAGTAATCCACTTTGCCTTCTTTGGCATCATTAAAGCCGTCGGGACGGTTAATCGGATCAATCACTTCAGAGTAGAAACGTGTCACGTAGACACTTTCATCATTATCATCAGTGTCACCATCATTACTGATAGCGATAGCCATGGGATTACCGCCGACAGTGACGGTATTGACGACTTCAAGGCTCGCTGACCGGATGACCGACACGGTGCCTTCTGTGTGGTTGGCAACATAGGCATAGCGACCGTTGGGTGTAAAGGCAATCCCTCTGGGTTCTGTGCCTACCTTGATGGTTTTGGTCAGCAGTTCTGGTGTAGGGGAGGTCAGGTCAATGACAGACACCGTGCCATCCACAGCATTGGTGATAAATGCCCGGTTATTATCCGGGCTGATGGCCACAAAGCGTGGCTCCTCACCTACCGGGACTTCTGCCAGAAGTTCTTCGGTGTCATGACCGAACTCATTTCTGACCTGAATCACCGAAACACTGTTGTTCTGGCGGTTAACCACGACCAGTTTTGTATCATCTGAGGTGAGCGCAATACTGGTGGATCGGCTTGGGGTCTGCAGAGTCACTCCGGCCTCTTCGTTATCATTACCTCCACCGCCTTCGTCACCACCGCCGCAACCGGCAAGCAGGGCGCTAAAGACAATCCCCATACCAATATGGTTGGTATATTTTCTCGACTTCATTTTCGTCTCCTTGTATTCACATTATCTTGTTGAATGTAGTGTGTTTCTTATTTTTCTAATGTTGATTCTTATCGGCCATCGCCCTGCTATTACCCGGCCATTTGTGTTGACTGGCCCTCTCTCGCGAACTTGGATGAAAACCCTGTCATTCCATAAGACGTCACCCGACACCTGTTCAGATGCAGAGGAAGAAAAACTTTTTTCCGATGCTGTTTGAGTTGTTATTTCTAAAGAACTTTGAAAAAAGCCCGTAAGCGTGAGCGAACATGGAAACGATCGTGGTCATTGATCGTTTGAAAGTTCATGGAGGCGTAAAGAGACCGTTGTCGTCAGGAACCTGGCGATATGTTGTCAGAGAGACTGAATAGATCGGTGGATGTATAGCTGATCTTTAACTGGCGCTCTAATTTGTGCCGGTGAGAATGGTCAATTCAGAGATGGCTGCAAAAATGGAAATAGAAGAATTACTGAATGCTTTGGGACACCACTATGGTGTACCTGAACTCTCGTTGGATAAAAACGACGTTTGTCAGTTGGTGTTTAACGAAGGTTGCGAAATATTTATTGAACCTGATGCATTGAAACAAAGTACGCATCTGTATGCGGTATTGGGAGGCATTCCCAATCATCGAAAGGAGGTATTTTACGAAGCCATTTTCGAGAAAAATCTCTTTGGAAAAGAAACTGGCGAATCCTGTCTGCATTGCGATGTGCTGAATAATGAAGTGCTCTTACATCAACTCTTTCGCCACACCGTGATGGATAAAGTCAGTTTTATCACCTTGGTGGAGACGTTTGTTCATCGTGTTATTGAGCAACAACTATGGATGGAAGGCCTGTTCTTTGAGGGGGGAGGAAACAGTGATTCTCAAGTGTATTCAGATAGCCCAATACAGGTGGATGAGTTGGGGGCGTTCAATGACATTTCCATCAGCGATACAGAACGAAACTTCCTTCGCGTTTAACTAAATCAGAGACAGGAGTGGCACCATGGGTGGTATCCAGGATGCAATGACAAAGCCCGTTGAGGGACAGATGAATACTGGCACTGTGAATCATGGCCAAGGCATGGCAGTGGTTACACAAGGCGACACAGGCCGACCGCGCGCGGCACTGAATGGTGGAGCTGAAGGTGAACACAATCAGATGCCGCGCAGGCTGAGCCTCATATCAGTCGACAGCGCATTGAGTGAAACGGAGAAGTTTGATAGGCATTTCTCTACAGATCTGAATGGTACAGATCAGGTAATGGGATATAACGAAAGGGAGTTGGGCAGTTATCTGGAGGGGGTCAAGAAACGGGCTGCCGAAACATTGGGTGTAGATGAGAACCACCCCTTTATCCTGGGTATTGGACGGACCAATAGCACCTATGCTCGAAATGCCATGCAGGAGTGGGGCGTTTCACCGATCAGTAAGGGGAGTTCCTCATACTACCGGGATGCTCCTAATAAAGAACTGGCTGAACGCAGGGAAAGTCTTGGAATCGATGGAGTTAAGACGAACATTACTGGAGGGTGGGCCTTTGGTGATGGAGAAGTGGGGTCCGTACATGAACAACATGGCAAACTTTATTATGCCTGTGCACTGAACAGCAAACCTTCTAACGAAAAGATTCAGCTCATTATGGGCGATTTTCTTGCTGAACATAATTTGTCGCATCAAGTCATTACCCATCATGTCAATGGAAAGGAAGTTCATTCAATTGCGATATTTAGTGAGGGAGACAAGGAGGTTGGGAATAACAAATGGCAGGAAGCGGGAACCCAGGTTTTTAACCTGAAAATGCCGGATGCTTTGAGGCACTTGGTGTCTATGGCTGGGCTTCCCATTGATGTAGATCGCTTAGAGAGGGTTACATTCGAGTCGACGGACTCTGGTGTTACGACAGGAAGGGCACTTTCGACCTCCAAGGACCTTTCAAAGGAAGTAGAGAGGACTAATTTTAGTTTATCTGGTGCTATACATTCGATGCATCAGACCCGTCCTCCTTATACCGGAGCAGGGAGTGCAGAGAATCAGTATATTCAAAAGCAAATGATCCGGGATTTATTGACGGCATTACCCAATGTCGATGAAGCTCATTTAAAGACGTCATGCAGCGATATGGGGATCGATCCAGAGAATGCGCTAAAGTTTATAGACAAGACCCTGGAACGGATTGATCGCCTGGTCGACAAGCTGGAGAAGGCGACAGATGATTCCAAAGCCAATACGTTGATTAATCATCTGTTCATGGAAATAGAGAATTATTTGGCGCTGACCCAACCGTATGAGACGAAGGATTTTACCGAGGCTTTTATCAGCAATCGGCAAGGTTATATTGATCACCACGTAGACGAAAACTTTGTGCAGGACGCCTACCTGGTCAGCAGCGGGATGGACAGTATTGAAACCGCCTTGGAGGCAGCTGCCAGTGCTGAAGCCTACAAAGACCCGGTTGAGAAAACCCTGTTAGGGCATCGAAATATTTATTTTGAGGCCAGGGAACTCACCAACCATGGAGGTAAGTCTGATACATCCCCAGTCATCAATGCCTGTCTCAACAGCAGTACGCCAGGAAATACCATTCAACAGTCCGACATCAAATCACTTGTCGAAAAAAGAATTGGTGAATTGAAAGACAATGGCACGCCCGTCAGTCTGGTACTGGATATCTCTCTGGAGACGACTGAGCATGAAGTCAATGACATGCTCAATCAACTACATGAACATGTGAAGTCAGGTGACCTGCAAATACTCTTGTGTAAGAGCTATCAAAAATATCCCAGCCTGGGTAGTGGGAAGTTGCTGGCCGGCGGAATTACGCTGATCAACAATGGTGATCAAAAATTCAGTCAAACAAAAAACCGATTGGAGGCGCACCAGGAGCAATGCAATATGATCGCCAACCGTCATGGGCAACTGACGGCGCACTTCACCAAAGCCGGACGCAACGCCGAACTGGCTTTTATACAAAGGGCCGCTGAAAATGCTCGTTTTTTGCGGGATCGTGTTTTAGGTAATGAAATACTTGAACACTCAGAGGGGCTTCCCTTTCTTAATATTCCCTCAAAAGACTCTGCCGCGATGCAGGCGGTGACCAAGGGTTATATGAACAGCTTTGCCGGTCTTGGCACCAGTATATTAGGAATAGCCGATTATAAAGGGAACTTCTGTCATCGGGTGAATACGGGGATTGAAAGTCAGGCGCAGCTTATTGAAAACTATTACTATTCCGGGGCCAGGGGAAAAGCCGACACGCACTTAAAGACGATGAATGCCTATCGAAATGGTTTGAGTGGTGATCTAAGGGAGAAGTTACTAAATATGCGCCCAGGAGAACTGGGTCAAGACGATCACCCAAGGAAAATTGCGGAGGGCGATTGGCTTGAATTTATTCACGATCATGCTGCCAATATGGAAGCTTCCCTGTTATTGGGAAAAATGAATGAGTATGTAGAGTTCAAATCTAATTCAAACCCTATCTATTCGGGTGTGAGGATCAAAGGCATGTTGAACACCTTTCGGCAAGGTGTTGATCTGCTGAATCACCAGAGTGCCAGCCAAATAACGGACTTCAATAAAAATAAGATGGCCAGCCAAGTCATGTCCGGATTACTCAGTGTATTAACCATAGATAAAGCCACTTTAGAGCAAAAGTCAGAAGCGGTGGAGCTCATGATTGAGGTTGCCAGCCACTGTCGCAATTCTGTGAAAGCCAATATGCTCTACCATCTGGATGCAGCAACGATCGAAAATATTCAGGCTTTACCTGAGGGAAATGCAAAGCTTGAGACGCTGGTGGAAGCCTTTTCAAGTGGACTAAATGAATCAGTAAAGGCAGAGATTAAGCATCATCACGGGGACACGTCGATCATGGGCCAGCTGATAGCGTAATAAATGAAGTGGGAGTTAAAGAGGGGGCTGGCTCGGTGGTTCGTTACTCAGAGCCAGCCCCTCGAATGTGATTGAATCGCTCTATTACTGACGGTCAGCCAGCACGTAGCCTTGAGGCACATTGAAGACACTGTCTTTGACCAGATCTTCGCTGACATAAGTGACTTCATAGATGTAGCGAACCAGCGCATCTTTCTGCCATTCAGCAATGATCTTATCTTTCTGGCCTTCCAGGAAGTTCCCAACCATACTCATCGCGGCGCCTTCCAGCCCATTGGAAAAATCGACGCCTTCCTTCTGCTTGGGTGCACGCTGAGTCTGGCACGCGTTGGCCTGACGGAACCACTCCAGCTTGATAGATAAGGGATAACCTTCGATTTTATTCAGGGCTTTGAGGAAGCCTTTATATTGCTTCTTGTCTGTCTTTTCGACATCTCCCGAGAATGCCGCCAGGGCCATATATCCCTCTTTGCCCAACAGATTTCTCAGCGGATCATTTTTGGTTTCCTCAAGATAAGACTCCTGGAATGCCCGGTTCGTTTTCCAGGCGGTATTCATGTCTGCCGTCGGTGTGGTGGTCCAGAACACAAACTTGACCAGATTGGTGTCTTTCTTGCCGGCCTGATCTGCAAACTCGGTTTTCCATTCCACAGTGTATTCATTGGCGTTCAGGCCGCTGATAACTCTCTCGTTGCCGGTAGGAGTGACATCAAAGGTATTGTTGGCCAGGGTGACCTGACAGCCCATCTCTTCGTAGCTTTCGTAATCCTCGCTGTCATCTTCCTGAGTGGCATTACGATCGCTGAGCTGATCGAGCAGGCTGACTTCCTTACATCCGCTCATCGGGCACTCGCGATAGTTTTCCTTGTCGTTGTCGAGTCGCCAGATCAATTTCTTATCCACTCGGGCAATATCGCTCAAATCAGTGTTGGCCCAGCGCATCAGAAAGCTGTCAAAGTCAGTGTCGTTGTCGATACGTCGTCTGTCTTCACGGGTATAGACGGTTTGTTTGCCTGTGAAGTCCGGTACGTACAGGCCGTTCAGCGTATAGTTTGCCTTGAGCACAGATGTGGGATGGGAGGGGGAGTTGTCAACAGGTTTGCCCGCGCAAGCCACAAGTGTGAAAGAGACTGCCGTCAGTGAAAATGCCCTTAGGAGGCTCATTTTATACTTCCTTCTTTTTTGTGTTTGAACTCGAACTGAGAATCAGAGGAGGTGAGTAACGAATACACCATGGACCGCCGGTAGCGGTGTGACCTTATCGAGTGTGAAGTGCAGATTAAAGCGCTTGGAATCTATCAAATATGTGCGAGATAAAACACCTAGGGTAAACCATAGTGTTTGTCGTCTTTTGGGGCGAATAGGGGGGCTATCCAAGCATCGGAGGCTGGCCAAACTTGTAATCTGGTGAGTTATGGACCATAAATGTGAAGATAGGTGTGATTTAAAAGTGACCTCCATGAAAGTAAAGCACTCAGTGGCGCCAGGTTCGGCTCATGGAAAACTGAGGTAAATATCTATCTACGCGTGTTGGAGGTGATTATGTCGAGTTCAAGTGGGGTCTATGACGCAATATTGGCCACTGAGAAAGAATTCATGGCCACGTTCAGCCAGGGAAATGCGGCCGGCATCAGCGAATTTTATAGTGAAAGCGGACAACTAATGCCGCCAAACAGTGACGTCCTGACTGGAAAGCCAGCCATTCAGGCCGCCTTTCAGTCCTTTATGGATATGGGGGTAAAAGCCATGAATCTGGACACATTGGAAGTGGAAGGCGACGGTGATATAGCCTATGAAGTCGGCAAATATACATTGGAGGCCGAGGGTGGTCAGGCTGTAGACCAGGGCAAATATGTGGTGGTCTGGAAACAGGAAGCCGGGCAATGGAAACTGCACAGGGATATCTTTAACAGCAGCCTTCCTGCGTCGGAATAGCAAAATCGATCAATAAAGGGTCTGACTCGCTTGCCCGTCTTACTGAGCCAGACCCGAGATATGATGCGTTCTGTCATCAGGCACGGATCAAACCGGCTGAACTTCCTTCTTCCGATTGAGTGCCGGAGACAGGCGTTTTATGCGCTAATTCCTGAAGGTTCTCACGGATGTCTTTGGCAACACCGATGATGTTGTTTAGGGCAGATTCAAACTCATCGTAATCCTTCGCGAGCATCTCCTGAGTGTGGCTCAGAATGAGATAGTTCGAAGTCGGATCATAGCTTACCGCCGCACCTTGGGTGACTTGCTGAAACAGATTGATTCCCAGGCTGTTCAACAAATAAGCCTCTCGGTTTTCCTGTGGCAACTCCATGATTTCAGAGGTGAAATACACCTTGCCACTATCATCGGGGACAAAGATCCCTGTCTGGTATTCGTTGGTTGAGGCGAGGATACACTGGTGATTTCCATCCAGTTTGAACGTGGCGCCAGTGTCGTTACCTAACTGTTTTAGCCATTCGTTTATATTTTGAGCAATAGACATGTTGTTCACCTTTTTATCTAGTGAGGGAAGGTCGAGTTAGTACTGAACTGGCTGGTAACCTGTTTGTGGGTTATCTGACACACTGCCCAATCCGGCCAGATGCTGTTCTGCATTCTGGTTGGCAAGTGCGGGATTGTTATTGAAGTAAGCTTCGACACCGTTTTGTAGCTCCAGTAAGGAGTGCCCATCGTTCGAATAATCCAGACGCTTATCCAGCCAGTGTTGAGCTACTGCCAGCGCAGCGGTCCGGGATTCTTGTGGCGTCAGGCCCATGACTTCACACTGACGCATCGTTTTCATGATCGTGGTTGAAGAGCCGAACATGGTGGTAGGCAGTTGGTTGCCAGCAGGCGTTGCTCCGTGGGCGGCATTATTTCTCTGGGCGATCCCCTGACGGATCGCATCGAAAGCACCTCGAAAATTTCCGTGCGTTAGATTGTTCCAGAAGTGGAAGGGGTGACGTGAACTTTCATGAACTCCCGGCTGCATGATGTCGTGGGTTTGTCGATTCTGTATTTGGGTTGCTGCGGCTCTGGTCTCATGTTTATCAGCCTCACTGACGATGACCAGAAGTCCTCCGAGAATGTGAATAGCCTTGTCGCTCATTCCGTTATTCCTGAATTCTGTCTGGAAGGCTTCCACGGCTCCAGCTGGGCTTAAGTGATGCAGTACGTCAGGAAGGCCATAGGAAAAGGTGGAGCTGTAGTTGTTGGTTAAGTTGCGGTTGGCACAAGACATTGCTTCCACACGTGATGCCAGCAGTCCAGCCAATACCTCAAGGTCGTTCCGGGCTTCGGGGTTCTGTCCGAGTTGCTGTTCCACCCAGGCCCGATCTCTTTGCCAGGCTTCTGTGGTGTTGGTGTTATCCAACTGCTGATGTGCGACCGGGTTTTGGGCTGGTGCCGCATACTGTTGTTGCAGGCCCTGGACAAAAGCTCTTTTGGGGTATGCGGGATTGTGGGGTGGAATTTGCGGTGCCGGGGTTCGAGTTCCGTTAAAAAGCTGGTTCAGGGCATTGGCGGTTCTCGTGGGTAACTCACGGACGGCGTTGATCATATCCGCGACAGGCGTAATAGATGAAAGCATGAGAGGATCCTCTTGGTGTGGTTGGTAAAACCAGTTTAAGGATCACTTTTGGCGGCGGAATATATCTGTCGGTCTAATTTTTACGCCGCGTTAGGACGGATAGAATAAATAATATATCTAGTATCACTGGTGGTCCGAAAAGTCTTCAAAAGCTATCTTCTTTTGAAACGGTGATATCCTGGGCTTTTGCGGACTGTCTTATAATTAAGATGTTACGAAAGCGATAACTCATATTTATATGCTAAAATCAAGAACGAATAGGTTGTTTTTTCTTCGATGTGTGTTTAAAAAAGATATATAAAAAGTGAATGGAAACAACAGGTGACAGGATAAAAAGTAATATGTATGGGATCGCACATACTTTACAACCTGTCCTATCCCCACCTTCACCTATAACCGCCACACTAAATACAGCTGTAAAAAGAGAAAATAATAGCCAAAATACACCTATAAAGGGATGCTGCCTACTTACAGAAACAACAAAGAAAGGAATGAAGTACATGATTTCAATAGGGCTATTACCTAAACTATTCATATAATCAGTTATAATAAACTTTCTCGCAGTTGGTTGCGTAACAGAATCTAAAGAATGCTCATTCCATGAATACATAGAATATGAATCTGCATAGAATATACAAAACCAAGTGGTCATGCAGAAAATCAGCGAAAGAAGCGTGCGAAAGTTATAACTTTCTGCCAAAAAATATAGTTGTTTATTTATCATGTATTTTCTTTACGTTTTTGAAAATTGAAGTGACTATTAATAAATTATATATATACAGTTTGCACAAACTAAAAAGATGACAGATCACTGCTGTCACATAAACTTTCCTCAAAATACCATCCTCGCTTGAAACGGTGATATCTCTATACTGGTTGAGCTCATAGAATAAAGCTTGTTCATAAAAAAGAAAGTCATGGCGAGACGATTGTCGGTCGCTCTACCCAATTTGAGGCCATACCATATTAGTGGGTCTATGGGGTGTGAAGGATTTTTGCCTTATGTAAATGGGATTTTAGCGTAGAGAAAAGCAATGGTGTTACCAGACTCCATCATCTAAATTAGCCTGCTTCATCCAACAGGAGTCCAGTTGAATATGAATGGTGTTTGTTTATCTGAACCACAAGGACCGGCTGACCTGCAGCGCGCTTTTGCGATGTTCTATGGTGTCAGCGCTGACAAAATAGATTACTACGGGAGTTTCGAGGCGTTCTGTGATGTTAGTTCAGGCTCGGGGATGTATCTTGTCGAAACATCCTTGAAAGGCGACTTCCCTCAGTGGGTTGATCTTTACGGATTTCCAGAGTGTTCTGATATCGAAATAGCAGGCTTTCTTGCGAAAGCCCTTAATACCGAGATTCTGATTTCTGATGATACAGTGAATGATTATCGCTGGATCGTTGTCTCCAAAGAGAGTCAGAGAGCTGTGTTTGTGAATGCTGACTTCCTTGATCAATTTGACGGATTCAAAATCGATAGAGACACAATCAGCAACTGAAACAGTGCAATCCGGTTCTTTTAGAGATTGATCCTCCCCAATGGCTGTATCGTGATCTCAGGAGTCAGGTCCTGATAAGACAGCACCGGTAGCTGGTGCAGCTCTCTTTCCAATAACTTTCTAAGATACCGGCGGATATCCATAGAGGTAATGACCACAACTTTCTGGGCAGATTGATTCAGGTCGCCCACGGTTTGCCTGGTAACTTCCACAATCTGCCGGGTGGTGTCTGGATCGAGTGCCAGATAGGCGCCGGAAGAGGTCTGGCGAATACCGGTTCGAATGGTGTCCTCCAGTGACTGATCCAGCAAATAGGCGGGCATGATATTCTGACCATTGCTGTACTTATAGCTGATATAGCGCCGCAGGTTATTACGGACATATTCGGTCAGCAGGACAGTTTCTTTTTCTTTCTGACCCCATTCGACCAGAGCTTCCAGAATATTTCTGAGATTGCGGATGGAGATGTCTTCTGACACCAGGCGTTGGAAAATCTCAGTGATTTTCTGTATGGGAAGCAGGCGCTGTACTTCTTTGACCAGTTCTCCATACCGGTCTTCCATTTTTTCCAGGAGAAAGCGGGTCTCCTGAATACCGATAAAATCCTGGGCGTACTTCTTGAGTATCATTGAGAGGTGGTAACTGAGAACTCTCGGTGGGGTCAGGTAGGCGACGTCCATTTTATCCAGCGATGGCTGGTGATCCTGCTCTACCCAGTATGCGGGGACATCCGGAAGCAATTCCACTTCACTTTGATGTTCTATGGAAAGCAATTCCAACTGTTCTTTCTGGTCTCTGACCAATAGCTGCCTGGGCTTGATAAAGCCCTCTGCAATCGGTGTTTCCTGCAAATGGATTTTATAAATTCCATCGGTCAGTTCTTGGTTGATACGCAAGTGGATGCCGGGAAAGGGAACCCCCAGATCCAGATAAAGCGCGCGCCGGATTTTGAGTATTTCTTCATTCAGTTCCCCCGGATCCAATGAGGTCTCCGCATCGGCTGCCAGATCGATCATTAACGGAACTGTCAGGGTAAACTCTTCAGCTTCATTGAGCTGGGCTCTTGAGGGAGGCTGTCCCGCAGCGGCCATGGCGGTAAGTGGGCGATGATGGTCAGATTCGGCGACTTTGGATTTTCTGATAATAAAAAATCCTGTACCTGTGACGATTATGGCCAGAACAATAAAGGTCAGTGTCGGAAAGCCGGGAATCAGAGCAAATGTAAACAGTAATCCCCCGCCGATCAGAATGGCGTGAGGCTTTCCGGCAATCTGATTCGCGATATCCGCACCCAGGTTTTCCGATTCGTCAGTTGTCACCCGGGTGACGATAATTCCAGCGGTGATGGCGATAAACAGGGCCGGGATTTGTGCGACCAGTCCGTCTCCAATGGTCAGAATGGCATAGAGTTCCAGTGCTTCACCTGATGTCATGCCGTTCTGCAGAGTTCCTATGGCAATACCGCCGAGAATATTCACGGCAATGATGATCAGACCGGCAATGGCATCGCCTTTGACGAACTTCATGGCACCGTCCATAGAACCATATAACTGGCTTTCTTTCTGCACCTGCGAACGTCGTTGTCGGGCTTCATCCACATCGATCACACCAGCACGCATATCGCCGTCGATACTCATTTGTTTGCCGGGCATTGCGTCCAGAGAAAATCTGGCACTGACTTCCGCAACCCTTTCCGATCCTTTGGTAATTACCAGAAACTGGACCACAGTAATAATCAGGAAGATGACCAGACCCACCACCAGGTTGCCACCAACGACAAAACCACCAAAAGCTTCAATAATTGAACCCGCATCCGCCTGCAGAAGAATTAACCGGGTAGTGGTGATGGAAAGGGAAAGACGGAACAGCGTGGTGACCAGCAATACGGAAGGAAAGGCTACAAACTCCAGAGGGGAGCCCAGGTATACGGCGACCATCAATAAAACGACAGCCAGACCCATATTAATGCCAATCAAAACATCAACCAACGCTGTTGGTAAGGGCAGAATCATCATAAAAATGATGGCCACCAGCATCAGGGCAAACATGATATCTTTACGTCTGGCAATCGTATTCAAGGCCGTGTTCATGTGGGCAAGGGTCATGGTGTAGTCCTTGATGCAGTAAATCGTTTGTAGTATTCGTCGGCTTGATCTTTTTGTCCCAGCTTCAAATGACAAAAAGATTGGAGCAGATAAAGTCGGTAGTCTGTCAGTCCTTGAAAGTGTTTCTTTAAATGACGACAACACTGCAGGGCTAGCTCATATTTTTCCTGTTGGTAGTAAAGGTAGGCCAGTTGTTTCAAGGATCTGGAGTCCTGGGGGCATAGTTTGATCAGCAGCCGAAGCAAGGGGTGGGCTTTATCGAACTGTCCACATTGCAGGTAAACCGTTGCCACATCATTCAGCCAGGCGGCCTGTTGGGGATGCAGCTCCTTTATGTCGGAGGGGAGAGCCTGTAAATCGGCCGGTTGAGTATTCATATTTTTTCCAACGCTGCCAGATTGCTCTGTAACAATCGGCGGTCCTCGTTCAACGCATCCAGCACAGTCTGGGCCCGATTGAGCGCTTGAAGATAGGCGGGATCAGTATCGGCTTCCGCAAGCTGCGTCAGATGCTTCAGGGTGGCTTGGGTTGAAACAGCCATCGTATCGAACAGTATCGGATCGGTACCGGTAACCTTGTTCGGGATAATGAGAGTTCTCAATAGCTCCTGGTTGGAAGATTCCCTTATAAAAAGCTTCTCAGTATGTTGAATGACTGATTCGCCTCTGGGGACAAAAGCCCTGGAAGAGGTCTCTTTCGCTGTTCTGTCATTTTCCTGAATGCGTATGCTTTGTACGCCTTCGGTGAAGGTTATCAGATCCATGAAGTTACCTGTCCGCTAACTGATCATGAAGAAAACCCAGCAGATCCAGTGCCGCCGTCAGACCGGAAATCGTGAGCTGTTTGGGAGAGAGCGTGGTTACAAAGGCCAAATGGCTGCTTCCTTTCAGTCCGGTTTGAACGGTGAAAGGTAGCTGTTGGTCTGAGTGTACTAATCGCAATGCCTTCGGAACCAGATCGGGAATGTCGAATTCGTTTATCTGATGGAGTCGGGCAAGCAAGAGACCGTTGTTTGTCGGCTCAATCTGGAGTGATCCTGAGTGTTCGAAAGATAAATTCAGAGGCGTTCCTTGCCAGGAGAAGTTTTCGAATCCCAGTTGACTCAGAAATTCAGTCATGGTGTCGGTAATGGCAGAATCTTGCATCATGATCAGATTATCCTTTTATGTCGATGGTCGGCTTGTTGGTCAGCATTCAATCGAGTTCTTCCTCTTTCTCGATAGCATTATCCAGGCAATCCTGAATGGCGGTGATCAGTCTTTCCCGCTCAAAAGGATCGTTATACGCCTTGAGCGGAATCAAGCGAGCCAGTTCCTTAAACCCCCGCCAAAAGTAGATATCCATATCGAGAGGCACCTTGAGTGCTTTGGTGATGGATCTCAGTTGGTCCACGCTGAGCCACTTTTTTTCGAGCAAGACGAGCAGTTGCTCCATCAACTCATATTTGTTGGGAGCTGTGTGAGAGTGGTAGATTCTCTCTAACTGAAGCAGGAATTCTGTGCATTCGTCATCGAGGCTTTCCAATGCCTGTAATTTATACAGGTCTTCTATGATCATCTTTAAGCGTTCTTTGGGGAGAGAGGGGCCTTCTGCAGCCAGGTCTGCACCCAGGGCGGATATCAGGTATGAAAGCGAATCGGAAAACCGTTCCGGGCCATACTGGGCCAGGATTTTCTGAAAAGTGCCTGTGAGGCTCCCATAGTCCAATACAGCATCTCTATAGAGTTCTCTCAGGCGATTAACGGTTCCAATCTGGCTCTCGGAATAAAGGGATGCAACCTCGGCGACATTCAGACCGGCCTGAATTGCGGAGCCGTTTTCCGCCATGAGTTCATCCAGGGCAATCTCCACCTCTGACAGGAGACTGTCGATGCCCTTGGAAGCACCGGCTTTTTGTTTGCGGCGAAGTTGATCACGAACGAAAGCCAGCGCCATGAATTGCTGGGAGATATCACTGAACTGGTGACTCACTAGCTGACGAATTTGACTCCGGGTGCTTTTCGGTTGATTCAGCAACAGGTCAAAGAACGGTTTTAACTGTTTCTCCTTATCCAGGTCTTTCGTTTTTTCCAGGTAGGCTATTGCCTTCTCCAGAGCCTGAGTTCTGTAGAGTGAGCGGTCACTGATTTTGCGCTTGTTGAGATCGGTCTCTTTTTTTTCTGAACGCAGGAAAGACATCTCTTCAGCTGCGGAGGCAAATAGAGACTTGTCGTTTCCGGATAGACTGATTCCCTCGCCACGCCACTGACCGTTGGCTGCCTGAGAATGTGTGACCTGTGTATAGTGACTTCGGTCCGATTGAAATGTAATGCCACCTGGGACGTTAGACATGGGAAACCTATCTGAAAAGCAACCTTAACGCTTGGATTGTTCAAGTTGCTGTCAGTGTTATTCTTCGGAGAGTACAGCGATATAGATCGGTGGATATAAACAGAGGAAGAAACACATCGCAGAGGAAAAAAGCCGGAATATTTTCCGGCTTGGTGGCCTCGCATTGACGGAGAGTCAGGCCATGATTTTGCTGTTCACCTGGGCTTGGGAGTTGATGAATTGATCCAGAAAGTCCTGAATGGCTTTGGCTCCCTCGCTGGCCGAACGAACAAACTCTGTTTCACTTTTCACGTCAGCCTGAGCTTTTGTTGCCTCAGCTTCCTGTTCCTGACTCTGTGCCCGGTCAAGTTCAGCGGTGAAGGTAACCGGCGCGGATACCAGAGTGCCCATTCCGGTAAAGAACTGACTGACCACCATTCCCATATTGCTGTAATTCTGGCTCTGACCCAGAAGCATCTGTCGTTGTTCCTGGGCAGACATATTCTGGTTTCCATTGGTTGGTGCATCTGCCTGATCTTTCGACTTGCTGCCGTTTGCTGTCTGTGGGTTTTCTGCAGAAGTACCAGAGGCCGGTTTCGTCTGTGTGTCCGGTGCATCGGTATCTGTGTTCGTGTTGGATTTCTCCGGAACAGGTTTTCCAGAGGTCGAAGCGGCTGGCGGTGTTGACCCGTTTGCGGTTTGGCCGGTTTTTTTCATCGAAGCAGGTGCATCCAGATCAAGCGACTTTTGAGATAACAGGGTATCCGGTTTAGTCTGGCCGAGTTTGGGCGTTGTCACATCAAGATTCATGGCCTTGTGGGTTTGCTTCATGGCGCTATACCCGGCTTTCATGCCGATAACTCCACCGACAACCCCCATTGCACCGTTGACCATGGAAGCTGCCAGGTCTTTCCTCGCGGCGCTTTTGATTTCCTCTGCCTTTGCTTCCAATGCTGTCCATTGAGAAAGATAGGCATCCTGTTTTGACTCAGCAGCCTGTCGGCGCATTTCAAGGAACAGCTTGTGAATGGCCTCCATGATTTTGAACACATCTGCCCCGTGGTTGGTGCCGGTCAGCTTAGTGCTGAGTTCAGGAGCATTGAAGCCTGCATTGTCTGAGGGGGGAGTCAGAACCCGTACATTGCTCCCTGATGCAGCGTCAGGACCTGACTGCCTGGAGGAAGTTAATGCAGGGAAGGCGTCTGTTTGTCGCTGTGTGGGAGTAATAGAGTCTGAACCTGACTGGATTTGATTCGACCGAATCATATTCGGGTCAACATTGAGGTTAACGGGATTCATATTTGGTTTCCTTCGTGATTGGAATTTTAGTGATTGAAGTCATTCCTTTCGGAGCAGATCAGGCCATATCTCTGATTAGCTGTTGATTGGTCTGCTGTTCCTGATTGATGTAATTGACCATTTGACTTAGCGTACTTTCGCTGTTCTGCGTCAATGTTTTGATATGCTCTATGGCTTCTTCGATACGGGCCCGGTTTTGAACAATTTCCTTGCGTATTAACGCTTCTTCTGCGCGGGCGTCCTCTGCATCTTTTTTTTATGCGCAGCGGCGTCCATGCCGGCTGTGGCACCGCCCACTTGAGATCCACTTGAGACGAATAGAGCTGCATTTCTTGCCTGGTGAAGTGTGGGAGACTCTTTGATGGCGTTGGCCATCTTTCCGAAAGTTGTTGTCGCGGTGGAAGCAGCCTTGCCTGCGGAAGACGAAACTGTTGCCATATAACCGGCGCCGGCCGTACCGACAATAATGATGGCGGTGACAATGACTGACGCAACAATAGTGTTTGCCGGTTCATCCATGACTTTCGACAGCCCTTTGGCGATGGCGTTGGTCAGTTCAGATACGGCACTTTTTCCGGTAGCCATACCGACCATTTGATCGACGGCAAGTGCCATCATGATACCTCCGGCAATGGCGCCTGCGCCTGTTGCAATCATCGCTGCACCCGCAATAAGGGTTGCCGCTGCTGCGATCCAGCCGAAGATTTTCCCGAACAGGCCGGATTTTTTTGCTTTCTCCATTTCCTCAACGGACTTCTGGATTGCTTCTTGTACTTCCTTGTGGCGCTCCTTGTTGTCCTGGGCGAGAATCATGGCATCCTCTTTCCCTTTCTTAATGCCTTCTTCATCCATTTTCACTTGCAGGCTTTGCAGCATCAGCATCAGGTCAACGCTGGAATCCGGTGCCTCCAATGTCACCAGAGCATTGTGGCTGCCAGTATTGGTATTTCCGGTTGAAGGTAATGGGGTTACGGAATTGTCAGAACGGGAAGAGGATTTTGTCCCCTGGAATTCTGCCTGAAGTAAGTTAAAAATAGATAGTTCACCAGCCAGGCTGTCTGGCTGGTAGGTTCCAATGGTATTCATGGGTTATCTCCCTTTCATTTTTTGGGCTGTTACGTTTGTACTGCTACATCTATTGATTACTGCTACTTGGGTTGGTGCTCTTATGCTGAATGGTCTTGAGTAATTCCTGTGCTTTGTTGAAGGTGGCCTGATGTTGAGGTTTTCCCTGTGACCAGTGAATCGCCGCCGTCAGTCCGTTCTCCGCTTGTCTTGGATCGTTCAGGGCCAGGTAGCATATAGCTGCCTGCAAAGGGGGGATGGGATTGTCATGCTGAAGCAAGGCTGTATAGGAGTAAGCCTCAATAGCTTCCGCATATTTTCCGAGGGCTTCACGGCAGGCGCCGATGCCAATCCAGAAACGGACATCGAGATGGCTGTAAAGACACAGAAAAGCGAAGATCTTTTCGGCCTGCTCGAACTTGCGTTGCTGATAAAGGTTGTAGCTGACGGTATAGATCGCTTCGATTTCTTGCTGAGTTAGCCCTTTGATGGAAGCCAGACTACTGCCATTTTCCAGAACCTGTTGGAGCAGATTGCCAATGGAATGGGGATTTGATTGTGGGCCTGGCGCTGGTTGGTGAGTCACGGTTGAGTCCTCCTAGGATTAAATGCGGTTGAACAGCCCTATACGGATGCCCGTTCTTTTTCTTTTCGCCGGCAGAGAGCCGCTGTGGTTAAGCTCCATTTCCAGCCTGTGTCGCCAATCTCTTTCCAGTTTCTCGAGTTTGATCTGATCTGATTCAGACAGGCTCTTCCTGTTCTCGCTGAGCATAGGGCTCAATGTTTCTCTGGATAAGCCCAGTCTGGCCAGCAACGCATCGGTTTCTGAAAAGGAAGCCGTTACGGCGGCTTCCAGTCTTTCCATTTCCTCAATCAACTGGAGAGATAATGATTCGGGTGAGGTATTCATGTTGTCCTCCTGAATGTCACCATGCTCTTTTCTTGACCGTTAAAACCGGTTATCGACAGAAGCCCGATCGGTGATCAGGCTTGCCAGGGTGGATTCCCTAGAACTTGCCGATAATGCCCTGGTTGGTCTGGTGAATATTGCTGTTGGTGTTGGAAGGCAGGGTGAGTGATTCATCCCGCTTCTTCATCAGCGAGCTGATACGGATCATTTCCAACTGGCTACGGCTGTTCAGGCCGTCAATGAAGGCTTTCAGATTCTCGATGGTAGTTTCCCACTCTTCGGTGCTCTGCTTGAAGTCGCTATTGCTATCGCCTTTGCCCTTGCCCTGTTGGATATCATGATCTTTCATGAACTCCTTAAGCTCGGAAGGCATTTGACTTTCGCCATCGCCTTCCAGTTTCCCTTTTTCAACTCTGGCAATAGACAGCAAGGCATTGGCTTCTTTCAGAAGACTGTTCAAGGCCGCCATACTTTGCAGTTCAGCTGCCAGTTGTTGTTCAAGGTTATTGGCCCGTTCGATCTCGAGCAGCATAATCAGTTCAGCCAGGCTCATGACCTGATTGTTGATTTGAAACTTGTCTCCGCCCAGGGAGGTAATACCGCCAATATTTTCCATGTCTATCCTCATTCGATTTTTGAATCACAGCCTGTCTTGACCAGGCATATACCGGGTTAACTGTTTGCTATCGGAAAGGCCTGATAGCTGACATGAGCAGTATTTTTGAAAGCCGTAGGGGAGGACATATATCGACCGGCTGATTTTTCTGGAATGACATCAGCCGCACTTGGTTTTATTGGGAAGGAGTTTGTGGAGAAATAGAAAAGTGAAAAGACGTGGTCTAGCCAGAGACCAGGCCGGGCGCAGTCGCACTGATGTTTCTCTTAGAGACTTCTGAAATACCAGACACTGCCAGTAGTTCCGCGCTGGGAGTGTCCGGTTTATGTTGCCGATTAATAATTTTATATTTGACCGGCATAATTAAATTGTAATGAGGTGCTTTAGACTTTGCCGATGATACCCTGATTGGTCTGATGAATATTGCTGTTGGTACTGGAGGGCAGGGTCAGGGACTCGTCTCGTTTTTTCATCAGTGAGCTGATTCGGATCATCTCCAACTGACTACGACTGTTCAGCCCGTCAATAAAGGCTTTCAGGTTTTCGATCGTCGTTTCCCACTCTTCGGTATTGTGCCGGAAGTCATAACCCTCATTATCAAGCCGAAGTCCGTGGTTTTCGCCTTTGTGGTCTTTGTCCCATTTGCTAAGGCCTTGCTGTACGTCATGTTTCTCCATGAAATCAATCATTTCAGGAGGCATGTCGCTGTTTCCACTGCCTTCCAGTTTCCCTTTTTCGGTTCTTGCAATGGATAGCATGGCATTAGCCTCCTTCAAGAGACTGTTCAACGCCGCCATGCTTTGCAGTTCACTTGCCAGTTGCTCTTCGAGGTTGTTGGCCCGCTCGATCTCTAACAGCATGATGAGTTCAGCCAGGCTCATAACCTGATTGTTTATTTGAAACTTGTCTCCTCCCAGGGAGGTAATTCCGCCTAAGTTTTCCATGTTTATCCTCTTTCAGTTCTGATGATCGTCAGCCATGACTGTGTCAGGCAAACGTTGATTTAGGTGTGCCCGCTGCCAAGTGTGACTGACAGCGGGCGTTATCAGTATTTTTTAAGGAGGAGGATAAGAAAATAAATCCATCGGCCGATTCTGGCGATGCGATTGTGAATAATGCGGGACTTCAGCCTTGTTGAGCGCTAAATATGTGGGTCATCTCTTTTTGCCGGATTAATTTGAGCTTGACTGTAACTTTTCCTGTTTAGGTGTCGTAAATGGGAAGAAGGCTGACAAATATCCCAAAAACCCTAATCCAATTAGGTTAGGTTGCCTTCGACAATATTAATAATAGAACCATCATACCGATAACAATCAGAGTGACATTAGCAGGCTATAAAATGGATAAAGAACTGTTTTTTAAAGGAAAGCTTTCCGTTCCCCTATCATCTCCTGTAGTTGTATCGCGAAACCGGCTGAACCACTTGCTGGATAAATCCCGTGATTTTCAGTTTCACTGTCTTACTGCACCGGCTGGATTTGGTAAAACGACACTAATGTTAGATTGGACCGGCAAGGAGCAGATGAGTTCGGTTTGGTTTACCGTTGAGCAAAGTGATAACCGACCATTCCGTTTTTGGAACGGATTGCTGATGGCTTTCGCAAATGCCGGATACCATGATCCTTCCAATAAGGAGCCGGGGGCATATCACATTGAGGATAGTGGAAGTGAGCCCTGGCTTAGTCAATTCGTTAATGTGGTGGAGGAGTTCGACTCACGAAGTGAATCGTTGAATTTGATACTGGATGATCTGCATTTTCTGGAGGATGCAGAAGTGCTGACTTCTTTGGCTCGTGTGTTTCGTTTTCTGCTGGCCAATATTCATCTTTATCTGATTTCGAGAGAACGATTGCCGAATCAGTTGCTCGCATCCATGCCTCTGGATGGATGCTTGCACCTGGAAGCCGATGAACTGGCTTTTTCCCTGGAAGAAGCCAGAGACTATGTGAAGTTAATGCAGTCCAATGGCTCTTTAATAAAATACTCATCGCCGGGCGTATTAGGCGTTAATTCTCATATCACTGGAATTTGGCAGCAGGTGGAAGGCTGGCCGATATTCTTTTGTGCCATGGTACATCGAAGTCTGCATCAACGCTTTAATTGCTTTCAGATGGAAGCGGCATTCTCGATCACTGAGTATACCGATTATATTGAGGGTCAGATATTACAGTCTCTATCGCCCTGCGTACTGGATATACTCCGGCCGCTGGCAACAGTGAGTCGATTTTCCCCGGAACTGGTCTCCCTGTGTCTGTTTCCAGGTCAATCGTCTTCAAGCCTTTATAAACTGGCTCATCAGACAGGATTGATCATCCGGGAATCAGGATCGCTCTGTGAGTACCGGATACGTCAGCCGTTGAGGGATTACCTTAAAATCCGGGATGACTGGCAGAAAACGGATGTGGGACAGACATCGTTTGAGAAGGCATTTAGGTGGTTTCTATCCCACAATTGTGGCTATGAAGCTGTTACCCTTTGTGTTGAAAACAGTTACTGGCTATCAGCGGTTCACCTGATAGAGAAGCTCTATGACACCATTGCAGAAACAGGTTATTGGGATGAAATCGGGCAATGGTTTGAGAAAATTCCCGGTCATATAGTGGCGCAGCGGCCTCTTCTATTGATGTTGCTGGGACTAAAAGCACTGTATGAAAATATACCCGGGACGGCCATCAGCTACTTGAATCAGGCTCATGATCTGTTGTCTTCTGGAGCCAGAGTCGATCATCCAGATAACATCTATGATGACATTAAAAAAGCCGGACTATTGCAGGAAATATCTGCTCTGATTGATTCTACTAAAGCGCTGTACTCTCTTGGCCTGTCATATTCGCCACGTTTGGCGCCCCTTTTAGATGCTGAATGTGGCTCAGAGCTCACTTCTGGCAAGCATCTTTCCTCTCATCATGGTTCCATACTGGTGGCCTATCAGGTTGGATTGAAAATGCTGTATGGCAACCAGTTCAATGAGGCAAAGCTCTATTTCAATCAAGTTGTGGAAGAGGCGCTGCCAGATTACCCCGGTATTCTGCTCCAGGCGATCGTGTCATTGGGATGGACTCACTATTTGACTGGAGAAGTTGAAGCCTGGAATACCCGACTCATTTCTTTACACGACCGAATCCTGGCAACAGGAAAAGTTAATCTGTTGTCTGCATGGCTTAACTATACTGCGGTCTTTGGCCATCTCGAAAATGGTTCAACCACCCAAGCATCCCAATGCCTGAAGGATGCTCTTGTACTTCAGGGGGAATGTATTCCCGTGGATATGCGTTTCAATCTGCTGGTGGCTCAAATTAAGCTAGCTATTCGGAATGAAGAATGGGACGTCGCCGGTGAGGTTGTGACAGAGGCAGAAGTTTTAATGCAAAAAGTACCGCTGGCTACCCAAAAGGTGTTGTATTCCCTGCCGGCATTAAAAGCTGCATTGTTGTTGGCAAAGAGCCGTAGAGAGGAGGCCTTGCACCTGCTTCAGACATGGGGAGGAAAATACGATGAAGACTGTTTTGCCAGTCAACATGAAGCATTAGTCAGGAGTGACATTCTACTGGCCCTTGATCGTCCCCAGGAAGGCTTGGAGTGTGCGACAAAAGTTAAGGAATGGTCTGAAAACAACCGTGTCACTTTATTGCTCGTTCGCTCCCTGGTCTCGCAGTCGCTGGCGTTCCAAAAAATGAACCGGGAAGACAAAGCACTGCATGTATTTCATGATGCGCTCTATGTTGGTCGCCTGAATGGAAGTGTTCATTCTCTGACCAAGAGAGATGTTCCTGAAATGAAGCAACTATTGAAGGCTGCCAAGAACAAGGGGCGCTATCCTGCATACATCAACAGGCTGACAGATCATTGTGGTGGTGAAATTGTCTTGGACAGTGATGAAAGCGTTAACCTGTCTACCTTAAGCAAACGTGAAAAGCAGGTGCTCGATCTTCTGGTAACAGGTATGTCCAACCCGGAAATTGCAAACACGTTGTGCCGCTCACTTGGGACGGTAAAAATACACGTCCATAACATCTACCGTAAGCTTGGTGCTGCCAACCGGGTTGCTGCCATAAACAAATATATCGGTGCTACAGTCTGACTAACGATGTTATGAAGAAACCGGTGATGGATAATTAACGGATTAAGGGAAAAATCATGCAACACTATAATATTTTTGAAAGCCTGTTGTTTCGCTTCTGCCAACAGCACCAGGTGGCGATGATACAGCCTGATGCCAATCTCTGTTATGTGCTTTATGTCGACAATATTGAAGTGCACTGTTTTTCGAATGCCGGCAATATTTACCTGCAGGTTGAATTGATGGAAGCACCATTGTCTCCAGTAGCACTGACACAGGTTTATCAGCATCTCATGCAGCAATCATTGCTGGATACCATCCATGCAACTAGTGTTCTATCGCTGAACGAGCGAGGGCGGGCAACACTTTTCCAGCGGCTGGTGATGGAAGACTGTCAACTTCATGATTTTGAGGCTGCTATGGCCTTATTGGCCAATCAGGTGGAGATTTATTCGGATATTCTTGAAAATCATACAAGCCAATAAGAGGTTTGAATTCTGGTGAATCAGTGACGGCATACTGAACTGTTACCGCAATAGGGGCGTTACTCTCAGGCAGTGTTGGGAGAGCCCCTTTTTGATTCACGCAATTGTTTCAGAAATGGAATGATTTTATTCAAGGTTAGACAAGTTTTCGGAAATCTTGTTGAGCAGGTGTTCGTGACGGTCATTGATATATAGATAAAGGGGCATCTTGAATATTTCGGTGACCCGGAACGATTCGTCAAAGTTCTCGTAATTGGTGACTGGGGTTTCCGGTGAGCCCGTGACGATGGCGACATCCAGAGATTTGTGTCTGAGCAGTTGATAAAGGCTTGGTAGTTCGGCATGAATGCTGGCTTCAGGGAACAGGCTTTCCAATATCAGAACACTTTTATGTAGACCGACACGATAGTCCCGAAGAGATTTGATATCGTCGGTGATCAGATGCTCCTGCGCAAAAACGGCATAGAAGTGAGCCTGGACAATGGGCGTGCCAACTCTAATCAAATGATCTGTCAGATCTGGTGCGAGATAATGCAGTTCGGCCACTCGCATTAGTTCAGCATCCCCCTCGGAGTTGGCCATGGCCAGACTTCGGCGATAGGGCGCGACATTCAATACTGGCATAAGTCCCAGTGGTCTTAGCGCCTTTTCCAGACGGACAAATGCTTCTCGGGCTGTATCGGTATCAAAAGAGCTGAACACTTGAAATGGAATTAGTGAAGGCTCGTCCGAAGGGGCGCCCAGCGCCATGGTCGCATTCAGCAGCATGACAAGGAGAAACTGACAACTCATAAATTTTATGCAGGTCATCTTGGAATACGGCCGTAAAAGTCACACTTCCTTACCCGTATGTTGACGCACTGGCGCCAGTGTCCTAGTCAATTTTTTTGAGGGGCTCTAATAAAGATTAGATTTCAGTCGTCGAAATGTGAAGCAAATCGACCAGAATGTACTACAAATAATATAAAGCAGTCATCGTTAACCGCTTCTGAGGGGACAGGATGTTGTTCGCCCGATTGGACTTTCAGGTGCCATTGGAAGACCTGAAAAAGGACGTTGATAGTTTACAGGACGCTGAGTGGATACCTCACGTCAATCAGAAAGATTATCAGGGGAGCTGGGATGTCCTGCCTCTGCGATGTCTGGCTGAGCATGAAAACTCCCACCCAATCATGCAGGGATTTGCCATACAAACCGGCGATGAGTGGGTGAACCTGCCTCTGTTGAAGAAACTCCCTTCAATTCATCGGGTACTGAATTACCTTCAGTGCCCTGTTAAATCAATGCGCCTGATGCGTTTGCATGCCGCTGCCGAAATCAAACCGCATCGCGATCTTGGGCTTTCTGCCAAGTACGGCGAAGCTCGTCTTCATATCCCTATTGAAAGCAACGAATTACTGGAGTTTAGGATCAATGATGAACTTGTTCCGATGCAGGAGGGCGAACTTTGGTATCTGAACGTGGATCAGACTCATCAGGTCCTCAACAAGGGGAGTCGTGAACGGATCAATCTGGTCATTGATTGTGTGGCTAATGATTGGTTGAAGCAAAAAATTCAGGAGTCATCGCTTTGCGGAAGGGATCATCATGACAACCAATACCTATCAGCCATCTGACAATCCGATTGCGTCCGCCATTGAAGCAACATCATTATCAGAACTCCCTGAACCTGCCATTGTCCGGCATACCCAGCCACTCATAGAGAACCCTCCTGATGCTGGGTTTGCCAAACCCCATGTGGATGCATTGGCCAGCATACTGGGAGACATCACTGGCATATCTGCCCATGACGATTTGGGAAACTCTCTAGGAATGAACTTGAAATCAGGGGTGGCTCTGTCGCCGGTGCAGGCGGCCAAGTGCCTGACCGAACTGATGCGCACACACTCGTTTATTCATGCCGTGGCCAGAGCTGTAAAGGATCTGCTTGAGCGAAAAGGCCAAGTCGAAATCGTTTATGCGGGAACCGGTCCCTACGGTCTGTTGCTGCTACCTCTTCTCGCGTGCCTCAAAGATTCGCGTATCCGGGCAACACTGATTGATATACATGAGGAAAATGTCCAGGCGGTCAGAGCCGTCGTGAGTACCTTGGGCATTGGCCCGAATATCCGTTCAATAGAACTGGAGGATGCGACCTGTTGGATTCCACCATCAGGTCGCAAGTTCGATATCATTCTGTCGGAAACGATGAACTGGATGCTGAATAACGAGCCGCAGGTGATGATATTCAGCCATCTTGTGCAGTATCTTCGGGATGAACACAGCACCTTGATTCCCCAGCGAGTGGTCATGGATGCCTGCTTGTACAATCCAGTTGAATCAAATCAGTTCAAAACGGGCAAGAGGGCGGTCCCCCCAGAGGAGACAAAGCTGGCATTGATAGGTAGTCTGGATCGTGACGCGGCGATTGCCATCGCTAATGGAAATCGCACTCTGTTGAATGCCCGGATTGTCATCCCGGAAACCTTGCCCACCGGCCAAACCTCTCTGAAGTTTCGTACTGAAATCCAGATCTATCAGGATCTGTGGCTTAGAGATGGTCAATGTAGCCTGAATACCCCTATGTGTTTTGACGAGACAAAGTTTCTTGCGGGAGACCGGATTGCTCTGACCTATGTTTTTGGGGAATGCATTGGAGTGACACCGGGCTACGACATCAGATTTCCGGTCAGAAAAAAACGAGTGGAGGAACCTGTATCGGATCTTGAGGTCGGCCAGCTGGGGATTCGCCAACTGAAGCGCATGTGGCATAGGTTGCGGTTACAACGGGATGGGCGACTCAAACCAGGTAATAACGATCATGACTGGAATAAAGATCTGATGTTGCTCGATTTACTGCATCTGGGGCTTGAACAATCGATCCAGTATATATTTCAGGAGGCGCGCACATTCAGCCAGTTCGAACAGTGGGTTCTGGAAAAAAACGGTGGTGAAATCAGTCCTGGTAGAGTGAAAGAAATTAATGCAGCGATTTCCGGTAATGGGCCAGGTAATAGGGCACGCAGTTCCTCTGCGCGCTGGAAGAGGCGTTGTCTAAGTGAGGGGCAATACAAGTTCTGGCAGGATAACGGTTACCTGGTAATCGAGGATGTTTTGGAGCAGGAACATTGCCGGAAATCAGTCGAAGTGATTTACGATTACCTGGAAAAAAGCCCGGATGATCCGAAATCCTGGTATCAGGCACACCCTTCACAACAGAATGTGATGGTGCAGTTGTTTCAGAATCCTGTTCTGGAAGCCAACCGACAATCGCGCAAGGCTCAGCAGGTCTTCTTCGATTTATGGCAAACGGACAGGCTAAGATACTCAGCAGATCGCGTCGGTTTTAATCCGCCGGAATCAGATGCTTACAGGTTTTCCGGAACGCGGCTGCACTGGGATTTGAATTTTTCTCAGCCATTAAGGTTTCAAACTCAGGGGCTGTTCTATCTTGCCGATGTCACCGAAAACCAAGGCGCATTCAAATGTGTTCCGGGATTTCACCATCGGCTGGCGGAGTGGTTGCAGGAACTTCCCCCAGGAACAGACCCCAATCAACAGGATCTTTCTTTCCTGCCGGTAAAGCATGTCGCTGCGCCGGCAGGGTCATTGATTGTCTGGCATTGGTTTCTCCCTCATGGGGGCAGTCCAAACACGGCCGATTCTCCTCGAATTGTGCAGTACTTTAATATGTTGCCGCTGGATGACCGAGGGGTATCGTAGTGGATTGTCATGACGCCCACAGTGTGCGAAATATTCTTGAAAAGCTGGTAGCAGCCCCGGAATGTTTACTGACCTATAGGTTGGTCAGAAATCCTTATGAGCTGATGGAGCTGCTAAGTGATAGGTTTGGCCTGGATGGTGTCTCTTCCAGTTCCCTGTTGCAGTTGATTCAGCAGGAAAAAGGGGTGGCAATAGAGCCACCGTTGCCGACACTGCTGAAATTCTGGCGTCCTGCAGCCTATTCCATTCCGCACGGTAAAGTTCAGTGGCGACTTGTCGGCGAGGATCTGCCTTTTGCACCCTTCTATGATGACCAGATTCTTCATTCGACCTGTCAATCTCTGCTGGCCACGTTGCTGAAGCCCTGTACCAGACTCGACTATTTGTTGAGACAAAGCGCCTCAGTGGATGTGAGACCACCAAAAGGATTTATCTTTCATTTGTCTCGCTGTGGTTCAACCCTGTTGGCGAACGCAATGGCTGCGACCGGGAACTTTACTGTCGTATCTGAGGCATCCTATTTGCGAGATCTGCTACTTGATCCACATCTCTCTGAAGACGATAAGGTCCAAGGGCTCAGGACTCTGTTGTCCTGTCATGGTCCAGATGCCATCGTCAAACTCAACGCCTGGGATATCTGTTTTTTTCCGTTGATAAAGCAGGCTTTCCCATCTTCGAGGATGGTATTTCAGATAAGGGCTCCCGAATGTATCCTCGCTTCCCACCACCGTCAGGCTGGTATTCATATGGTGCCGGGGTATCGGGTGGCAGAGCAGATCGGGGTTGAGTTTCGGTCATCGCTGCCGGACTATCAGGCAAGGGTTTTGATCTCCCTGATGAAAATGATGTTGTCATATCGTTCTGCCGTGATACCGGGAGATTTGTTAATGCTGGACTATCGTCAGCTTAACCTTGATGCCATATTGGAAATTGCGGCGTTTTTTGGTTGCCGGGTCAGCCGACAACAAAAGATGTCAGTCATTGCGATGATGAAACGTGACGCCAAAGACCTTTCAAAGAACTACTCTGCAGTGACTAAGCATCATGCGTCTGCTGCAGATTGCGCTTCAGATGGCGTTGAAAAATCTGTGCGAGAGCAGCTCAATGCCCTGTATCGCAGATGTTTATCAAATGTCTCAGAGGTACCCGAGGCAGCTTCACATTGAGAACAAAAAAGGAGTGATGAGAATCATGGCAATGAACGGATTGGACCTTGGGCAGGGACTCAATATTCGTCCCTCAAACCCGACAGACCAACCTTTTTTAGAACAGCTTCATGATACTACCCGAGCAGATCTGAAACTGATTGATGGAGAAAAGGACTTTGTTGACTCCATTATTCAGATGCAGTTTCGGGCACAAACTGAGGGATATGGAAGCCAGTTTCCCAATGCGATGTATTTTGTGATCGAAAAGCAGCAGGAGCGGATTGGCAAGATCACCATTGATTTCGGGCCGAATGAAGTGAGATTGATTGATATCGCCTTTATTCCTGAAGCCAGGGGAAAAGGTTACGGGGAGGAAGTGCTCCGCTCACTACAAAAGGCCGCCTCGGATGTGGGAACGCCACTTACTTTAACCGTACAGGCATCCAATATCGGAGCGAAGAGTCTTTATGTTCGCCTGGGATTTGTTGTTGAGAGCGCAATGCCTCCCTATGAGTCTATGGTTTGGTATCCGCCCTCCCAAAAAATCATTATTTAGCTGTTAGTACAGGTACAGGTTTTGTTGATGCTGGTGTTATTGATGCAGGGTCAGGTCCGCACCCACTGCAGCATTTTGGGAAAACCGTCAGACTCATCCGGATTGTTGGTCAGTCCCCAGTAAACCAACATTGGGTAACCAAAGTAGTTATGGCTCTCAAAGGCCTCGATGTAGTTTTGTGAGCCTCCTTTGTAACCTTCCGGGTGAAAAAGAATGTCAGCCGGTAGCGCCATGTTTTTCAGTGCGGCCCAGGACCAGGCAATCGCCGCCATTTCCTCGGCGGGACCATGTCCGCATCGATGTACATCACCTGTCAGCAAGGGCCTTTTGTCTGGTGGCGTGACAGCAATATGACCGGCCTCATGGAGCATGTCGCCCGGGTAGGTGAGTCTGTCTACGTCAATCACCAATTTGCCTTGTTCAATATAAAGGCCGGGGAGGAAGGTTGGGATTTCCAATTGAGAGAATCGGGTATTGATGCCGACGGAGTTGAGAAAACCCGTAATCTGGCTGGCGGTATCTGATATGGACATATGAAGCATCCCTGTCATCGTGAATAAATTCAACCGTATTCATATGAATATATTAACCATAGCTCAGATCCTGGTATTAAGCGTCTGCAGCCGGGATTTCTAATGTGATGGTTGCGGTATGCGTAACCTTAAATGGCTGTTTGTTCTGACATTCGGGTAAGTGGTGTAAAAAATCAGATTTAAGCAACCTTTCTAAATAAACCACGGGAGGGGGAATGCTGATTAGTGAATTAAGGAAAATATTGTTTATTCATATTCCCAGAACAGGGGGGGACCAGCCTGAGGCAAGCATTTATTTCCGGTATTCCCGATGTCCAGGAACGCTGTTTCCAACACAGCGGAGTCCACACGGAGGGTAGTGAATTCTTCGATGCCTATGCAGGATTCCAGATCCTGACCATTGTTCGTAATCCCTGGGAGAGAATTTACTCTTGGTACAAATTGCTCCGGCATTATTCTCGAAAGCCGGATGAGTTCTACTCTTTTCACGATTTTGTTTTCTCTTTTGAGGAGTATTTCGGCGGTTGCCATCCCGCTGATCGTTTCCGCTTTAATCAGTTGGACTACATTACTTACCCGTCGGGTTTGATGGTTGCCACCAGGGTTTTAAGGTTTGAACATTATGCGGATGACATCTCAGAACTGTTTTCAGAGCTTAACCTCAGAACGGATGATTTTCCGGTTTTAAATCAGGTTCCGGCAAATGACTTCGAGCAGGTGTATACCCCTGAGCTGGTTGAAAAAATTGGAGTACTTGCTGAACGGGATATTGAGTATTTTGGCTACCAGTTTTCCACTGAAATCGCGCCTTGATGCTCAAAGGTCTATCACCTGGCAATGATTTGTTGAATATGCCCAAAAATATTTGCTCTGTATAAAAACTGTACTAGCTTTAAAGTTACCAGATGTAGGAAGGGTGGTGTTGGAACTCCAGGTAGTGGAGTTTGGTTGTTAAGTATCTTCCTGGTATACCCCAATGCTTGAATACAGCCGATTATTAAGGGAAGGGTTATGGAAAACTTTAATAAAAGCCTCCTTTCGGAAATCGTGGATCAAAAAGTCAAACTGCAAATCCCCGAAGGTTCTGACGTCGAACTTACCGTCTCCAAAGTGGGCGCTTGTGCCCTTGATGGTGATGAATGGGAATCTTTCTATGTTTATCTCAAAGGAGATGAGTCATTTCACCTGCCACAAGGCACTTACCCGATCACTCATGAGGCTTTTGGTACCCAGGACCTCTTTCTTTCTCCAAAAAGCCCGACTGAATACGAAATTATTGTGAACCGCAAGCGCTGAGATCTGTTCTGTTTGCCACAGTGACTCCCGTGGCAAGGGGAGTCTGTGACGGACCAGGTTTTTTTAGGAGTTGAGATGGAAGTCCCTGCCTTCATTGTATCCCGGTACAACTGTTCCGAAACTTGAATACATTTGGGCAGACCAACCCCCAAGAGAAAAGTAAGGAGAGGACTATGGCTGAACCGTATATAAGTGAAATAAAAATCTTTGGTTTTGGATGGCCTCCGCTGAAGTGGGCTTTGTGCGATGGTCAGTTATTGCCGATTAGTCAGAACACGGCCCTGTATTCATTGGTGGGTACAGCCTATGGCGGAGATGGGCGTGCGAACTTCGGTATACCGGAGCTCAGGGGGCGAACCCCCGTACATCAAGGAAGCCTGGGAAATTATCAGTATGCCAGGGGAAACATGGGAGGGGCTGAAACAGTGACACTGAGACTGAATCAATTGGCCGCCCATACCCACACAGTCTCAGCGGCACTGGACAATGGTGAGTTTAACCCGGGCTATGAAGGTGCGTACTTTGCCACTTGTATTGACGGTAAAACTGATCAGCCGGCTTCGGTATACAGAAGTGCCACCAATCTGGCGCAGCTCAACCCTAGCATTGTGTCCAGTATCGGGGGAGGTCAGGCTCATGAGAACAGGCAGCCGTCTTTGGTAATGTCATTCTGTATCGCACTTGAAGGTGTGTACCCCAGCAGGAATTAAGGAGATCATCATGGCGGAATCTTTTATCGGCGAAATCAGAATGTTTGGAGGTAACTTTGCTCCATTACACTGGGGATTCTGTAATGGACAATTAATTGCCGTTACCCAAAACTCAGCCCTCTTTTCATTGATTGGGGCAGCCTACGGCGGTGATGGCCGGTCCAGCTTTGGCATACCTGATATGCGGGGAAGAATACCCGTACATCATGGTACAGGTCCTGGACTTACGCCGCTGAATGTCGGGAATAAATATGGCGTGGAAGAGGTGACGCTGACAACCAGTCAGATACCTTCGCATTCTCATCCACTTCAGGCCAGTAAAGACAGTGCTTCTTCCGATTCTCCTACCGGGATGGTTCTGGGAAGTCTGGTATCTCCTGATGCGATATACACCATGACCTCAAGTACTTCTACCGGGGTCATGAATGAAAATAGTGTGCTGAATGCAGGTGGTACGCAGTCCCACTCGAATATGATGGGGTATCAATGCGTGAGCTTTATTATTTCATTGGCCGGGTCATACCCTTCAAGGAACTAAGGAGTCAGATATGTCTGAACCATTCATTGCTGAAATTCGAATGTTCGGTAACAATTTCCCACCGGCAGAATGGAGTTACTGTAGCGGCCAGTTAATGGCAATATCTCAAAACACCGCGCTGTTCTCGTTAGTTGGCACTATATATGGTGGAGACGGGAGGACCTCATTTGGCGTGCCCAATCTTCAGGGACGTGCCCCGATGCATTGGGGAACTGCCCCCGGATTGACCCCTCGGCCAATAGGGCAGCGGGCAGGGAGCCCGGATGTTACCTTGGTGGAGTCAGAAATTCCGGCCCATACCCATACGGTCACTGGCCTGACGGCAAAAGGGGATATTGAAGTAGCCCAAAATAACGCCTATCTCGCGGTTGATGTAAATGCCGGCTACCGGCTGCGTTTTGTTAATGCTAATCCAACCCAGATGACCAGCATGAGTCCATCGATGTTAACCGTTGCCGGACAGAGTTATGAGCATCAAAATCAGCAGCCTTACACTGTCGTGAGTTTTTGTATCGCTTTAACTGGTATATATCCGAGCCGTAATTGAACATGGAGACTCGTCACACCAGAGCTCGCGTGTGCAGGCTCTGGTGTGTTGGCATTATGGGTGAATTCAAAGGCCTTCGTTGTCCCGAATATCCATGAGAGTGGCGGCTATCGTTATTAGTCTCCTGGTTTTATGGGCCGGTGAGGTGATGGGTGAGACATTTACCAACTTTGGGCAGGCGGTTCAATTGCAACCAGCTGTCATGGAAGCCAGTGCCAATAACTCTGGCTATACCTATTATAAAACTGAATCTGGTGTCACTCTTGCTGTAACCAATCGTGTCCTGGTCAAGACACTCAATCCCGACAGCCAGAACTCTCTGTATATTCTTGAGAATGTGGCACGCGGTGAGGTGCTTGCGAGCTTCCCTGAATTCACCCTCATATTGCTGCATTTGCGCCAGAATAATGCTTTATCTTATTCCAGAGAGTTGCTCAAGCATAAAGAGGTGTTATACGCGCAACCGGACTTTTTGCAGGTCTCACGAAGTAGATTTGGTTTTTTGGGGAAAAGGGAATCGCAGCCTGTCTGGCCGCACTGGAAACAGTCCATCGAACTGGAGAATATTAAAATCAAGGGAGAGGGGATCAGGGTTGCGGTCATTGATGATGCCTTTGATATGAATCATCCGGCTCTTCGGCATGCTCATCTTCAGTTTAGTATTGATACAGGTACCCGTTTGGAGGATGTCGCTCCCCAGGAAGCACATGAAAAACATGGGACGATGGTGGCCGGGTTATTACTGGCACAGTGGCAGGAAAAAGAACTGAGTGGATTGGTCCCCGGCGCAGACTTTATTGCCGTGCGCAATCTCTATAATTGGACCTCCAATATTGTTCTGGCAATGTATTTGTCCTACCTGGCTAAAGCGGACGTAATCAACTGCAGCTGGGGAATGCCAATGTTATTGCAGCCTATTGCCGAGACGGTTCAAGCGATCAGCCGCCTCGGGCGGGCGGGTAAAGGAACAGCCATTGTATTTGCCGCCGGAAACAGTCAAGAACAGGTGGATCATCCGATGACATTGCAATCGATGGACGAGGTGATATCGGTTGCAGGAGTCGATTCAGATTACCGGGTCATCACCAACTTCGGTCGTACTGTGGATATTGCCGCGCCAAGCCTGCTGCCGACCATCGATCCAAGAAACTATGACAAGGTGAGTTATATTGGCGGGTCATCTTCTGCAGCGCCGGTTGTCACTGCCGTTATTGCAATGATGTACGCTGTTGCGCCGCAGTTAACAGTGGAACAGTTACGCAGTTTATTAAGGGAATCCAGTCAGGAATTACCAGCTTTTTCGGGGCGAATGCATGAATTTGGAGTCGTTAATGCAGGGAGAGCCGTGAGTTTAGCCGAATCCTGGAACCGTCAGAAACATAAATAGCACAAAGCGAAAGAGGCCTCGGAATCTGTCGCGGCCAGATACCGTTATTAAGGAGGATGTTCGAGAGCATGTCTGAAGTGGATAAAGACACGACTGAAAACTCTGGCAAAGAGTCAGAGACTGATGAGGGATTTGATTTCTCTGTCAGCTATGATGCTGCGTTGCCTGAGCTGCTGGAATACCTCAACGTTAGTTTGATATTAACGTCTTATCAGGCAGATAGACTGATCACAGTAAGAAGCCAAAATCAGGAACTGGATACTCACTTCATGAGATGTCCTCGTCCGATGGGACTGACCGTCGACAAGCATCGCCTGACACTGGGGATCTGGGCTCAGATTCTGGACTTCCGGCGCGACGATTCCGTTTGCGAAAAAGTGGATGCAAGTGGAAGCGTTGATGCCTGCTATCTGCCTCGTGCTTCCCATGTGACTGGAATGATCAATATCCATGATATTGCCTGGGGGGATGAGGGGCTATGGGCCGTCAATTCCACCTTCTCCTGTCTTTGTACGATTGATTCCAACTATAGCTTTGTGCCCCGTTGGCAGCCTGCATGGATCAGTGAACTGGTACCCGAGGATCGGTGCCATTTGAATGGTATGGCGATGAGGGATGGTAAGCCCAGATATGTGACGACCTTCAACCAGGAAGATGTCCGCTCCGCCTGGCGAAAAAACCGGGAAGGACTTGGAACCCTGATTGATATTGATACCGATGAGATATTGCAGGACGGATTAATGATGCCCCATTCGCCCCGTTATTACAGAGGTAAGATCTATGTATGTGAGTCTGGCTATGGGGCCATTTGGTGTATTGATCCGGAGTCGCGGGAAAAAACGTTATTTGCCAAGCTACAGGGGTTTACGCGAGGTATATCATTTCACGGTAGCCTGATGTTTGTAGGATTATCCAGAGTAAGAGCATCGGAAGCGAATCTCAGTCCGCCATTAGCGAGTGAGTTTGATGAAACCTTCAGTGGTGTCTGGGTGATCGATATTGATTCAGGGGAGGTGGTGACTTACTTATGTTTTGAAGGGACGGTGGGTCAGGTATACGACGTTGGGATTGTGCCGGAGGCCCGGTTTCCACAGGTTCTCGAATGGCAGGACAGTGAGATAGAGCACTTTTTCCATTTTCCCGGCAATAACTGTTTACAAAATGGTGGTGAATAATCACAGGACTCTTTGAGTCAGTGAGTCTTAACTACATTAGATAACAAATTCACAGTTGGCTGTATAGAAAATAGACATCTACACTTAGATTGTGCCTCGCTATTGGACGTCACAGTTCTGCTATTGAAGCCGAACTGGCACTGTTTTGCTTAAGATGGGGAACCGGGAGCAGAGGAATGGAGAGAGGGAGTAAGAAGGTCAACTGGGCAAAGGAGTTAGGGAAATCCCTGCCTGCTATTGCTCTGGCGGCAGTGGGTGTACAAGGCAACGCCTCGATAGGTTCTTCGCGATCGCGATTGCAGGCAAAAGCCTGGATTAACTCATCCCAGGCACATGCATCCCCTGAAAGTAGTCAAAGTGTTTTTAACGGTTTCTCAAGTCTTTCATCTCCAACCTCTATACCTGTTAATTCTGACGTTATTGATACCAGCTTGACAAAGTCAGATGATCATCCTGATTTAAAAAACTTTCTGAAGCAGTTGAAGAAAAAGAAAAAGACTCGAAACAGTCTGTTGTCAGGTGATACGGATGCTTTTCAGAGAGATATCAATCCGAACTTTATAGGCAAAACCAAAGCAAGTGGTACTTGCTCTTTCACAGGCCTATCCTCCTACTGTACCAGCGCAACCAGCCAAGTCTGTACGACGGATGCCGATTGCAACTTTGCCGGCAACAACCCTCCGACCGATATTGGGCTGGACAGTACGTCCATCAATGATTCATCTACCGGTGCCGGTGCCGTTATCGGGAACCTCAGTACAACGGACGCCGATGGCGGGGATACTCATACCTATGCGTTGGTTTCCAATGGGGCGTCAGGCAGTGGCAGTTGTGGCGCTGCAGGAGATGACGACAATGCCAGTTTCCAGGTGGATAACGCCAATGATGACCTTGAAACTGGCGGCAGTGTGTCGCCAGGAACTTACAGTGTCTGTATTCAGACGCACGATGGTACGGATTCTTATCAGGAAAGCTTCACTATCACTGTCAATGATGCGACGGCGCCGGTGTTCCAGAATTCCACTCCCTCTGTAGGGAGTATCAGCCTGACGGGGGCGACGGTATCCGTTGACTTGGATGAAGAAGGCACCGCTTACTATGTTGTTGTGGCGGATGGTGCAGGTGCTCCCAGTTCCGCTCAGGTGAAGGCCGGGCAGGACAGTGGTGGTGGTGCGCCACTCGCCAGTGGTAGTTTTGCCACAACTGCTACAACAGGAAGTGAGGCATTCTCCGGACTGTCGTCAGGGACCGCCTATGATCTTTATGCGGTAGCAGAGGATGATGAAGGAAGCCCTAATCTTCAGGCGTCAGCTACCCTGGTGAACTTCACGACAAATTCACCCGATAGCGACGGTGATTTGACCGCTTCTGGGGCGGTTACCGAGCCTGTAGGTCTGGACACCACCGTCGATACGGTTGGCGAAGCAGTTGATGTGTTTGACTTTACCTTAAGCGATGGTGGTACTGCAGACGGATTGGCGATGACGGTCAGTCAGATCGTTGTCAATGTATCGGGAACCTCTACCGACACCGAAAGGGGAAATATTACCTGGCGCTTGAATGGTAATGACGTTTCGAATGTGGCAGGGGTTTATAACGCCGGATCTGATACCATCACGTTTTCAGGCATAAGCATATCCGTTGCTGATGGCGGCAGTGAAACCTACACCGTGAATGCCTATTACAATGACAACACTGGTGTCACAGAAGATCATACGGTGATACTGAGTGTTGACGGTGATACTGATCTGACTGTTGGGGGTTCCGGTACGAGCATGGGGGCAACCTCTGCTGTGACCAACGGAACCGGCACCACTCTGGACGTGGTCACCACGACCTTGGTATTTACCACACAGCCGTCAGGCTCTACTTCCGGTTCTACGTTAAGCACACAACCTGTGGTTGCAGCACGAGATGCCTTTGGCAATACCGATGTGGACTTTACGGAAGTCGTTACACTAACTGAATCCAGTGCTGGAACGCTGAGCGGCGATGTGGATATCTTCGCAGTCAGTGGTGTGGCGACCTTTACCGACGTGACGTATACCGCCACTGCAGATCAACAGAGCTTTACACTGACAGCCAACGATGAAGATGGCACAGGTTCCAATTTGTCGACAGTCGATGCCAACTCGGTAACGTCAGATGTTGTTGCAACCAAGTTGGTTTTCTCTACTCAACCCTCTCCGTTAACCGTTAACAGTGGTCAGGCAACGGCCTTTTCTACCGTACCCGTGGTATCGGCCCAGGATGCCAATAATGTAGTGGATACCGGTTATTCCACGGATATTACTCTGGCGGAAGTGAATGGTGCCGGTTCGGCCAGCATGACTGGAACAGGCGATACTGATGGCAATGGGGCGACGGTATCAATTACACCTTCATCGGGTGTATCAACCTTTACCGGACTCAGCATTACCTATACCGCTTCTGGTGGGTCATCGGAAACTTTCAATCTGCAGGCAAGCTCCGGTGGATTGTCGACGGTAAATAGTAGCCAATTGACCGGTCTGGTTCCCGATACGGATGGTGATCTGGTAGCGGCTGGAGGGGTGTCTGAGCCTGTGACTCTGAATCTGACCGCAGACACCGTAGGTGAAGCTGTAGACTTGTTTGACTTTACGATCAGTGATGGAGGCACGGCCGATGGTTCGGCATTGACGGTTTCGTCAATTGTCGTGAACGTATCCGGAACCAGCAGTGATACTGAACGAGGCAACATCACCTGGCGTCTGAATGGCAGTGATGCTTCCAATGTCACTGGTGTTTATAACGCTGGTTCTGACACGATCACCTTCAGCGGCCTGAGCATATCAGTGGCTGATGGAGCCAGCGAGACATATACCGTTAATGGCTATTACAACACAACCAGTGGAATGACCGATGGTAATACGGTCATTCTGAGTGTAGACGGTGATACTGATCTGACGCTGGGCAGCTCTGGTACTCAGATGGGGGCAACGTCAGCGGTTACCAATGGTTCTGGGACGGTGATCAATGATGATCTGCCGCCATCCGTCAGTTCTGTTTCGTTGCCGTCCAACGCCACTTATGTTGCTGGCAATAATCTGGATTTCACTGTCAACTACGATGAGAGTGTGACGGTGAACACGGGAGGAGGAACGCCACGACTGGCCCTTACTATTGGTGCGACTACGCGTTATGCCTCCTATTTGTCCGGCAGTGGCTCCAGTGCCCTTGTGTTCCGGCATACTGTCGTTTCCGGTGATGAGGATTCCGATGGTATTAGCCTGAGTACAACGCTGGAACCGAATTCCGGTACTTTGCAGGATGCGGCAGGGAACGATGCAGGCACAGATCTCGGGGCTATCGGTAGCCTGGCTTCTGTACTGGTAGATGCTATATCGCCAACCGTTGCAGAAGTCACGCCTGTGACGACCCCTGGTAACGACTCCACGCCGGATATCACCTTCTCCACTGACGAGGCTGGAACGCTGGCCGTTGGTGGTAGTTGCGGTAGTGGTGATGAAGGAGCGGTGTCTTCAGGCAATAACACCATCACACTTACCCAGACTGACAACAGTGCGCCGTTGTCTGCGGGTACCTACTCAGACTGTACCATCACAGTCACCGATTCGGCCGGTAATGCGAGCAATGTTGTGACGGCCACATCTTTCACGATCGACCTGACGGCACCTTCCGGCCACTCTGTGTCATTTGATGACAGTGCGATCAATAATGCTGAGGCAAGCAGTATTGCCTTTACCTTCGCCAGCGCAGAAGTGGGCGCAGGATACAGTTACACCATCAGTTCCTCTGGTGGCGGTACCAATGTCACTGGCTCTGGTACCATCAGTTCCGGCAGTGACAATATCACAGGGATTGATGTCAGCGGACTGGGTGATGGTACGTTGACGTTGTCTGTCGTGCTAACAGACACTGCCGGTAATGCAGCCGTGGCTACTACTGACACGGCGACATTAGATACCACAGCGCCAAGTGGCCACAGCGTCAGCTTTGATGACAGCGCCATTGGAGATGCAGAAGCCTCCAGTCAGAGCTTTACCTTTGCTGGTGGAGAAGTCGGTGCGGACTACAGCTACACCATCAGTTCGTCTGGTGGTGGTACCAACGTGACTGGCTCAGGAACCCTTGGTACTGCAACTGACCAGATCACCGGCCTGAATCTCAGCGGACTGGGAGACGGTACCTTGACACTTTCTGTGGTGGTGACAGATACGGCTGGAAACGCGGCGACAGCGGTTACAGATACCGCCTCTCTGGATACCGCTGCCCCAACCCTGAGCAGCAGTAGTCCGACAGATGGGGCGACCACCGTACGTTTCGATGCGAATATTGTGCTGAATTTCAGTGAATCTGTCAGTGCCGGTAGTGCTGGTGACCTCGCCATTGCTGTCTACAAGGCCAGTGATGACAGTCTTGTAGAAAGTAATGACAGCGATTCGGGGCAAGTCAGTATTGTCGGCTCGCAGGTGACGGTGGCACTGGTCTCTGATCTGGATTCGTCTACGGCCTATTATGTGCAGGTCGGCGCGGATGCCATTGAAGATACTGCCGGCAATAGCTACGGTGGTATTGCAGATACTACGACTCTGAATTTTACCACCACTAATCTGCAGGCAACGGCGACGAATGATTCCGATACCACAAACGAAGACAACGCGATTGCCGTTAGTGTTCTGGATAATGATTCTGATGAAGACGGCACACTGAATGCTGCCAGTGTCACGGTCGCAAGTGGACCTTCCAACGGCAGTACCAGTGTGAATACCGGAACTGGGGTGATCACCTATACGCCGGATGCAGACTTCAATGGTTCCGACAGCTTTACCTACACCGTAGAAGACAATGACAGCCTTGCTTCCAATGCGGCAACCGTCTCGATAACAGTCAATGCGGTCAATGATGCACCGGTTGCGGTGGCTGATCTGGCCACAACAGCAGAGGACAATGCTGTTTCCATCGATGTGGCTGCAAATGATACTGATGTGGACACGGGTGATGCGGTCGACACATCGACCATCACGATTGTCACCAATGCCAGTGATGGTTCTGCCGTGGTCAATGGTGGCCAGGTAGATTACACGCCTGATGCTAACTTCAATGGGACTGATACCTTCACCTACACGATTGAGGACGGTAACAGTGCGACGTCCAATACCGCCACTGTCACCATCAATGTGACCAGCGTAAACGACCTGCCGGTGGCTTCGGATGATACCTCCTCCGTGGATGAGGATAACTCTGTCGTGATCGATGTGCTGACAAATGACAGTGATGTCGACGGCACAGTTGATGCCACCACGGTGACAGTACAGACCAATCCGAGTAACGGTGCGACCAGTGTTAACAGCACAACGGGAGATATCACCTATACACCGGATGCGGATTTCAATGGCAGTGACACCTTTACCTATACGGTGAAAGATGACGCTGATGGAACTTCCAACGCCGCCACGGTGACCGTCACGGTGAACAGTATCAATGACGCGCCGGTAGCTGCTGATGATACAGCCACTTTACTGGAAGATGTTGCACATACGATCAACGTGCTGGGTAACGACAGTGACGTCGATGGCACTTTGGATGCTTCCAGTGTTGAAGTCGTGACAGATGTCGCCAGTGGCAGTACATCCGTGAACACTGGTACAGGGGCGATTGTGTATACACCGGATGGCGACTTCAACGGCTCGGACTCGCTAACCTATCGAGTCCAGGATAATCTGGGGGCCTGGTCTGATTCGGCAACCGTCACATTGACTGTGCAGTCTGTCAATGACGACCCTCTGGCGAATGCTGACTCCTATACTCTCAATGAGGACACCCCAACGGTTCTGGACATCCTGTCCAATGACAGTGATGTGGATGGAACTCTCGATGTCAACAGTATCAGCATCGTGACAGATGTCAGTGACGGTAACCTTGTCGACAACGGTGACGGTACGCTGACTTATACACCAGATGCTAACTTCAATGGCGCAGATAGCTTTACCTATATGGTGTCGGATGATGAAGGGAGCGATTCGAATACTGTCACGGTGAGTATCACGGTGCAGGCTGTCAATGATGCGCCAACGATTAGCGGAACTCCTGCGACAACTATTGTTGAAGGGAACGCCTATAGCTTTACACCTACTCTGAATGATGTGGAAGGTGACACAATCAGCGTCAGTGCCTCTAATCTTCCAAGCTGGCTGTCTCTGAACTCCAGTACCGGGGCATTAACCGGCAACGCGACGGTGGTCGGGACTTATAGCAACATTGTGCTGACGGCGACTGACGGAAGTGCGAGTTCGTCATTAGCGGCCTTTACAATTAATGTTCAACTGGATACAGATGGCGACGGCGATGCTGATGTCGTGGATACCGACGATGACAACGACGGTATGAGTGACAGTTATGAAAATGCCAACGGCCTGAATCCTCTGGATGCCAGCGATGCCGACACGGATCTGGATGGGGATACCATCAGCAATTACCAGGAATCCCTGGATGGTACAGATCCCAATGATGAAGAGGACTATGTAGACACAACGGCACCGGTCGTGGTTGCCCCTGATGAATTGGTTCTGGATGCGGTTGCTTTGTTTACACCGGTAACTCAGCGTCAACTTCTGGATCTGCCGACAACGGCAACCACTGCCCAGGTACAGAGTGTCATGAGAGTCCTGGCCAGTGACAATGTGGATGGCAATAACTGCTGTAATACTGCTATACCGGCATTGATCAACGGTAGCGTGCTGTTACCGCCGGGTCGTAATCTGGTGACCTATCGGGCGGTCGATCAGAAAGGCAATGTGGGAACTGCGCAGCAGATCGTGAATATCCGTCCGCTGGTATCCGTCAATAAAGACGAGATCAGTGTGGAAGGTGCTACTGTCCTGTTCAAAGTGATTCTGAATGGGCAGTCTCCGTTCTACCCATTAACAGTGCCATACATTATTGACAGTGGCAGTACGACTGATAGCAACGACCATGATCTGGTCAACGGTACAGTAACCTTCACCAAACCGGGAACAATCGGGCAGACAGAGGCCAGTATCAGTATCAATCTGATTAATGACGGTGTTGCTGAATCCGATGAGGTGCTGATCGTTCGACTGGATGACCGTACGACCAATGCTCAGGATCTGGCCAATGGTTACGATGCTTCGAACCCCAACATTTATGATGTGAACAGTGGCGTGAAAACGTTCCACAGGATCACTATTGTTGAACGGAATGTCGCTCCTGAAGCAACACTGCAACTTACGCAGAGTGGGACAGGGACTATCCAGGTGACTCGTGGCGGTGGCTCAGTGAGGATCAGAGCATCGGTCGTTGATCCAAATCCTGGTGACAGCCATCGCTATAACTGGTCAGCCAGTGACAGTGTGTTGGTGGATACTGACGGTAATCTGAGTAACAGAGATCTCGTTTTCGATCCCAGTGGTTTAAGTGATGGTCGTTACATGGGGCAGGTAACCGTCACTGACAGTGCTGGAGACACTGATACTACGCGCCTGTTTTTCCGGGTAGTGAGTCAGCTACCAGTATTGAACGCTGGTGATGATACTGATGGCGATGGTGTTAATGATGTTGATGAAGGTACGGCGGATGGCGACGATGATGGTATTCCAGATTATCTGGACAACATCACGGCCACTAACGTCATACCTGAGGTGGCCTCGGAAACGTCATCCTATCTCGTTGAATGTGATCCAGGTGTACGTTGCCGTCTTGGTCAGTTCGCTCTGGTTGGGAACAGTGGGGGAGTTCGTTTGGATGATGACGATATTGAAGAGCAGGAGGATCTGATCTCAGACCGGCTGTTTGAAAATGTCGGAGGACTGTTCGACTTTGAAATTCACGACCTGCCTACACTGGGACAAAGTGTCAGTATCGTACTGCCGCAACAGGCAGCGATCCCGGCCAGTGGCATATACAGGAAATTCCAGAATGGAGAATGGATGAACTTTGTGACGGATGAAAACAATACCCTGTCTTCTGCCCCCGGCAATCCCGGATACTGCCCACCGCCAGGTGATGATAGTTGGGAAGATGGATTGGTTGAAGGATACTATTGTGTGCAACTGACCATTGAGGATGGTGGACCCAATGATGCTGATGGTCTGGTGAACGGCAGTGTGGAGGATCCCGGAGGGATCGGCGTGGATTCACGGACTGACAGTACCGTCAATACCCGAGGTGGCGGTGGTGGAGCTATTCACTGGTTGATGCTCTTCGCGATGTTCGTGGTATTGGGCGCTCTCAACCGGACCAAGCTGCGTCATGGCGCGACATTATCTTTATTGGCCCTGGCGCTATTATTACCGGCGCCGCAGAGTCTGGCCGAATTGGATGAAGAAAAGAAATATTATCTGGAGCTGGGCGCATACTACGCCAAAGGGTCTCAGGACTCCGGCAGTTTTACCAATGGTCTGGAGTCGTCAGATATCGACGTTTCTCTCAACACCTATGACGTCTCGCGAACTGCGGTGCAGGGGGTGGTCGGATATCGATATTACAAAAACATGGCTGTGGAGATTGGATATCTCGACTTGAGGGATGTTGATGTTGATCTTGATGTCGTGAGCCCGAGCGACGAAGAGTTATCCCAGGCTCTGGAGAATCATTATCCGGTGACCGGCAGTGGATTGACGTTGGCCAACCGCATAATGTGGGCTACGGAGGCTGGTGTCACGCTGTCGGGAGAGGTCGGGCTCTTTTTCTGGAGTGGCGATATTCAACTGGGCGGGGTTGATATCAATCCTGATCTGGATGGTGGGGCTGATCCTCTGCTTGGACTGGGAGCGGGGTATCACGTCACGCCTGAAGTTGAAGTCGTTGTCAGAGTTAAGCGACTCTTCCTTGACCACCAAAAGGTTGATCTTTTGGGGGTTGGCGGCGTCTTCTGGTTCTAGCACCCTGGCCCAGGGCAAGATAAGTGAGTCTTGCCCTGGCTTCCTTTATCAGACCGCCCGAACCTCAAAGTCATGAGTGATTTCCACACCACCTTTTTCCAGCATGATTGATGCTGAACAGTATTTTTCCGCTGACAGAGAGACTGCTCTCTTCACGGCAGCTTCTTTCAAATCGTTGCCGGTAACCACAAAATGAATGTGAATTTTAGTAAAAACGCTGGGAACTGAATCGGCACGTTCAGCCGTGATTTCGGCCACGCAATCAGTCACGTCCGCTTTGGTCTTTTTCAGGATCATCATTACGTCGAATGACGTGCAACCGCCCAGCCCAAGCAGCAGCATCTCCATTGGGCGGGGACCCTGGTTATCACCTCCGTGATCGGGTGGGCCATCCATCACAACTTCGTGACCGGAGCCTGTTTTTCCGACAAATTTGGCGTTACCGCCCCAGGTAATACTTGCCTGCATGTGCGTGTATCCGTAAATTCCATTATTGAAAGGTAAGGCAGATTATCACATCTGCCTGATCGGGGAAACGCTTTACATGGTGCCAGAGGATCCTCAGGCGCCGCTGGCGCTGTGTAATGTGGAAAAGCAATAATAGGCTATACTTTAAGTGTTTAGCCGAGGCACCCGGCGGGGCATAAAACCATATCGCCCCTCACTTCGGGTGCCTTAGTCGGTTCTGCATACTTGCTTAAACAGTCCTTTCCTGTTTAATTAAGGCATATCGATGGATATAACAATAGGCTTCCCGATTTCGGCGAGATATTAAGGGAGTGCATTTCTCCTTGGAGTATTTCAAAGCGATAGTAAGTGAATGGGACAAAAACATGGTCACGATAGTGAAACCGGTCGAGCACAAGACAAAGCACCTGGATTATTTCCTTTCTCAGTGCCACCGTCGTCGCTATCCCAGCAAAAGCACGATCATCTATGCTGGCGATAAGAGCGACTCTCTTTTTTATATAGTTAAAGGTTCCGTCACCGTTATTATTGAAGATGATGACGGTCGTGAAATGATTATGGCCTACCTGAATGCCGGAGATTTTTTCGGTGAAATGGGGCTGTTTGATACGGACCAAATGGGATCAAGGAGTGCGTGGGTCAAAGCTAAAACAGAATGTGAGGTGGCTGAGATCAGCTATACCAAGTTCCGTGAAATTGCCCAGGAGGACCCCAGAGTTTTATATTTCATAGGCGAGCAAATGGCCTCGCGTCTGCGCCAAACTACAAGGAAAGTTGGCGATTTGGCGTTTCTGGATGTGACTGGGCGTGTCGCACGCACGTTGTTGGATTTATGCAAAGAGCCCGATGCGATGACACATCCTGATGGCATGCAGATTAAGATCACCCGCCAGGAAATAGGCCGTATTGTCGGCTGTTCCCGGGAAATGGTCGGCCGCGTATTGAAAGCGCTGGAGGATCAGGGGCTGGTGCAGGTGAAGGGGAAAACCATGGTGGTATACGGTACCCGCTGATATTTTCGGGCAACGCATGTAAAAAACGGGATCATTTGATCCCGTTTTTTATTTCATTGTGGTACAGATCACAGGTTGGTGCTGAAAGACCAAATGCGCTTGAGAAGGGGCATTCACTTTGTTAGTTTTCTATGATCAATAAACCCGGAAGCTGCAATATTCTCGATCGCAATCAGTTGCAGATATTTGCAGATCCTGGGGCAGGCTCGTTTCGACAGGATTAGATAATAATTATGAGATTCTCCCTTAAATCCCTCAGTGCACTGATTTTTGCCATGGCGCTCAGCTGTCAATTGCATGCTGCGACCATGAAGGATGTCATGGAAGCGGTTAAAGCCAAAGATTTTGAGAAAGCATTTGAATCACTGACGGTGCTTTCCAATCAGGGGCACCCGGATGCGAATTTCCTGCTGGGTTTAATGTACGAGCGTGGAACCGCAACGGAGCCTGATTCCAAGAAAGCCTATGAATTGTTCCTGAAGGCCGCTGAGATGGGCCATCCCAATGCCCAGGTCGCCTTGGCGGGTATGCTGAAAGATGGCCGTGGTGTCGAGGCGAACTTGGAAGAGAGTGTGAAGTGGCTGCAGAAAGCAGCGGCTTCAGGAAGCTCCAATGCCAAATATAACCTTGGCCTCAGATATGCCAAAGGGGAAGGTGTCGAGAAAGATATCGATAAAGCTGTGAAACTCTATGATGAGGCGGCTGAGCAGAACAACATGTACGGCCAGTTTAACCTGGCATATGCCTACGCGACCGGTGAGGGTGTTGAGACCAACATGGTCGAGGCAATGAAGTGGGCCATATTGAGTGCTGCGAGTGGTTTTGACCGTGCCAAACTGTTTGTCTCTTTCCTCAACGGTAAGATCGAACAAGCTGAACTGGATGAGGCTAAAGACAAAGCCCAGACCTGGAGAAAAGACAAAGGCCTGTCTGAATTGATTAACTTACCAGAAGTGGTCACCAGGAAATCTGAGGATGACGCTTCCGCTAAAACGACGGCAGCGAGTCAGTGAATCCCAGAGGAAGTAACGAAGTTCAAAGGAAAATATCGGGTTCCATAGAAAAGTATCGGGGTCCATAGAAAAGTACCAGAGCCTGTATGGCGGAAAGCAGAAAAAGGGGCAATATCCCCTTTTTTAATATGCTGGATTGTGCAGGGATTGGCCCTTTAACCCGACACTCGTTGTATGAGTGTCATTCCGGGATGAGGGACAGACTTCTTCACACATGGAGTATCGCCTGCGTGATTCTCTATAGAGCCTTTGTTATCAAGCCTTGAATTCAGGCTTTTATCTCTCAGCCGCCGCTCAAGCCTTCGTTTTCTGTCATCTACAGCCAACTGGTCGATGGCCAGGAGACCGAGCTGGTCATCAAAGGCTTCATAGGTCGTAATGGTTTCATAGGCAGCCTCCCAGTCACCCATTTTCTCCAGAAGCCAGGACAGTTCATTCACGGGGAACTGCACTCTTCTCCAATAACTTGCCAGTGGTGATTCGAAGTGCAGGTCGTAGATATCCTTGACAGCATCCTCGTACATTGCCAATGCTTGCTGGGGGTCGTTCTCCGCAATGTAACTCGCCTCTTCCACTTTGAGGGCAATATCATTGTTGCGCTGAATAATGGGATTGATTTTGCTCCAGTTCAGCTCTCCCGGCTCTATACAAATCCTGAGAACCTGGGGATCGTCAGATTTACGCTGAAATAGAGGACGGTAGGATCTGTTCATCGTACTGGCAATGAGTTCGGTTCCTGTATGAAGGTAGCGTGCCAGCAAATTATGATTGATCCTCGCCACTGGCTCAGAGTCGTCATCAAGGAATACATCGATATCGTCAGATGGTTGTCGTCCGACCTGATGGCACCTGAATCGCACGTTCTGGTGCTTACGCCAGGTAATGTGCTCATCCGGCACTGTCAGTGAGAGGTAGATATGGTCCCTGATTCTGAGAGGGTCTTTGGTCTTTGAGTAGTTTCCTGGTGTTTCCATGGGCATCCCGGATACTTTATTGCTTTCTATTATTGTTATTGTCTTGTTCTTTGAAGTTCTTATTTTTTTGATCATACAATGATCTGAATGATTGTCGAAGGTTTTTTTGCCTAACCCTTTCATTTAAAACAGGAAGAAGCAAAAAAGAGGGCGTTGGATATAAATTGAGCCGGTCGCCATCCGGGTGCTTAATAAAATCGTTAATCTGTTATCGGTTAGAGGCCGGTAATATTGGAGAAAGTGTATGTCGCAAAGAATAAAAATCAGTTCCGGTGGTTATACTTTTATTGCGGAAACGCATCCGGATGCGCCTCAAACGGTTGCAGCATTCCTCAAACTGCTACCATATCAGCAGAAGCTTATTCATGTCCGCTGGAGCGGGGAGGGATGCTGGATTCCGCTGGGGGATTATGAATTGGGGGTGGGGTTTGAAAACCATACCAGTCATCCATCCCGTGGAGACATTCTGTTTTATCCCGGTGGTTACAGTGAAACGGAGATTATTCTGGCCTATGGCAGCTGTTGCTTTGCCAGCAAGATGGGGCAGTTGGCAGGCAATCACTTCTTAACCATTGTCGAGGGAATGGAAAACCTGCATGCCCTGGGAGTCAAAACCCTATGGGAAGGGGCTCAGCCTATCCTGTTTGAACTGGATTAAGCCAATGTTGTCATTGATTGATATCCATGACAAAGCTGTATCAGGGGGTGAACTCGATTCGGGGCAGACTGAAGGTGAGCTTTCCCCTGGCCAGTTGTCTGATCTGAAGACTCTCTGCGCCTGTTACAAGGTTCGGGGTTTCGACCTGAAACGATTGCTGCTCGTCGGGCTGTAGTGTCAGCGGTGTGTTATTGGCGAGCATGACGAACAGAGGTGTGTTGGGTTCAGGATGGAAGTTGCTGGTCAGCCATTGGGTGATCGGGAACAGGGACGGCATGGTGATAATTGCCTTCGCCGGTGACAGTAGACTGCCTTTCCTGATCTCTGTTGCATTACCAGGCTGGCAGAGCCAGACGCCTTCTCCTTTGGGAGCTGACAGTTTGAGCCAGTACGGAATACTATCCAGCCGCTTGGATTCGAACTTCAGGGTGACCCATTGTTGCCTGCCATTTTTTGTGACGCTGGCTTTTGTATCGATAAGTGGTTTTCCTGTGGGAGTGTTATTCCCATCAACCAGACTGGCGACCAATTCGATCTCTGATGTGTGGAGGCTGACCAGAATGGCGATGGCGCCGAAGAATCCCGCCTCTCCGGGTATGAGCTTGGCAGCAAACCAGTTATTCTGATTGAGTATCAGGCCGGTATTATTGCTTTGCTGGTCAAGGGATTGGGGATCATTCAGATTTCCCTGATTACTGACATCAATTCTGAAGCTGGCATGAGTAATGTCCCCTTCAGGTAGCCTGATGGGTAAACGCTGAGGGGCGGCGGTTCCGGAAACGAAGTCCAGGACGACTTTATCAGTGTCTTGTTCAAAGCGGTCTACAACATAATGGAATGGCAGCGCCAAGTTTGTCAGTCTCCAGATGCAGGGGCTGTCTGATTCCAGAATGATCGGTACCCACAGAATCTCTTCATCAACGGATAGCTCAGAAAACGCCTGGGATATTTTCGGTACTACCTGCTGACTCAGAATCTTACCAAGGCCGCAGTCAGTGTTTCCTCTGAGCTCTCCGGCTTGTTGCCATACGGTGTCGAAGACAGGAGGAGGTTCGTCCTCTGGCGGGCTGAGATCGGCCAACAGACTGGCTGGAACGAGAACTCTCGGGGTGGTGGGATAGCTGTTAATGGTCACGGTTTCAAAACCATGAAAGCTCATTTGTGCGGCAGTAGCCTCCTGGATACTGATAGCTTCATGTCCATGTTCATCGACGGTGATTTCCAAAACATCGCCGTTTTCCAGGTGGATGGTTGTGGGAGCATTTGCCCCCCGGTGTGCTGCGGCTTTTCTCCCGGATTCTGTTTTCGCATGTGCCCGCCCTTTCGCTTTTTTGGGAATCGCGGCTTTGCTGGCAGGCGAAAAGCTCATGGCGAAATGATGACTTTGAAATTCCGGGCCGATCGGGTCGCCTGCAAACCCACTGACAGTGGCTTCTTCTGCTATTGCCTCTCCGTCGATTCGATAGAAACCGACTATAGCCGATTGTGATGTGGTGACCTCACGGATGTGCCAGGGGCGATTGAACTGAACAATGACTTTATTGTCCTGGTAGGTCCAGGGTGCCTGTAAATAACTGGAGCTAAAACCTGTGTTGATCCGGTTGGAGGAGAATTGAGCAGAGAACTTTGGTTCATGCAGAACAATACCGTTGGCCTGTGGATGCCTTGGCACGGCCAGATAGAGTATCTGCCGGTAAGCGATGCCGGTATCCAGAGTGACCTTGGAGTTCACTACCACTGTTTCACCAGCAGAGACTTCCTGTGCGGCGGAAAGAGTTTTGGATCGATATAGTTTGATTGCTGAAAGGGTCATCTTCAGCCTCGGATAGGTCTATTGCGGATATCGATAAAGTTGCCCTGGGCATCACGGGTGATATCTGTTTTCAATACAGCATCTTTGTTCAGGGTGGTCATTTTTGAATCGAGGCCTGACACCTGGGTGTCAAGACCTGCAACCCGCGTATCCATGCCTGCGACTTGTGTATCCAAGCCCGAAACGCGCGTATCTATCCCTGACACTTTGGTATCTATCCCTGATACTTTGGTATCTATCCCTGACACTTTGGTATCCAGGCCTGAGATCTGTGTATCCAGACCGGAGAGCTGGGAGTCAAGCCCGGTGATTTGCGTGTTGAGCCCTGAGACTTGATTGTTCAGTCCGGTAACCTGAACATTCAGGCCGTCAAACCGGGTATCGAGTTGATTGACGCTGGTATTGATATCGGTGACCCGGGTGTCTATGTTGCGCAGGTCCAGTTCCAATTGTTCAAAGTCCGTATTGATCTGCTGGAAGTTGGTGTCCAGTTGCAGCACGTTGCTGTCGATACGTTCCAGTTCTGTATTGATCTGAACAATGTTGCCCTGCACGTTGACCAGGCTGGCATCCATGGTTTCCACTTCCCCTTTAAGGTCATTGACCTCAAGTTGGAGTTCAGAATAACGTCCGTTCTGAGTATCCAATTGACCGTTAAGTTTATCGATCCGGGTGTTGAGCTGACCAATGGACCCCAGAATTTCATCATTATTGAGGAGTTTGTCACTCAATCTCTTATCGAAGGTGGATTCCATTTCCACCCGGGTCTGGTTAACCAGGGCCAGGGTTCCTGTATCCGCACTGGATATGGCGTTACCGGCTAGCAACAAACTGGGGTACATGGTTTTTTGGGTGTGAGCCGGATAGCTGGTGATTTCCTTTGCCAGAAACCGCTGGATCTCCTTGCCGATGACTCTCTTGCCGAGCGCTTCTCCAATCAAACCGTTTTTTCCTGCCACAAACCGATAGGCCTGGCCTAGAATGGCAGCGGTGACACCGGCTTCCGATTCGTTGTGTTCTTTGGCGTCAACGAAAGTCTGCTGCAGGTTATTGCCGGATAGTTGTTCAAGGTAGACCTGATACCAGGGCATCAGCCACTGACGCCATTGTACGTTGTAGATGCCTACCTGTGCCGCCGTGGCATCGGCGATTGGGGTCGGCTGAACCAGCGTCTGGGTATCTGCATCCAAGTATACTCTTAACAGTCCGGTGTGATGCTTCCACTGATACAGGTAATCATGGTGATTCAGGTTTTCACTCAGCAGTTTGCCGGTACTCCGGTAAATAATATCCATGGCCGCACGCAGGCGCTTATTGCGAACATCCTCATAAAGTGCCACTAACTGCAGGAACTCCCCACGAATATCTCTGGGGGCCGTTGCATCGGTGTCGAGATGACGCAAGGCTTCTTGCAGGGCACTGAACTGGTCAACCGTCAGTCGTTCGTCAAAGATATTGCGCAGACGCAGGCGCAGGGAGCCATCTGAGGCGGTTCGTGAGCTGATGACCTGACCCTCACGGATCTCATAGCCGAACTGGGTACTGATCCACATGTCATGGCTTTCCACCGTGACAGGAAGATTGGCAACCGGGCGACCTGTTGCGGCCGACAGAACTTTGATTCCCAGAGGCATTTCCTGACCGACCCAGGGAAGGTCGGAGGGAGGTTGTATGGCGATTCGAAACTGGTCAGCAGTGGAGACTGTCGGTTGTCTCGGGGCTGATTTCACTTGTGCTGCCACTTCTCTTTGAATCAGAGTTTCTAAGGTCAGAGGAGTGAATTGGGGCAAAGGAATACCCAGTACGACAGAAACAATTTCGGTGAAGCGTTCTGGACCTACTTGATAGACATCCATCAGTTGCTCCAGGTCGGTAAAACCTTCCGGCAGTTGACTGCGATAATCCAGAATGTGCTGACCCACTCTCACGCCAACATCCAATTCATCAGGGATTTCGATGCGTTCCGCAATTTCTTCAGCGGTTTGTACACTATTGAGGAAAGCCAGGACTTCATTGGTCTGTCCTGGCGTGAGATCCTCGGGAGTCAGATAGACGATCGCCATGTCGGTGCTCAGCTGCCCAATTGATTCCGGATCAATTCAATATCTGCCGTGATTTTGTTGACGCCAAATTGAATGCTGCTGTCGTCAAACACATTGATGGCTTTCACACTGTCGTTGATCAGGTTCAGTCGTTGGTCAATATTGACCCCGACGTTTTCCGCTGCCTGCATACGCCCTTCAAGAACAGCGATAGACTGGGTGACGTTTTCTGTTTCCTGTACCTTGCCGGTGAGATTATGAATTTCATCACCCAGCCCGGCAGACTGTTTCTGCATGGAAAGGAAAGCGGTTGCTGTGGGAATGCCTTGCGCGGCGGTCGTATTAACCGAATACACCCATTGATTAATATCATTGGCACCTTGGACGGCAACCGCGTTGGTTACCTGGTCTTTGAACTGGGTCATAACAGGATCCGTGACCCCTCCCAACTGACCGATGGCTTCTCTGATCGTATCGAATGTCTTCATGCGCCCGATGACGCCTTTGTCTATCAGCTTTTCAGCCATCAAGCCTTCAAAATCCAGAGTGGCTTCGCCGATTGGCTTGGTGAATATGGGTTCCAGATCCGGTATGACATCGATAACGCCGGGATTGATATCCAGGACATAGTCATTGATCCAATAGTTGATCCAGTCGCGGAAAGTAATCTGGATCGAGCTGGCGCCCCGACTATAGTCCGCGGTGGTTGGGTCGCCGTCAGGCTTGGCCATGGCCATCACGGTTGCCCGATAGTCCCGCCAACTGGGGAAAGGGTTGGGGCGAATCGGGCGAATCTGGTATTCCGGCATCCGGACAAAATACGTGTCCACGTAACTGCGCATGGCATTGGTGTCGGCCCGTTCATACTCCTTGGAGAGGGCCTTGAATGCTGCCTGGGCAGTGAACTCTGTCGGGCTGTTGGCGGCCAGCAGTGTCTGCGCGATGGTGGTATTGCTCACCTCCACCAGCGTTTGCAGACTACCCTGGACTTCCTGTTCTTCTGTGTCTGTGAATCCTTCGGTGTGGTCCGCACGAAGTTGAACCTGGGCAATTCCTTCGTTGTTGACCCTGACTGACACGCTATTGTCCCCAACCCCCGCCCGGCTGGTGAACCCTGGTACCTGTCTCAGTCGACCCCAACTGCTGACGAAATCCACCCAGGGACGTTCCTCAATGGGCTCGCCAGTCAGCGTCGTGACCTCGGCGGTAATCACGCAGACTTCCCCCATGGCATATCGGATACGTTCACAACTGGTGCGTACCAGATACTGGTCGAGGAGTGGTGCGATCTGGCCACGCAGCTCGTCCAGATCCTCTTCAACAGTATCCAGTCGTGCAATCGCGGCAGTGAGGTCATTTCTGAGAGCCTGTGCATCAGCTTCCACCAGATCCAATCGGGTCTGGTTATCGCTGACAGCCGTGCCGATGGTGGCGATTGATGTAATCAGTGCATTCCAGTCTGTGTGCTTGATGAGTTGCCCGGCGGATTTGGGAGCCAGTGCATTCACCTGGTTAATCGCTTGCTGTAGGGTCATCGCGTTGCTCCTCTGGTTGCAGTGAGTTGGCCGGCAACTCCAATCGTTTCATCAGGGAATTGGCCTGCCACTCTATTTGGGTGGTTTGTCATGGGGAAGTGAATTCGACACAGTTTCATAGTGGAGCCCCGCTGCTGTCGGTGATCAGCTTGCCTTCCACCGCAAGGCTCACGGGAACGCCCGCTGGTCTGACATGGTTAATGCCTCGTATAACCCGCGTTAATATCGCCGGGTCAATGGCATCTTCCGAAGTGCGTTTGAATAGTCGGATCAGAATCGCCATTGCCAATGGATCGCTGTAAACCATGGTAATCATGGCAGACGGCAGGTAGGCAAAGACACTTTCGTCAAAGCGGCCATCCACCGAGAGGTTGTCAGTTCGATAGCGGCCCGGGTAGATGTCATTGATATCCGGAGGCGGGAACAATCTGCCCTCTCGGGACCACCATGGCAGATCGTCCGGTGGGGTGACAGGCTCTGCTTCCAGTTGCAGATACCGCCAGATAGACGCTCCGGAAGGCAAGGCAGGGATAAAAGGCGGACCACCATTGACGATGGTCTGCGGATCAGGTTTACAGCGCATGATCAGTTGCTCGGGAGGTACCTCGGACTGAACACTGAATGCGTTTCCGTCCCAGCTTCCCAATTCACCCATGACACTCTCGGTGATTAAGATCTGGCTCACCGGGTTTTCCACGGATGAGCGTAATGCCAGTGCGCTGTTGTTCCAGCGACCTGCGCTGAAATCGAACTCCTCCCATTGCTCATCCACACGGTTGTAGCGCCATTGCCCTCGTGGTTCCGGGGCAAGATCGTTGGGGTAGATGGAATCTGCGCGTCCCATTTGCAGCCAGTGGCCTTCTGCCATGATAAACCGGGATATGTCGCGACCGTCGAACCTGAACAGGCCCTGGTCTGAAGCTATCCAGAGCATTCCCCTGTCGTCGGTGATCAACTGATGCACAACGCCGGAAATAATATCGGTGTAACCCTCCAGTAAAGCGCGGTAAAGCAAGTCCCTTTCATGCCGGGCGTAGTAGCGTGCCAGGCCTTCGTCTGAACCCAGCCAGAGTGACTGATCTGTGGTGATAGCCATGCTGCGTATCGGAGGCAACCCGAGAGTTTCGGCATCCGGAAGGTCAGTGATATCGATCTGTTGCCATTGCATCTGGGGATCATCTTCAGTTTCTCCCCGGTAGGCGTGCCAACGGTTGGAAGCCACATCAAACCTCAGCAGGCCCAGTTCGCATCCGAAGTAGTGTTCCTGCTCTCTGAACAGCAGACTGTAGGTGGGGACCTCGACCAGCGCGGTTTCAACGGAGATTGTTTGATCCGAAGCAATCATCATCCGGCAGGGGCCGATTTCCGTGGCAAGCCAGAATTCCTCTCCGGACTGGGTGATCTGATAGACGGGAGTGTTAACCAGTTCCGCGATAGCATTGCGCGTATAAGTGCCATCATTTGGATACAGATCAGTCGTAAACAGTCCATCTTCACAACCGATGTAAAGACGCTTGTTGAACTCAAAAAGACAATGGATATCGGTAAAAGATTCCGTCTCCATGATCCGGCTGAATGCTGAACCATCGTAACGCCACAATTGTTGTGCGCCAGCCATCCAGAGACTGCCGCAAAGGGTACGGATCAGGCTGTCAAAGGCAATGACCGGCGTGTCGGTAGACAGCTCCCATGGGCCATTGGCGGATGGGTCTTTGGATTTGATTTGTGCGCTGACATACGGTGACTGATGCAGTCCGTCCACGGTGCAAATCCAGCTTCGGCGACATGGGGTTAAGCGCAGACTCTGCCCGGCGGGCAAACTGTTATTGTACGCAATGCCGATACCGATAAGCCCGGTGTCCGAAGGGGCATAACGCTCAATCATGGGAGACTCTGTCGCCTCAACCTGATTGGGAACGGGGGCCACACCGTGAATCAGAAGTGTCGGTCGTGTTGGCAGTGCATCGCCGCGTGACACATGCCAACGCATCAGCGCTCCGACGGTTTCTGTGGGAATGCCGTTCATCTCTACCGGTAGAGTAATGGTGTCAATGCTCTGACCTTCTTCGATGGCAAATGATCGAATCCGTTCCGGTAGAGGATTCTCCAGTGTCCAGGGCAACTCGGCTTCTACCATGGCGCGGAGTGCATCCATTGTGCCCAGGCCATTTTTATAGATTCGAATGATCTTCCGGAGGCGTCGGCGATAGTTTTCGACCAGGTCTTTCTGATTCGGCGGTTCTTTCCATGGTGGAATAGAAACCAGTTTGCCGTGGCGGGCGAGGTCTTCGATATAGGGATATAGAGCGATTTCCAGCTGGTCATCGACATCTCGAACATTATAGGGCGGTAGTCCCCGGCGTTCACGATCACGCTGGGCATGTTCATCGAAGCTGGCTTTATCCGCATAGGCAAACCAGTGTGACTGCATGATCTGGGTCATCAGCTCCTGGGCCTGGTCCATACTGAATCCAAACGCATCCAGCAGGTGATTCAGCAGAGAATCCGTTCCAGGCTCTGGCCGGTATAAAGAAGGTAAATGCTGTCGCAGCTTTTCGCTTCTAGCCATCAACGGGCTCCTCCACAGGGGCTGTGACATGTATCTCCACTCCGCCCAGAGTCAAACGTTCAAACGGCGAGAGTTGATAGGGGGTGCTGGCTTCGTCTGTAATCAGGTAAGTCATTCCCGTTTCTGTCACAAATGACCATTGAACCTCGTAATTACCGAGATCCTCTTCGGTCGGAAGGTCCGGCGATTCCGGTGTTCCGATGACACTATCGAAGTCCTGAAGTGACAAGCGCGATGTGCTGGGCAGGGGAATGGCCAGCGCCAGTCTGCCAAAATTCAGGTCGCGTCTGGCGAGTTCTTCCGGCGGTGTGCCGGCATTGATTTCCACCGCATTGAGTTCATTCAGATAGGCAATATCCTCGGTCAGGGCGGTTTCAATCTGAGTCTGGTCAACGCTGTCAAAGTTTTTCGGGAAGCTGACACTGACCTGCAGCACCGTCGGCAGGTTCGGATCGGTAATCGTCAGGTCTCCCAATTCGGTCGGATTGTTGGCCAGGCTGATAATGCCGCTCTCCCGGTTCAGTACGTCTGAGCCATCAACGGTGACACTGAGAATGCGGACGTCCTGTATGCGTGCATCTGAGAGCACCATGCCGATCAGCTTGTTCATACTGCCATCGGCTTTGACTTCCAGTTTGCTGAAGTAGTCCGTGATTTTGGTTCTTACCTGATCCTGAATCGCCCTGAGCTCCTGGGTCAACAGACTATTGTCCGTGGTCAGGCGCATTTCAATATTCACCGATTGCGGGGCACTGGCGTATTGATAAGACATCAGAATGCCGGCCGGGCGAACATCATCAATGGCTTTCTCAATTTCTTTTTTACGTTCCGGGGTCAGGTCACCGCTGTGGAATGTGATTTCGACTTCACCAGGGGCGTGTTCCACGACATCAGCCAATAATTTCTGGCGTGTGATGACATTTTTAATGGCCGCAAGCGTGGCCTTTTCAGAGTTATGCAGAAAGTTGCGTGCCCGGGTACGCAGGGATTCATCGCTTTCGTCCTGCTCGGAAAGCGTGGAGGCATCCGGATTGCTGACTCCTTCAATGCCACTGATCGGTTTGGCAAGTAAACTGAGCTGTCCGCCGATGATCGGATCATTCGCCGGCAGCAGATCCCGGCCGGTCACTTTCACCGACGTCTGGCCGTCGACAAGCTTCACCTCGGCAGTCGTCTCATATTCAAAGGTGGCGTCTTCGCTTAGTACGCGGGTTCCGGCCGGGATAAAAATTTCACCTTTGCTACCCGGGCTGCGTTTGAATTCAAGGGTGACGGTATTATATCCGGCAAGTGCGCGCTCCACTCCCAGCAATGCCACCACATGGTCGAGAGATTTTCCGGTGGCCGTGTCGATAAAGCCTGCATCGTAAACCACCTGCATTTGTGCATAGAGTCCGGCCATTTCCAGGGCTGCCGCTTCCATGAGCGTGCGCGCAACACTGCCGACATGTATATCGGTGACCGGGCTCGATGTTGCCCCGCTGAAATAATTGACTTGGAAGGTGGAGCCTTTATCCGGAAGTGCACCACCATCGATCCATTCCAGCACCTGTTCGTCCACCAGCATGAAGTCCACTTCCTGTTTGAAGGCATAGTTACTGCCGTTTCGCAGGCCGTAGACGGAGGTGATCTTTTTGACTGGTGGACGTTCCAGTGGGTGCTGATAAGGGGGCTCGCTGCTGTTGGCTGGGGGAAATGGATAACTTTCAGCAGCGATCCCCCCGATCAGTCGGGTAAGGATGTTGTCCATCAGTTCAGGGTAGGTGCGCCTTCTGAAACTCATAATCTGTTCCACCCTTTGCTCATTAGTTGTGATCTGTTGTTCGGTGTGGCGTCATTTCGGAATCTGTTCATCAGGCTTACCCCAGTTCAATTCTGAAAGGACCGATTTCCACTACCTGGCTGAACCCAACGGGTAGTACGGTTAATGTCACATCGACCGTGGAGCGAGTCCCCGGCGAAGGGATGATCGACAGTTCTGTGACCTTTTCAATTCGGGGTTCACGTTTCAATGCTTCCAGAATAAACAGCTTGAGAAGATTCCGGTTGGTTTCGGTATTACCGCTGCCAATGAGTTCGTGCACCCGGGCACCGTAGTCTGGGTGTCCCAGATGACGAAGCTCTCCACGAGGCGTCAGTAACCGCATCACGACAGCCTGCTGCAGATTCCGGCGGCCACTGATCAGATCAAAATCCTTACGCCAGCCTTTGCGATCAGGTAATCGCGTATGGCTGTCACCTACCTGATAAACCGGTCGTAACTCCTGATGCAGTAGTTCCAGGTCCAGATCGCTGAGTAAGTGTTGATCCTGCACGGTCGCCATATTCCTGTTCACTCCATCCCCTCAATCGCCAATCATGACGGTGCCTGAAGCCATTACCGTCCCTACCAGCATATCTGCCGGATCGTTGCAGGTTTTGGCTTTATCGCCCATTCGTGCGGCCGCTTTTCCGTTAATAAAGACGGTATTACTGCCCAGTTCCACGGAGCCTTTGTTGGCTGGTGGTGTCTGAAACGGTCCTCCCTGGGGAATGTGGGCCGGTATATTGGTTGCGGTGCTGCCCACCACGGCAGCAGGCATGCCCATAATATTGACGTCAGAACTCAGGTTGCCGTCCAGCATACCGTTAAAAGGATGGGGCAGAGGGGTTGGTACTGGTCCTCCCGGACTGGGGATCATGACAATATGTGTGTCCGTGGCAAGAACCTTGTCGCCTTGTTTTGCTGCTGGTTTTCCCATCTCAATATCCTTTCCCATCGACTGTTTTTATTCGCCAAGATCTTGTCTAAATCTGCCAGCTCAGTCTGACTGTATTGTCAAGCCTGCAACTGAAACCTAGTTGATATTTACCATGGAGCCTTTGAGGTTCAGTTGCCCGCCAGCTTCAATCGTCATGTCTGCCCCTGACTTGATTTCCACGCCATTACCGCTGTTAAGGCTCACACTGCCATCCCGAGATATCTCCAACTTGGCTTTGCCACTGTCGACATCGATAGTGACCACCGGGTCGTCATCGATGAGCGTGAGCGTTACACCGTTGCCAACCTTCAGCTCCACGGAGGTACTATTTTCTGTATCTACCAAGAGTTCGATACCTCCGCCCCCCAACGGCAGTTGCAACACCGCCTGACCGCTGCTGTTTGCCGGTGGACGGTCTTCGTCGTTATAGAGGCTGCCGACAATAATGGGGGCATTGATGTCGCCATTGAGAAACTGCACCAGCACCAGGTCTCCGATATCAGGGATGGCGGCTGCCCCTTTGCGCATCACCATGACGGGCACTTTTTTCAGGACAATGCCGTTGTCACGCAGGACGACAGTGCAGCTGTAGTTATCGGTGTCCTCGTCATCTGCATGGGGGTGCTGCTCCTGCACCACTGCCAGCTCGGCAATGCGACTCTGACGGAGTTCTTCCCGCACGATCTGGCGGATACTGTCGTATAAGTCGCTCACAGTAGCCCCCCGAGAGATCCCAGTGCACTGGTGCCTGCTGAATCCCGGCTAAAGCCTTCAATAAAAGACAGGAATCCTTTACTGCGATCAAATGTCATCACGACTTTTTCGGCGACAAAGATAGCGTTGGCGGCTGAAAAAGGAGCGCCGGTGATTTCAAAGTACGTTCCGGGCAATACCTCTGGTGCCGCAGAAGACGTTAAGCGAACCCGGTTGGTTGCCTGTGCATCCTTGCTCATCAAAGCGGCACTAAAATTCTGCGCACTAGGTGCATCTCTCAGTACCCGCATAGGGACAACCCGGCCAGATTCTCCGGCTTCAGCGAGTGCTTTAGGGTCTTTCGTCAACCAGTTCCAGGCATCAGACCCCTGACTGGTGGCAGCCCCGCCACCAACAACTTTGACACCGGTTAATGCGGCTTCTTGAACCCAATGTTCCAGTTCAATAATGTCACTGCCGTAGGCAAAGACCTTCGCTTCTTCTCCTGTATCCAGAGCATGGGCATTCAATTGGCCGTTTGCGCCGCAGTAGCAGATCCAGTTCTGCTGTGCTGAGATCGCCTGTATATGTTGAAGCAGGCTCAGACGATCACTGACGACGTAAAATGAATACTGCTCACCACTGTCAATGCTACCTGCACCGACATTGGTTTCACCCAACAGGGATTGCACAATATCGCTGGCTGACTGCTCCTCGAAACTGGCGTTGATGCGTTTTTGCGATAGCTCAAGAAAAGGGCTGGTGATGGTCAGACGTCTATAGCCAGCCAAATGGTTTTCCAAACGTTGTATTTTGCCGGTAAAAATGGGCGTTTCTGTTTCGTCGTCAAAGCCCAAGGCTAATTCCAGTTCATCACCCAAACTGGCTTCAGGGGCGGACTCGCTCTCGAGAATATGCAGAATCACACTGCCGACGTGGTCGCCCAGGCTTAATGACATGCGCAGGCCAATGAGATGTGTTGACCAGGGATCAGGGCCTGGGTTGCCACCGAGAAGTGCGCCGGCTGCATCTGCCAAACCTCCGAGTCCGTCGCTGGCGCTCTGTTTCTGGCTGATCTTCAGCTTGGGTGTCCTGACGGCGGGCGCAGCCACCGGGTCAGTGAACGGAAGAGAAACCATTATGGATCCTCCGGCGGCGTGTTACCCGAGCGATACCAGGTTAAATGGTGAAGGCGTCCACTGGATTTGAATGGCGCTTTGGCATCGCGGAAAACAATCGGAAGTGTTCTTCTGCCTGTCATGTCTCCGGAGTTTACGATTTGAGGCATCGGGTCGGTTGCCGGATTGGCTGGGGCAGGGCCCGGACGGACATGTAAGTGAAGGTGGTTGTGGAAGCTGACGCCGGTATCACCGGCCCACATTATGTTCTCACCGCGCCTGACCTGTTGCCCGATAATATCGGCTGGCGCAATTCCCCGTTCATCAAAAGCGGCTCTGACCCCCCCTTTGGCTCCGTGCCCGTAAAAGGCGTAGGTGGTGACGGCTGCGCCTCCTTCATCCAGGTCGTGCCCCTTTTCATCGTTAGATTCTTCACCGAAGGGGTCATTATGCTGAATAATGATGAAATTCCAGCTGCCAATGCCAGGCCCGCCCGGATTGGTTCCGCCGGGAGCGGGGTCTGTATAGGCGGTCTGGCTGTCAGTTCCGTTGCTGACCAGGTCACCTGAGGCGCGGGCCTCATCACGGGCGTTATTCTGATCGGCGGTTTCCGGGTCGATGTCATCGTCAATCCAGTCAAAGTAATCCACCACCGTGCCATCCCTGATCGCGACCACCATTTCTTTGAAGGCGTGGGCAAAATCTGCGGCATAGATCTGTATGGTGCCGTCATCATCGATAAAGTGACTGAACATGCCCTGATTGGCCTGCCCAACGAAAATGGGACGCCCATCTGCAATTGGCAATCTGTAGGGGGAGGTGGTGTGATCACCATAGCCTTCAAACTCAGTATCCTCAAAATATTCCAGGTCACCGTCGGAATCGGTTCGTCGGTTCGGGTTATAACGACCGCCATCAGTGTCACCTTCATTCCAGAAGTAACTGCAGACAATATAGGTACCGAAGCCTTTATAGGCGCCCCATCCCAGTTGAATTAACAATCGCCTGGGGCTGACCGTTCTTGAAAACGCCCACCCGAATAACTCGCCGGTAATACCGGCAAGGGCGCCGAACATCCAGGAGTAAGCCAGTTGGTTCTTCAGGAAAGGCCCCATATGGGTTTCCTCAAAGGGATGGGAATAATGTTGTCTCGGTAACGCGACACGGCTCTGCAGCCAGGAATAGAAAATCAGCCAGATATTGGTCAACGGGTAACTGTACTCGTAGTTCTTGGGTTTTCCGGTGTCGTTAAAGTCGGTGTAACCGGGCCCTTTCTGGTTGATCAGTGTGAAAATGGACAGAAACCCCTCGAATGCCAGAGTGGGCCAGAGGTAAATCAGAAAAGTGTCGTGGGCGTCATCGCCGATTAACGTCATCCAATGCTGAAAACCGCCGTTGGAGCCAGTGTTGAAACCTTCAAATGAGCCTCCGAATATTGGGAGCCAGTAAAACATCAGGTCTATCCAGCTCTTGTTGGCGGTTCCCAGTTTCCATTTATCGCGGATGAATGAAGTAAACGGTGTTGTAGTCATCGGCTCGGCAAATAAACGACAGGTGTGCCAGGCCCAGAGAATGCTGTGAGTGACGTGATTACCAGGTTCGAAAGCGTGCACGGCATGTCCACCCAACCGGAACAGGATCACCAGCATATTGGTGCAGATGGTCCAGTTTTCCATGAAATCGGCAGACAGGGCGCCGGTGAAGGTGAAATGCTCGTCCTCTCCACTGGTGTTTTTGAACTGTGGCGCGTCATACCAGTGAATTTGCTGGCCGTTGGGGCTCTGGTAAAGGATTTCATCCTCATGATCCGAGTTGCCGTCGGAGTTTGCCGCCGTAGTGGCATGGCGCAAGATCAGTTTGGTGCCGTCTTCGCTGATCCAGACTTCATCTTTCGGCACCAACGGTAGCAGGTAAGTGCCGAAATACTGCCACACCAGTTTGCGGCGGCGGTTCTGATAGAGCCAGGAGGCATACCAGCAGTATTTTTGGCCGGTCCTGATGGGGGAGATTTTTTGCAGAGCACCGACACTGCCACCACCTTCCACAGCTTTGGCCAGGTCATAGATACTGGTTCCGGCATCGACCAGAGCGCGGACTTTACCAGCGAGACATTGGGCTTTCTCCTGAATGGTTTCCAACCCCATCTCCCGGAGCTTATTCATTAGAAGACGCGCGATGGTTTCGGCGTTAAAGTTGAGCTCCGGTAGGCTGCTCAGAATGTCACGCTTTAATCTTTTTGCCAGTGAGGCCACTTGCCATTGCAGTTCAATGTAGGCATTGCTGGCACCGGCAGGGATGGTCTCCATCGCGTTGATGACGATATCAATGAAGCGGGACAGCAGATCCTGCAGATAAGTCTGATTGAAGCCTATGGTCTCAAACAGGATGTTCAGCAAATCCTCGACCCAGGAGCGAAGTTTGTCCAGGCTGACGGATTCGATAAACACGGTGGCTTTATCGGCGAGATCCAGCACCAGTTTCAATGCGTCACCCACCGTTTCAATCGCCAGGTCATCGCCGATAAGATCATTAAGGCTGTTGAGAAACGGTGTGATCATGCCCTGCATGGCGGATTGTGCAGCACTCATTCTGGACTCAACATGCGCCTGCATATCCGCAATGAAATCTTCCAGATGATCACTGACCTGATTGACCAGCGGCTCCAGCCACTCCGGATTCATGGCAATTTTTTGCATCAGCGCCACAGCATCGTCGCCAAAGGCCTGATCGTAATTGAACTGCCTGAAGCGATCGATGGGTTGCGGTTGCAGTAACAGGGCGCCGATGGTCATTGCCTTTCCTCTAAAATCCGATGTTCACGTCAATGCTGATACTGGTATCCGGAGCGGCTGCCAGCATGGCCTGATAGGCTGTGTTAACCCGATCCATTTCGCTGCGCAGTTCTTCTTCCAGAGGCTCAAGTCTGGCGATCACCGCTTCCAGTAATGGGGTGACATCCAGGCTGTCAATAAATGGCTGAATATTCTCTTCAAATGCCTGCTGCAACGGTTCGACCAGCAGGGTATCCGGGTCCAGGCTTTGCAGATCCAGTAATAGGTTGTCAAAGGCTTCGGCCAGATCATCAAAACTCTCCGGCGGAACAATCAGGTTGAAACCGATACTGTCGATAATTTCCTCAAAGTTTTCGTCAAGTGCCTGCTGAATGGGGGCAGGGCTAAGAGCATTGAATTTGTCCCTCACCGTATCGAAAATCTCATTAATACTGTTCTGCAGGAAGTCCAGATTGATGCCGGACACGTTGTCGATGAGCGTCTGCACACTTTCGCCCAGATCAAGCACCGCCTGTGGGGCAGCCAACAAAACAGCAATCTTTTGATCGATTTCGGTCATCAGATTGGATAGCAGCGTGGAGAACTGGCCCAGGATGCCTTTCAGCACGCTGACCTTGCCAAGTACCGCGTTCAGAGGCCAGGCAATCTGTCGATCTATCGCCTCCCGTAGCCAGGTTTTTATTTGTGTGAGATCGGCTCCGGGTTGATTGAAGCAATCCAGGGTTCCGCCGGGGCGGTGGTAACGGTCATCCCAGCCCTCAAAACTGAGGGCAAGGCTGGCATCCAGTTCGGCTTTGACCGTGGTCAGGGAGGCCAGTTGCTGCATTACGCCACTGATTTCCTGATCGGTCACGTTAAAGGAATCCAAAAGAGCCAGCAGGTCGGTTTTCTGTGACGACTCAGGTAATGCCTCTACTTCAGAGCGAACGATGCCCGTGACGGATTGCACGAGATTCGTCAGCCGCTGGCTGGCGTTTAACTCGCTCAACAGGGTTTCGAGTGGAGAGAACTGGGTACTGATATGAGCCTGTAGGTTAACGGCCTGAGTGTTGCCGATTGCGGTGGCAAGATTATTCAATGGTGTGGTGAGGGCGCTGGTATCAATACCGTCAGGAATCTTGTCGAAAATACCGTCGATCCAGGCATCGATCTGTGCTGGTGCGCCTGCCAGGTCGTCCAGTTTATCCAGTACATGCTGGACCAGCTCCAATCCCTTTTTGATCTGATCGGTCTGTTGATTAATCGATTCCACGACCTGGGATAATGGCTGTAGAACCGCGTCCAGGTCGATGGAATCACCCAGCGCCTGCATGACAGTCTGGATTTTCTGGTCCAGGGGCTCTATCAGGTCTCCGGGATTCAACTGCCCGAGTTCCACCATCAATTGTTGGTGCAGGTTTACCAGCGGCTGTAGCAGCTGTCCGGGGCTGGCAGTCTCTTTAATACGATCCTTCAGTGTTTCAAATTCCTGCTCAAGATCATCCAGAATCTTTTGTGGAGAAAAGTCTTTCGCAGTGTCCAGTAGCTCCTGGTAGGGTTCTGAAAGCGTACCGCCGAGAAGCGATTCTGGATCGTATTGGCGAATCTGATCAAACAGTTGCTGCGGAATGTGTTTAATCTGATTGATCAGATGAATCGGGCCCGCTTCGACCAGATCACCTAACCTTTCGATCAGCGGGTTGGTCAGAGGGCGCACGTCATCCGGCAATACGGACATGGCGGTGCCCAGCATTTGAGGTAAAGGGGGATCCAGGGTGGACTCGTCAATGGAATCCAAAGCCCCTTTTACTTCATCAATTCCCTTGATCACGGTATCTGTCAGCGGCGTAAAGCTGACGCTTTCAATGCTGTCGCCGATGTCGGTCAGCTGTTGTAACTGTGTCAGGGCCTGTTGCACCTGAGGAGAGTCGAAGACACCGGTAATTGTGTCGATGACATTCTCAATCTCTCCCTGGAGACTGGAGGGATCGAATCCGTCCACAGCTGACACGAGCTCGCTCATGACAGATTCAAAGGCGGTTTTGACCGGATCAAACTGGGAGCTGAGCTCAGACTGAAGCTGAGAAGAGAAATCATCAATGGCCTGTTCTGCCTCGCTCTGGACAACACCCAGATCTATTTCATCAATGGCATCGTTCAGACTTGATAATCGGTTCTGAACTTCAAGAGTCAGATTAACCAACTGCTGATTGATTTCATCAACTACATCGCCAGCTTGCTCAAAAGGTGCGGCGATCGGTTCAAAAACGGCGGCAAGATCTATCGCGTCCAGAACCCGATCCAGAAAGTCCTGAATTTCTTCAAACAATGCTTCTACTGCAGCCATGTCTGCATTGCTGTCATCCAGTGTTGCTGGTGGCTCTCCATTAAAAATATCCCGAAGCGCAGGGCGTGGTTGCAGCAGTGAGATCAATTCGACGATCTGGTCCTCGAGCATATCCGGGAAATCCCGAAGCCGGGATAGAGCCTTACCCAGTGGGATATTAACAGTGCCGGACCAGGTCAGATGCTGTGCCTGCAGATTGGCGATGGCTGCGTTAATGCTGGCGATATTGGGATCAATGCCACTGATGTCCCCCGTTTCTACAGCATCGTGGATAGTGTTGAAAGCGGCAATCAGGTCATCAAATGCTGTTGCCAGCAGGTTCGTATCCAGGGGAGTGAGCAGATCATTGAGTTCTTGCGCGGTTTGATTGACATATTGGGTGCTGTTTCTTTCAACCGCTGTGACGGTTCGGGTCAGCGTGGCAGCAAAGTCATTGATCATGTCTGCGCCGGTCATGCTTTGCCAGGTGGTCATGGTAGCCAGGGGACCACGCAGATCATCAATAAACGGAATGGCGCGTAATACGTTATACGGAACCGGATGATTTCCCCAGAAGCCTGACAGCCAGGGCATCAGATTCTCAATGGTTAGCGGTGTAGGGAGCAGATCAACCACTGCTTTGGCATTATCAACCTGTTGCTGGCTCACGACGGGATTTTGTGGACCGGGGTTTGGTGCTCCGGGAGCGGGTGGTGCAGGTGGTTCTGCCGGAGGTTCTTCTTCCTCTGATTCAGAATCACCTGAAGGTGCACCGCTGAAGCCTTCAATCAGTCCGCAGCTCAGGTCGCCTTTGAACAACACCATAAAGGCGTTAATAACATTAATTGTGGGCTGGATAATATCGGTTACGCCGGACAGGGCTGTCAGCTCCAGCTCATCCAATCTGCCAATCACGCCAGCATTCAGTTCAGAAATATCGGCTGGAATCAGCTCCTGAAGACGATTGAAACCTCCGGTCAGATCGCCAGAAAATCCGAAATCCGGCAACTCTACTTCAGACAACAGAGTCAGGAAGTCACCGAACTCGTCAGGAGGATTGTCAATCAACTTCGCCAGAGTTTCTGCAATCGTGATCAGTTTCTGGACTTCCCCGTCAATACTGACGGTGATATTCACATCGCCAAGAGCGGTATCGAACTGTTCGGTCAGCGTCGGCATCTTTCCAATCCTCCCGAATCAACTCACACCGAACAAATCAGTGATGACAGAAGTCGCCTCACTGAGTTGGCTCATGGTGTCTTCCACTTCATCCAGCATGCCGGTGAGCGGTTCTGTTGGGTCTCCCAGATCCGGAATGCTGCCCAATGCATCAAGTGCGTCCAGTGCGCCGGTCACTGAATCGAGGAAATTGCCCGCCTGATCCAGCAGACCGGTATCAATGCCATCCAAGAGCCCTCCGGGCGGAGGTGGTGGAGGGCTTTCCGTCAATACCATCTGATAACTGGTTTGGTCTGGGTGCTGGGCATCGACATCGATTTTTAATTGCTCGATCAGAACATATTGCACATCCGTTCCTGTCAGGATGTCCGCGACAAAAGTCAGTGGTTCTCCGGCCGTATATTTCTCTCTGACCGTCTCCAGAAACTCAGTCTGGGGTTCTGTGCCAAATACTGATCCGGCAATGAAAACGCGGGTCGGCATGGCGGGAAGCTTCTGGTAACTGCCCGAAGGTAGTCCGGGAATACGCAGTGCCGCTAATGAGCGTTTCTCCAGTGTTTGAAGATTGACGACCCGGGGAATTTCCCAATCCCCCAGCATGGGTTTGATGCTCATGGCAAATTAACCCCCCTCAACCAAGCCTGTTCCCTTAGTACCCGATTGATCTGCTCAGCCAGATCCTCTGCCTGATTCAGTGGAGTGGGAGAGTCCGATGGTGTCATTGCAGGAGAGGCTTCCATGTCCAACTCAGGTATATGAATACCAGAACTGCGGCCCGTTGTTGCTGATACTTTACTAGCGGCAGAAGAGGTGTTGTTGTTTTGCTGAGTGACGGATTGCTGGCGAGAGATAGCCTGAAGATTGTCACCAGCCGACGATCCGGAGCTGTTTGATTCTGACGCAAGCGGTTGTTGCCAGAGTGTTTCCACCAATCCTTGCAGTAAATCCGAGAACCGAAAGTGTTGTTCTGAACCTGATTCTGCGTATTCAGGTGGCTGCTGGTTGCTGGCAAAGGAGGATTCGGTTGTTTTTCCGAATGGGTAGCCCTGTTGATGTCTCCTTTGATGTAGGGAATGATTATTCTGATTTGCTGCTTTCAACTTGTGGGTCTCAGGCCCTGCGACTGCGCGAGAGGCCTTGTTCCATTGTTTTTCTTTCTCCTTCTCTGCGTTGCTTACAGGCGCTTCCAGTGTCCGGTTGGCTGTATCGATAGATGTCAGTAACGCTCGTAAAACCTGAAAGGTTCCCTGAGTGCTGTTCCCTGTGGGAGGATTGGAAACAGTGGGAATTGTCAGGGCTTGATCCCCGGAAGATTGATTTTGTTTGAAACGATCCGAAGTCTTCGCGCCTTGGTGAACAGGTGGCTGGTTACCTCTAAGCGGGTGTCCTTGATGGTCTGCTTTGTTTCCTTTGCTGGCCCTAAGTTTATCAACAGGTTTTAATTTTTCGCCATTGAGCTGGGAGTGAACTCTTGATGGCGGTTCTTTATCTGCCTTTTTATTTATATGGTGATCTGTTTTATGCAACGTCAGTGCTGGGCGGGTTGGTCGGTGCCCAGCAGTTTTATTCAGCTCGGCTTTGACAACCCGCTTTCTGATGTCTTCCTTTGTATCGTCCTGTTCATCTCCCTGGCCATGGGAATTATCAGCAGGAAGTGAATTCCATTGTGTGGATTCCAGTGGATGAAAATCGACAAACTCAGGTTGCAGGACAAGTTTGCTGTACATGTCCTGTATCGCTTTTGCATCTGCCATGCCCAGCAGGTGCATAGGTAAGGGCGACATCAGTTTGCGTCTGATCTGACTGATCGCTTTGACCTGTCGCTGGATGACCTGCTCTTTAGAGACGTTGGTCATGAATCCATCCTTATTGTTATGTTGTCGGGATCGTGGTTATGTTGTCCGGAAATACTGTGACGTTGTCCGGCACCCACAAACCCGGAGTCTTTTTCCGGTAGCAGCTAGCTCTTGTAACAACCAGCACCTGTAATAGCTAGCCAGTAAAAGATCACTAGCCGGTCGCTGCTTTTTCCTTCAGCAGTTGCAGATTGAGCATCAGCTGGCCCAGAGTCAGGTCGCTGACCTGTTCAGGTGTCCAGCCAAACTCTCTTGCCAGAATAAAGGCGGCTTTAACCAGGGGGTCTTCCGCGGCACTGTGTAACTCGGCTTCGCTGGCCCCAATGCCGCTGATCCGGTTAACCTCGTCCAGCAAAAAATTCATCAGACCGATAGGCAGGCGATAGACGTCTGTCAGTTCCATACGGGGCTCCACCAGGGAGGTCTGAATCATCAACGCGGAGGTCAGGCCGTCATTTTCTTTGGCTGCCCGAGAGATCAACTGCAAATCCTTCACGGTGAGCGGGCGTAAACGAATGGAGCCCGGGCTTTGTTCACCGTCTGATGCCAGCAAGCGGTCTGGAATCTCGATCTCATGGATGAGTTCACCACCGGCCAGAAGATCGCTGGCACTGAGGGTTTTCATATCAGGCCGCCTCATCTTCGACTGTCATATACAAGGCCTGGAAGCTGGCGCCTTCCATGATGAAATCGTCTTCCGGCATGGTATAGCTCCACTGGTCCAGTTTGACTTCATGCAATGTGATGGAAGAGCGGGTTCCCGGCAGAGCAGGGTTATCAGCCAGTACCGTGATGTTGAATGCAGGCTGTGCCCAACTGGCGGCAGGACGGCTGGTGGCGGCTTCACCCAACATCAGTTTGACCAGAGCACCGTTGATATAGGCGCGTTCAATGGTGCCCTGAATGTGGATATTTCCCGGCCGCAGTTCTGAGGCATAGCGTTGTCCGATTTCATGGAATGCCTTTACATCGGACTGCACTTCGATGGTGACACCGGTAGCCCGTCCAACAGACACCATCTCGTGTTCATCTATGACGGTCTGGGCTGCCCCTCCCTCTGTACCTTCCGGAGTGGAAAGGGTGATGGATCCATCAGCCCCGGTATAAACTGAATTTGCCATGGTGTTCAGCTCCTGTTTCGATTTCTATCGGGCTGATCTTTCTCGAATCAGCCATCATTCCTGTGTGTATCATGACTCGTAGAGACGATATTGGTTGTGGTGCGACATGCAGCGAAAACTCTGGTATGACAGCGGTGTTCCTGAATATCAGGACAGTGCCAGCGTCACCCGGATGAAATCGATGCTGAAGGTGGGCTTCATCGCCACATTCACCACACAGCGTCCGGCAATTTCGTCCTGGCGGGTTGCTTTCACTTCCAGGGAATACTCCGTCAGCATTTCATCCACCACCATGGTGGTCAGGAATCCGTCTATCGCTCCCTGCAGTGCCTTGCGGACCCGTATATTGTTCAGTCGTCCGATAAACGGATTGCTCACCTGGCGAACACCTGCCTTGGCAAAATCCACAATGCGACGAGTGGTGATCTGTGAAAATGCCGCACCCTCAGTGGTCAACCCGCGTACGACCCGAATACCCTGCCTGTCCTCCAAGGGGCACACATTGGCCTGAAGCAGCGTTTTCAGTTGTCCATAGCTGAATTTCTGTTCCAACTCGGTCACATTGGAGAGGACTTTATTGGTGGCGCTGATATGGGGAGGAAGGCTGCTGAGTAACCCTGCCATGGCGGCTGCGGTGTAATTACCGGGCAATGTGACCATCGAGTCTGAGGCGCTTTCATAGGCCTGGATTCCAGGGGTAACCATGATAAAGCGCTTGTTGGCAGTGACATCTCCGGAGATATCCGCGAAGGTTTCCTTGTCGCTGCCATACACGGCAATAATGTCTTTCCCATCTGTTTCCGCCGTGTTCACAATGCCAAGTACTGTCAGCGCGTCTGCGGTGCTGAGTTCAGGCACGATCAGAATATTGATGTTTTCCTTGATCAAGCTGCTTTCGATCGCTGTGGTGAAATCCCCCGCCGAAGAACCTGCTGCCAGGGCATGAGCGAAGACTGTCGTGGCGCCGTTGCGGAATAATATTTCCAGGCTGCGCATCAGGTTGGTGGTTGCGGCACTGATGGCATCAGAAGGGGCGTATATATTCCGGGCGTCATCGAGACTCGACAGAATCTGCGTGGTGCCCAGTACGTTATCACCTCCGTCCGCGTTGGCTGCGGTCCCCACAATGCCGACATTTCCCCAGGATATGCCACCTGCACTTATGAGATTTTCAGCCTGAACGCGTATAAAGGTGCCAGGTATCACCTGTTCGGCAAAGGCATTTTCCATTGGAGCCTCCTTGGTTTTGTTTTCTCGTCAGTTAAACAGTTTCACCAGATCAATCTCGTGAAAATACGCGGCATTGTTGCCATGTGTGAGCAGACCCGCTTCGCCTGCGTTATCGATTGAATTGTCTTCACCTTCACAAATCAGCTGTTCATTCAGATAGGCCTTAAATTGGTTTTCCAGCACCACTACCTGAAGATGCTGCCGCTCAGAAAGGTCGATATTGTCATGGGCTGATTGGCCCCCTGATTCCAAAAAAGACCAGACTCCGGCGATTTTTTTTCCAAACACCTGATAGTTGTTGGCCTGAGAAATCAGGAAGTAGTAATAGTTTTCGCTGTCCTGCCAGCGCATAACACAGCCGATACCCTCCTGGCTGTCAGTGCTGAGTCTTATGCTCAGTGCCAGGTGTTGAACAGGTGTCTCAAGGCCTGCCGGACGAATCAGAAGTTGGGCGCCGGCTTTACGTGGCTGTGCCAGTGTCAGTCCTCCCCCTCGAACGTTATTGAGCTGTTCTATCCGTTCTTCAGCACCATTAACGTTCCAGTTGGCATTCGGGGAGGAAGCATTGATATCGGTATCGGTAAGCGGATGAAAATCAATAAGAGGATCTGCCAGATCGGATAACTGCGTGGCGTCAATATTCGCGATAAAGCTGGCTCTACCGTTAGCGGGATTCAGTAAGTTTCTGATGACGATGTCATCAATCATACCGCCCGGGTCTACCGGTATCTGCTGATATTCACACTGGATATTGAAGGTGGCGACCCGTGCGTTTTTGTTGTCTGAATCCGGCGGGCTGAGATAATCAAGATCAAGTTTGTAAATCCCGTCACTGCGCAGTGTTTCCCGGTCAGTGGACAAGATCGCCGTGGTTAATCCGCTGATTTCATTATTAATAGTAGAAAGGTTGCTGCTGTTTTCGGAGACTCTGATCTCCGCCTCAGCTTCAAGAAAACGTCCGTAGATTTCTGCTTCGGGGTCGTCGTGCATGCCCACATAGCCACCGATTCCCAATGGCTTGATCCTCTTGGGGATAACCAGCAGATCACGGGTGATGGAAGCCGCACTGACCGCAGGCAGATATCCCGCAAGCACGGTCTGCAGATGATTAATGGCAGCCTGGGCGATCAGATCCAAAGCTTATCTCCCGATCAGGAAGTTATCCTATTATTTGCGACGACACTGCTCTTACTAACTTCGGCATCGTCTTGCTAACGTCGGTATCGTTCTCGCAAACGCTGGTATAGCTTTCTATGGTGCCGGTGCCGCCTTCATGGGGGTCGGTATCATTTACTAACGCCCATCGTGACGGCTCGCACTTTTCATCTGGCAAATACAGGAGACGGCAGTGTTCCCAGACTTGGCAATACCAATGCAACAAGCATGATAAAGTTTTTACACTGTTCGGCAGCGGCACATCTGAGAAATAAGAACGGCGATGTTCCTGAAAAAACAGTGAATGTATTACAGTCTGAACATCTACAACGGGTACTTCTTATCCAAGAAGACGACAGGAATGCGACCAGGAGAGAGGGTGTGGCAACACGATACGGCAGCCGGTCGCACGGCATATTCCACCTCTGATATTCCTCAGTCTAGTACTGTGAACTTTGGGTGTAAATAATCCATTGAGGATATTTTCTATACTTTTCTTGCCCTGCTGAAAGAGTGTTATGACAGGTACCCTTAAACCGCTTGTGATTGCAGGCTGATGGTGCTTGCAATATGAGAGACAAGTCGCAAACCCGAATAGGTGAATACAGTCATGTAGGATATTCCTACACAAATGTGAACGTTCATTGATAGTATTCAGTTGTCACTTTTGAAATCTCCCGGCGGGTGGAAGCCACTATGTCTGCAGACCAGCGTTTCAATGTATTGCTCCGGTACGACGATGCGAACGAGCCCCGGGAGTTTATTGAGCTGTTCGGTCAGGATTTTAACATTCTGCACAGCACATCGGATTCACGTGCAATGGAGTTGCTCGGTGAATATGGCCGTAATATTGTTGCCGCTTTTTTTTGTTTGCATGACGTGAGACAGGCTTTTGATTCGGCCTTTTTGCAGGGATTGAGGCAACGCTACCCGAGTTGCCTCAGGGTGTGGTTGAGTAACAACATGGTGCTTGATGATGTTATTGAACTGGTTGGCCGTCAGGCCGTTGATAAGTGCTTTTCCCATCCCTACGACAAAGATCTGATTCGTTCCCTGGTGTATACCGCGGGGATGGATCTTCACGACTCTACAGTTTCATCAACGCTGTCGGGATCTGATGAAAGTCTCCCAATTGTATTAATCGTGGATGACGAACAGTCTGCGACCAAATACCTGCGCAAGCAGCTTGAGCGTATGCAGGATCAGTTTTCCATACTTTGTGCCGCTGATGCGGAGGCTGCGCTGGAGGTGGTTCGGGATCACCCGGTAGCGGTGATTATGACAGATCAGCGCATGCCTGGTATGAAAGGGGATCAGCTACTTAATGAACTGCGCCGAAGCCGTCCTCACATTGTCAGAGTTCTGACGTCTGCTTATGGCGAAGTGAATGTGGCTCTGGATGCGGTCAATGAAGGCAAGATATTCCGGTACCAGAAGAAGCCCTGGGATGCGAAGGAAGTATTGCTTTGCCTGGAAGCTGCCCTGGAGGAGCACCAGGCACAGGTCCAGATTCACCGGCAAAACCGAAACAGCATTGAGCAGGAATTTGAACGTATCTGCTGTTTACGCAGGGCTGTTTTTTCTGAAATGCTTGGAAGTATTATTGAGGACGTGGTTGGAGAGGGAAATGAAGGGGTACTCCAAAGATTTCTGGATGACATGGAATCAGTGAGTGTTCTGCCCCCGAATATTGCCCATGTAAGAGCGAGTCACGACACGAATATAGAGCGACAACTCTGGACCGAAATGCAGGAAGAAATCAGCCGACGCCTGGGGCGGCTGGAGAAAGCCGATACTGATACCTGGAGGCTGGCCGCTGGTCTACTGTCAGAGGCTTTGCCTATCTTTATTGAGTCCGGATCAACGGACTCGGTCCGTTCTGAGTCTGAAGTGGCCAATGATCTCATTGAAGAAGTGATGAGTGCCCTGGAGACACTCTTGTCTTCTTCGGGACTTTCACAAAAAGCTCTGGAGTATTGCCAGACCGTTGAAGGGAGCTGGATTCTGAGTTGCGGCGACAGACCTTTGAAGATGTTTGCCCACCTCATGGCACCGCTAACCCGCATTTCCCGTCCCCTCATACTTCAGCAATCCGCTTTACTCGTGCTCTATGCTATCTGTTATCGCCTGGGGGGTAAGATAACCCTGCAAGGAGGTCATCAATGTTTCTCCCTGACACTGACTTGCCCGTTGCAGTATGGAGGCGAATCAGTCAATGGCCAGTGAGAGTGCTATCCGCCTGTTTATGACCGTGGACAAACTGCTGTTCCGTGAGTGCCTGCTGTACCAGTTGATCCTTCAGGAAGAGGTGGATCTGGTGGGGGAGTCTTCCTCCGGTGTGGACACCCTGTCGAAGCTGTCTGGCAGTGGTGCCAACGTGCTGATCATTGAAGAGGATCTTAAAGACAATGATGGACTGACCATTTCCGAAATAGCGCTGTCACAGAATCCGTCTTTATCCATTATGCTGCTGGTGGATTCAGCCATCTCCACTAAGCGGCTGGCTATCTATCTGGAGTCCGGCATTAAATCTGTGATTACCAAACACCAGCCGGTACAGGAAATGATCAAGGCACTACATTACATCAAGCATGGACAGGTATATGTGGACGCAGATCATTATCGTCTGCCTTCAGGGGCGGTATCCAGAAATCTGGAGATATTTCAGTCGTTGTCTGACAGAGAGAGGGAGGTGGCGCAGCTAATGGCCAGGCGGATCTCAGTCAAAAGCATCGCCGAACAGTTGGGGGTTTCCTATAAAACCGTTCATTCATACAAGGATCGGATATTTGTGAAACTGGGTTTTGAAAGATTGCCGGAACTCGTACTGTTTATGAAGCGATTTCAGAACCAGCTCAGTTTATGAAAATATTCAACGGTCTGCTTCAGATCCGCCAGCTTTCACAAGAGAAACAGCAGCGATTTGAGCGATATTACCGAACCCAGACTAAGTTCCGTTTGCTTCCACTGTTTGCCGATCTTTCTCTGCTGGTGACCATCATCGGCACTTTTCTGTATATCTTCAGTATTGCCCGTCATCAATCTGAGGGAATCCATTTTCTGACGTACGTATACACGGGCATATTGATTGCTCTGGCAGTTGTGCACCGTTTTAGCCGACTGAGATTCTCGTCTCCCCTCCTAGTGTATCTGGTGTTTGGCCATATGGCGCTGTTCAGTTATCTGGCATTTATCCAGGCTGCCGGGGGGATTGTACCGATCTTCGGCTTACACTTCTTTCTCAGCTCTCTGGGGTTTATCACATTATCAATATTTCACACGTTGCTGATTATTCTGATCAATCTGGTGTTGTTGGTGGTGGCGACTCATCTGGCTGTTCCAGCAGAGGAAGTCGGGCCAGCGCTGGCGACGGTACTGAGCAATTGGTTTATTCTGATGTGTCTGTTGATCGCCCCTTTGTCGGCACTGTTTAATCGCTGGTTTTTCCGCAATATTCTAGCTTTGCAGTTTTTGCTGCGGGATCGAAATAAACTCCTTACGGAGACCTTTCAAAGCCTTCATGAAACCGAAGACAAGCTGATTCAGCAACAGAAGCAGCAGGCATTAAGTCATATGGCGAAAGGCCTGTTGCACGAAATCATGAATCCGGTGAACTGCTCTACTCAGGCGCTACAGTACGCGCGGGTGGTGAATCAGGACGAGGAAATCGGTGAAGCCCTGGATGACGCTATCATGCATCAATCCCGTATTGCCGATATTGTATCCGACCTGATTGAGTTTTCTCAGCCCAGGCCCGACCATGAAATGGAAAGGGCGGACCTGGGAGACATGATCGACACTTCCATCCGAATCTGCCGAAATGAACTCAGAAATATTAAGGTCCATGTTGCTTTAAAGACCACCACGGTTATCAGCTGTTATCCCTCGGCCTTAACTCAGGTGTTGGTCAATGTCCTGCTAAACGGGGCTGCTGCTCTGAAGGCGGGGAATCAGAGAGAGGAAGCGGTGATTGGTATATCAGCAGAACAAACCGAGCAGTGGCTGGAAATCAAAATCAGGGACAATGGTAAGGGAATCGCACCAGATGATATCAAGCGACTGACTGAACCTTTCTACTCCACGAAGGAAACGCCTGACAGTCTGGGGTTGGGATTGAGCATTTGCCAAACCATCATGCGTCATCATCATGGTGTCATGAAGGTTGAAAGTGAGCAGGGGGCCTGGACAGAAGTACGGCTCCAGTTGCCATCTTCTTTATGTTTCTGACAGGCCACTCCTTTTAAAAACGGTACTGCGCTCGCAGAGTGATGGCTTCGCCCTTCGGATCATCATGGAGTGCATTACCGCTAAGATCCGGAATCAGATAATTGAGCCGTATCAGAAACCGTTTTTTCCAATAGTAGTTGACGCCGAGCATCAGGATCTGTGCCTTGGCGCCAATGCCGTTGTCTTGCAGATCGACTGCGCTGAACCTGGAAACCAGTTCTACCGCGCCGATATCCCGCAGTGGTTTTACCCGTTTGAACTCACCTTTGCTGTATTCTCGTTGCTCGCCCGTGAGGAAGTAGGCTAGTTGGGTATAAAAACCTGAATAATGCCAACGGCGGTCATTGGTTTGGGTGATTTGCTGAGTCATGGCCTCAGAGCTGAATGTGAGTGAATGGTAGACTCCGGCTAACTCAGCCCCGATTAATTGCACATCTTTAGCATCAAAGCGGGCGCTGCGAATCACGTTATCTGCGCTGAATACTTCCGCCTCATCTTTGATCTGGAACTCCTGATCCTGAAAGTCTCTGTAAGAGGCAGCCAGCCCAAGGTGGAGTGCCCCCTGGGGTTCACGAACAGGAGCTGCTGTCACGCGTCCGGTAATGGATCTTGGAGAAGCCGGGTCAGAAGCTTCCTGGAATATACCAATTGCCCATGTGTATGATTTCTTTTTGTTGTTTAAGCGTAGGCCATAGGAGGAGCGCCCGGGGGCAAATACGGATGTGGCAAGTGAGCGTTCGTTTGTCATCAGACTGGAAAAACCGTCCAGTCTTTCAAATCCGAAGGGTTCCAGCATTCGTCCGATCTGGATATTGCCAAAGTCGAACCCACGATAATCAATATTGGCGTCACCGACATCCAGGCTCTGGTTATCTCTCTCAATGGAATAATCCAGGCCCAGTTCTGCCCGCCAGGCATTGTTGAACTCATAGTCAAAACCAAGTTTTGCCTTGCGTAGAATAAAATGTGTGTTGGACTCAGTGCCCTCTTTATCGTGAAAAGCACCATAATCGTCCAGACCGATCACCAGATAGGCGTTGATATCCAGGCGATTGTCTCTGGTTGGTTCGGAATCTTCCGTTGAAGGGCCGTCCACAGGTACACTCTGAGCCTGGCTGTGGAGACTTGCTGTTGCCAGAAATGACACAAGCAGTAATCGGGAGAGCTGCATGGATCTCCGCTGACAGTCTGGTTTCATTGTGTCACTCTCTTTTTATAGTGTAACCGGAGCAGGGCGGTGTCCTTGAGAAAACTGATCGAAACGACTTCCACCTGCTGAACGTCAAGACCTGTGCGGGTGGCAAGATCCTCAATCAAAACCTCTCTGTTCTCCGGGCGGATGTTCTCAATTTTTTCGTATTCCACTTCCTGTTCTTCGATCAGCGGAAGCAGTAGTCGCGTTTCCAGGAGTAATGCCAGAGCAATCAGCAGCATATTCAGAATAATCAACGCAATATGTTGCATGGTTCCCACTGCCCCGAGCAAAGCCATGGCAATGACCAGAAACAGGTAAGTCATTTCCTTGATACCGAGAGCTTCGGTGCGATATCTGAGCATGGAAAATACGGCGAATAACCCGAATGCAAAGCCCATCGTGACCTCTGCGGAATGCAGAAGTGCGGTGACCAGAAAAACACCGGTTCCAAACAATACAAATGAGGCCGCGTTTTCCCGATGCCGGGAAAAGTTGTAGTAGCAGCGAACGAGTATCAGAACAGAAAAAGTGTTGATGATCAGGCGGATGAGAAAATGGAGATCAACGGTTGATTCCATAGTGTTTCCTTTGAATAGTCATGAATGGGTATAACAGAAGGAGTGGCAGGTAAGTTTGGGGTTGGCTTGCTGCCGGATTGCCTTTCTTGCAGTGAGGCTTGTCGTGATTGCAGTTTTTCCAGTCGGCCCAGAACAGGTTTGAAGCGGTTGGTTTTCACTTCACCTTCGCGTACCAGGCTGGTCCCAATACAGTATTTGCTGAATCCCAGAGATCTGATTCCTTCCTGCCTCAATAATGTGGCGATGGGGGATTGACTGGGTTTCTGTTGGCTCTTGACCTCGATTAATGCGATCTCTGGGAGTAAAACGCGCTGCCTTCCGTTGCTAAACTCCAGATTCACATCCACGGTGATTCTTTCCCGCTGGTTCCCTCCGATCAGGGTTGCCCGTTTATAGCGGACGAAAAGAGCCGGCAACATCCCTGCCGCCGACAGGCCGAAAAAATCATGGATAAACTCCCGAATCTGTTCTGTATCGGGCGTGGGGTGACCTATCTCAACTCGGCGCTTGATTGTACGTTGCAGATTATTCTTGAACTTGATTTCAAGAAAAGCGCTTCCGGTATCAAGGTAATGGCGTGTCCGGATCTTAAAACGGTTCAGCTTGCCGTTATGATGAGCGTGGTAGAGATCAAGTGCTTTGGTATCAAAGTAAAGGGTGTCATAGGTGAACCAGCGAAGGCCGTTGATCTCAAGCATACTGTAGCGGTCAGCCAGTGGGTTCAGCACTTTCTTTAAAGTGTCCAGTGACATCATAAATTTGGAATCAACCCGGTTCATGAGCGCGAACCGGGATTGTTCCTGCAATGAATGTCCACGGAAGTGACCCATGGGGAACGGAAAATCTGGTTTCATGATCAATCGACTTCTGGCAGGTATTCCAGCGTGACATCCAGGCTGAGTTCGACATCTCCTGCATGATCCCCAGTTCCTACGCTGTCGATGGTGATGCTGCCTGTCGCCCCATGGCTATCGTGTTGATACCCAGGGGAGCCGATTCATCCACTTCAAATAGCAGTAGGTTGGTTGCGAGTCCGTGTAGGGCATGAGTACCGGGTTTGTAGTCGGATACTTCGATATAGAGTTGAATGACGTAGGGAGTAAAGTTGTCATTGATATCGGCTCCGATCAACAAAAGGCTGACGACAGAGGGAGAGGTAAAGTCAGCCAGCGAATAGACCAGACTGTCTACCTTGAACGCTGCATAGGTCAGACTGGCAGCGACATTATTTCCATTAGGCAGAGTAAACCTGAAAACCCCCTTATCTGTTCCGTCGGTTGATGTAATATCCGCTGTCAGTTCTGTCGTTATAGGGTTGTCGGAGCAATTGGCTGCAACATCCTGCAGAACATGGGAGTTTCCAGGAGTTTCATCGCCTGAAAGGGCGGCTGCCAGACGTTGTCGTTGAGAGGCGATGTGGTTGTCCTCTCCTTCCACCCCACGGCCAAAGATAAACTGGTTGATTGTTTCGAAAGAGGATTCGGAGGTGCCGGTCAATTGCCGGATTCTGTTCAATTCACTCTGAAGTTCTTCTTCGTTCCAGTGATTTTCCAGCAGGGATTCAAGGGTTGAGTGATATTGATCACGGTAGATATCGATATCATAAAGTCTTTTGGCAATACTCAGATTTCGGTACATGGGACCGGAATCAGGCTTGAAAAGATGGGTACCGACAAACGCGGTATCCGCTCCCCAGGGAATGAAATGAAATAGGCCATCGTCAGGAGACCGGTAGATATAGTAATTGTTCGCGTTGCCGGTGGCGGAATCCCAGAATCCCAGCAGGGTTTCCATGGCCCAGAAATCAATAAACTCGTCCACGTCTATCAGTTGCGGGAGAACTGCTGCCAATTGAGTGTCTGGTAGTTGCAGAGCGTCTGTGACGGACATCAGATCGGTACGATCATTTTCCTTTTTATTGGTTTTTTTCTCAAAGTTGTCACTGAGATAGGTTCCGAAATCAGCAAGTTGGGCTTCATAAAGATTGCCGTCATCGTCTCCGAAGGTTCGTTTCAAAAAGGGTTTCTTTACCGGCTCTACATTGGAGAATATTCCCAGGTCTTCACCATTGACCGAGACTCTGGCGAAGTTACAGCGTGGCGCGGCAATGCCGATAGCCCTGAACTTGTCGTAGGCCATGCACTGACGGGCGTTGGAGGGATCCTGACGGTTATTATTCAACGTCATTCGGGTCATATTCTGATAAGTGCGACCGTCATGAAGATCATTAAAATCAAGTTTGATCGATGGGCGACTGGGGCTGAGTGAGCCCAGAAATCCTTTTTTGCGGATGACGACGTTTTCCATGGTGTCACCATCAATGGTGACCGTGGCCTTGAATTCTGTATACTCATATTCGGGAACACATTCTCTGGCTGTGCTGGCCAGCGTGCGCCCCTCGGCTTTCATTGCGGCGTAGTCTGCCTCGGGCAGGCTGATACTGACATTCAGTAATCGATTGGCATCATACAAGTCTCCGTCACCACCAACATTCACGGGCTCAAGCGGCGTATCAAAATCTGAGGGTTTGGTGGCGGTGGAGGTGCCGCCGCTACAGCCGACCATTTGCCAGCTTAATACACCCAACAGAATCATGGTCAGGCAGATAGGGGGATTATGAGTATGGCCTGGCGTTTTCGTTATTTTTATCACGGATACTGCTCCATTAAAGTAAAAGGGAGACGATGGACCAAAGTCCAGTATCAGTATCCGGGCGTGTTGCCAATGTGTATGTAAGATGATCTTACAGGTCGTTCAGACTGCCTGCTGAGCCATTAGGGGAATGGATAATACAACCTTATAGGTGTCATTCTGCTCTGTCGTCTGCAATGTGCCACCATGTGATTTAAAGACTTCATTAACGATTTCGAGGCCAAACCCCACTGACTTGTACACCGGAGTGTTCGAGAAGGTTTTGGGGGGACCCTCCTGATCGATTTTGTTGGTAATACTGATAATGCAATTGTCCTTCTTGATCTCTGAGGTGATATCGACCTCTCCATGCATAGGGGAATACTTGATGGCATTAATCAATAGATTGATCAGGCTTTGGTGCATTCTGTTTTCATCGCATTCAAGGATGGTGTCCTTTAACACATTGTTTTTTATTGTAATGCTCGCATCTTCTGCAAATGCAGAAACGCTTTCAATAGCGGTATCCAGTAATTCGAATAATGTTACCTGGGTAATATCCAAGGTGATTTTGCCTGCGCTCAACGCCGCCCGCTCAAGTATCGTGGAGATTAACTCCAATGCTCTTTCTGCAGGCTCAATAATTCGCTCGGTTAAGTCTCTCATCTGTTCGACGGTCAACCCTTCGCGTGTTGAGAGTTTGGCGTAGCCAATAATGGCCGCCATGGGGTTACGAAGATCGTGAGCCACATATCCTACAAAACGCTTCATTTTTTCGTTGAGGGAAATAAGGCGTTCTTCCTTGTTTCTAAGAAGAATAAATGCACCGATGGAATTGGCCAAAATGACAATCAGGTTTCGCTCGTTGACGGAAAAGCCCCGATATCTTGGGGTGGTTGAGGTGAAGTTGAAGGTCCCGAACAGCTTGTCCCCAACAAATATCGGCGCAGATAAATAGGCTTCAAGCCTCAGGTTCTGGTACACGGGGTGGCAGTTCATGTAGTCCAGCTCTCCAACTTGTGGAAATCCCAGAACATGCTGGCTTTGTACGACCTCACGACAATAGGTATCCTCCAGTGGAAACTCCTGTCCTTTATGAAGTACATCCAGAGGGCTGACAACATCCCTGACTTTGTAGACGCCGTCAGAAGTCACTTCACTGACGATGCCTGTCTCCAGACCAAAGATCTCGATACCCGCGATCAAGTATTCTCTGATCAATTGATCAAAGTCTTCAAACTTATTGGCACAGAGCAGTTGTACTCTGGTCAGATTACTCAACATGGCCCGAAGTTGATCAATTTCTGGAATATCTGAATCCATAGCAATGTAATCGCTGTCTTCAACAAAGCTTGGGTATTCCATCAATGCCTCCGGTTCTTGGTCGGCCGATTTCTGAAGATACTCAGAAAGTATAGGACAATCGCCAGAGTACGGAGGTCATTTATCGAAAGTGGCTGTACATGGCAAACGGCCTGGTTTTAAAAGGTGGCGGGATAGGTAAATAGAGAAAGATGCAGAAAGTTAAGCAAAAAATGGGCTGTCACGGAGGTGATATAGCTTCTGGTTCTCCAATAAATACCCGCATAGAGCAACGCTGCCAGGAAGATTAAGAACATGCGCTCCATTGCACCCGGACCAGTATGAAAGTGGGCCAGGGTGAACAATGACGCAGATAGGGTAAATGCAATGAATCCTGCGTATTGATTAACTTGTCCAGCCAAGGGGCCAAGAAATCTCAAAGGTGACTTTTGAAGTTTTTGCCACAGGGTCTCCTGCACCAGAAGGCGGAAAAATGCCTCCTCCGCCATGCAGGTGACAAAGAAATGAAAGAACGCAAATGCGAGAGTCAGTTGGCCGAACTTGATATCGAGATCTATGCCTAGAATGTAACCCGTCAATAGTATGCCCGCTATACCGGTAAGCATGACTGGCAAATCTTTCTGGATAAATATCCCTACCCCCTGAAACTGTAGTCGACTGATCATCAGGCTCAGCACAATCGCTGCTGCTATGGCTTTATCCAGTCCGGCCTTCAAAGTGAAGGGCATGGTAGAAGTCCCCAGACCGGGAGAATAGAAGATCACTTCATTATGAAATCCTGGTGCAATGTGCATGGCCAGCAACAAGGATATGATAATCACCAAAAACCAGGCGAAGGTACGCAGAATGCGATTGCTGTGCGTGCAAAGGAAGGCGGAAACCAGATATAGACCGACTTATGACGGTGCGATGGATGAATCTCCAAGCGTTTCTGGCATGTCAGATGTCAGGGGCTCCAAAGGGCTGTCAGCGTATGGCTGACCCCACTTCGAGATTCTCAAACCAGTCGAGGAATCGTTTGACATCATCGCCCTTGAATATACGACCGTGCTGAGGGGCCATATACTCAATCGGCAATTTTCGGATGCGGTCGATCCAGTGTTGCTTGGCCTCGTTGGAAGGCATCCAACGTCTGTGAAAGGCTTCCATATGCTTTGTGTGAGACGTAAAGTCTTCAACGAATAGTGGCGGCTGCCCGGGTTCAAGCGCAGCGCCTATGTCTCCTGACATCAGTACTTTCAGTTGTGGGTCATAGACATTGAAATTTCCGGAAGAGTGAAGATAGTGCGCGGGAACGAGAGTGAGCCTGACAGCGCCAAGGTCAATTTCGCCTCCTTCATCCGGAATGCGCACATACTCGGTGTGTTCCATGCCGAAATGTCGGATAAACCCTTCCCAGAGCCAGGGAGCATGTAAGCGTGCTTTGGGCAGAGCCCTGTCCCAAAGGCCCAGGGAGGAGATGATATCCGGGTCCTGGTGGGAGGCAAACAGATCAGTGATTTCATTGATGGAAGCATATTCCAGTGCGCTGTTCAGCATGGCGGAAAACAGTTCGATACCGCCGGGGTCCATAATCAGCAACCGGTTATGGGTTCTTACCATGTATTGATTGGTATCAATGATACCGTTTGGTTTCTCGGGATCCCGACCGCAGATAATCCATTTATGGCTATTGGCTTCCCACAGAGTCTTTGTCAGCATGTTTGCATTTCCATCAGGTTCATCAGTCTGTCACCCATCAACATACGGTCCTTGAGTGTGAGTACCGCCCCTTCTATCGTGTCTGCAATTGCCCAGAGCGAGTCCTGAAAGGGGCCTGCACGTGAGGCTTCGATTCGGCAGATGGCGACAATTGAGTTTAACGTCCGATTACAGTCCTTGATCTCTCTCAGGTTTTTTTTCAGCTCAATGACCGCCTCTACATTCTTGTTGTTAAAACTGTCGGCGCTTTTCAGAATTTCCTGTGTCAGGCCATGTAGTTCCGGATGTGCCTGAAAGGCTTGTGCGCTCAGCTTTTCCAGATTGGCCGCCATTTTCTGTTCGAAGACGCTCTTTACTGATGCCTTGGTCAGGCCCTGTGCAAGCTTGCCGACCTTATCTGCCAGCTCAATCATGATGTTGGCGGTGTCGTTGATGTAATCTGTTATTCCTGAGAATCCCTTGCCCCATTCATCGGCTCTGGCTGTAATGGCCTGTGCGTTCTTCGAGCAAAGCGATAATTGCTTGGCGGTTTGTTTGGTGGAGGTGAGTTCTGTTGCCAGGGTGGCAGCAAGGACATAGGGAGGGATAGGTCTGCCGTTAAAGCTATCGACCAGATCTAATAAAGATATTTGGTTCAGCATATTTCACCCTGGGTCCCTGGCTGCTTAACCTTTTATACTTCCGGTCTGCAATATGATGTTTCTCACTCTTTCCAGCTAGGCGTTGGTCAGAGTAATTCGTGGCGCTGACTTAAATATAGCAAAGAATTCCAGAAGCATTTTGCCCTTCGACTATATCGATTTTCACGGTTTTCCTATCTTTCACGATCTTTTCTACACATTTCTGCTTCGCTTGAAAGCATGCAATGCAAGGGGGAAGAAGCGGTGACCGACGTTAAAAGAGGTAAAATTACTTGGAGAGATGATGAACTTTTGTCATGGGAAGTATAAATTGCCAGGTTTGACTTGGGGCGATGTCCCTGATGTTTTTCTAGCCATCTCAACATAGACATGAAAAAGGAGAATCGAGGGTGCCGTTTTTAATTCTGTCTATCCTGATTCAGGTTGCGCTTGTCGTGCATATCTTTAAAACAGGCCGCAACACAACTTGGATCTGGGTGGTTGTGATGTTGCCGATGGTAGGATCGATTGCTTATTTTATTGTTGAAGTTCTGCCCGATCTGGGGAACAGCCGAAGCGGCAAGAAAGCTCGAAGGGCGGTAAGTGGCGCCGTCAATCCAAATAGGGAAATCAAGCAGGCGGCGATGGATTACTCGATTGCTGATACCCGGGAAAACTCAGCTGCCCTGGCTGAAGAAATGCTCAAGAAAGGGATGTTTGCTGAAGCTCAGGCGCTGTTTAAGAAGTGCCTCAAAGGATTATACGAACACGATCCTACCTTTATGTTCGGGTTGGCCAGGGCTGAATTCGGTTTGCAAAACCATGCTGAAACCAAAGCTATCCTGGATCGCCTGATAGAACATAATCCTGACTACAAAAATGCTGATGCCCACCTGCTTTACGCCAGAACGTTGGAGCAGACGGGTGATATAGAAGCTGCTTTACACGAATTCTCGGTACTTGATACCTATTTTCCTGGCCCTGAAGCAAGCTATCGCTATGCTTTATTGCTGAGAAAGAGCGGCGAAACAGCAAAAGCACAGGAACTGCTTGTCAAAATCATCACTCAGGCCAACAGAGCCAGCCGTCATTACAATGACCTCTATAAAACCTGGATCAAGCTGGCTCGGAGTGAATCGAAAGGGTTCTAGCTTGAGCTGTTAAGTTCTTTTTGTAATTCGGCCCAAGAAATCAATGATTGACAAAATAGGACGGCTGTCCTATTTTTTTGTTTTATTGATTAGGACAAGTGTCCTAGGGTTTGGGAGTTAGTCTCGGCAGAGGTATTGATGACAGGTATTCAACAGGTGCCAGGGGAGAGTAGAGAGTGAAAGAGAACCCAACAAGAGCAGGTATTGTTGAAGCCGCAGACCGGCTGATCTATCAGCAGGGGTACGAGCATACCTCTTTTAAGAATATCGCTGATGCGGTCAATATCTCTCGCGGAAACTTCTATTACCACTTCAAATCCAAAGATGAAATTCTCGATGCAGTGATTGAGTTCCGGCTTGCCAAGACCCGTAAGATTATAGAGCAGTGGGAGTTGCAGGGTGACACAGCGGAAGCCCGCATACGGTGCTTTATTCATATTCTGATTGTGAACCAGGAGCCGATCATGCAGTACGGTTGCCCGGTAGGCTCACTTTGCTCAGAGCTAGCCAAGCTGAATCATCCGTCGCAGCCGGAAGCCAATAAGCTTTTTACGCTATTTCATGATTGGTTAAGTCAACAGTTTCTCAGCCTGGGATGTGCTCAGGACGCAGACAGATTCGCCATGCATCTGCTCGCCCGAAGTCAGGGAGTAGCAACCCTTGCCAATGCCTTTCAGGATGAAGGATTTGTGAAAGAAGAAGTAAAACTGATGAATGAATGGCTACAGGCCTGTATCGATCAGGCTGCCAAAACCCCACGAAGATAACACCCCCATTAATAAGCGGATCTGTTCGTTTCACTAGATCCCGTGATTGCTATAAGGAGATTTGCCCGATGTTTATCGTATTGCTCAGATTTGCTGAAAATAAGTCCCTGGCACCTGAATATATGGTCAGGCATAACGACTGGATAAAACAGGGGATGGAATAAGGTGTGTTTCTCGTAGTAGGCAGTCTGCAACCGAATCAGGGAGGGGGCATTGTTGCGCACAACACGACACAGGAAGAACTGGAAGCCAGAATCAATCAAGACCCGTTTGTTGTTGAAAAGGTTGTGACTGCCGAAGTTCTGAATATCACACCGTCCATGTTGGATGATCGTTTAAGCTTTCTGGCAGCCTGAGTTCCCTTGGGAAAATCTGACTGAACCATTATAAAAAGGAAAACATAGAATGAGCGTGTTGGAAGGGCTTGACGGAAAAGTGCGTTGTGGGTGGTGCTCGATTACCTCGGAGTTTTTACCTTACCATGATACTGAGTGGGTATTCCCTGTCACTGATGACCATCGGCTTTTCGAAAAAATATGCCTGGAAGGTTTTCAATCGGGATTGAGCTGGCGGACGATCCTGACCAAACGTGAGAATTTTCGTAAAGCATTCTGTCATTTTGATTTTAACCGTATTGCCAGGTTTACTGCCGATGACATTGAACGTTTGATGCAGGATGAGGGCATTGTCAGGCACCGGGGAAAAATTGAGGCTGTGATCAACAATGCCAGACGGGCTCAGGAAATGGTGGAAAAGGAAGGTTCTCTGGCTGCGTACTTCTGGCAATATGAACCAGATCCCGCAAATCTTGCGCCACCTCAAACGGTATCGACCTCCGCCGAGTCGATTGCCTTGTCAAAAGACCTGAAAAAACGCGGCTGGAAATTCGTCGGCCCCACCACTGTGTATGCTTTCATGCAAGCGATGGGACTGGTCAACGATCACGCGGAGATTTGCTTTATCAGAGATAAAGCTGAAAGACTTCGGGAGAAATTCAAGCGACCTTCCAGCGAGTCTCCTGATTGATTGGAGTCATTATTTCCAAATGGGGGGCAGCTGTTCCGAGAGCGCCCGCCTATGATAATCAACCCACACCACTGTATCGAATCCCTGACAGCTCAGACATGGTTTTATGCCAGGTGGCGATATCGTTCATATTGAACTGATTCAAATGGTCGTGACCGCAAGCCCGGGCCATGACGGCCATTAGCTCTGTTGAGGCTTCCAGAAAGTTCCGAAGTTGATTGGCAGATTTGTCGACGTTCAGCCGTTTCCGAAGATCCTCTTTCTGTGTGGCAACACCGGCCGGGCAATTGTTGGTGTTGCACATACGAGCCGCAACACAGCCTATAGACTGCATGGCACTGTTGGCCAGGGCAATTCCATCGGCTCCCAGAGCCATTGCTTTAACGAAGTCCATTGGCAGACGTAATCCGCCGGTGATGATCAGGGTTACCCGGCCGCTGGCGTTTTGTTGGTCCAGATACCGGCGCGCACGGGCAAGGGCGGGAATGGTTGGAACGCTGATGTGGTCTCTGAAAATAACCGGTGCAGCACCTGTTCCACCGCCACGACCATCCAGGATAATGTAATCCGCACCTGCGTCCAAGGCGAACTGAATGTCCGCTTCAATATGGTTGGCACTGAGTTTGAACCCGACAGGGATGCCTCCTGTAATTTCTCTGACGCGGTCTGCAAAGTTTCTGAAATCCTTGACGCCGTGCAGGTCACGAAAGGTTGGTGGGGAGACAGCTTCGCTTCCCTCATCAATTCCTCTGACCGTTGCAATCTTTCCGCGATTTTTATTGGCGGGAAGATGACCGCCAGTGCCGGTTTTCGCTCCCTGTCCTCCTTTAAAGTGGAACGCCTGAACTTTCTTTAGTAGTTCTTCACGATAGCCAAATCCGGCGCTTGCGAGTTCATAGAAATAGCGAGAGTTGGCTGCCTGCTCTTCCGGTAACATACCTCCTTCTCCGGAACAAATGCCTGTCCCTGCCAATTCTGCGCCCTTGGCCAGTGCTGTCTTTGCTTCTTCCGATAGTGCGCCGAAGCTCATATCGGACACAAACAATGGAATACGCAAGATCAGAGGTTTTCTTGCGTTGGGGCCAATCACCAGCTCCGTTCCAACCTCTATATCTTCCATTAAGGGCTGGGTGGCCATTTGTGCGGCCATAATCTGGATCTCGTCCCAGTGAGGAAGCGCATGGCGAGGCACTCCCATGGAGGTCATCGGGCCGTGATGTCCCATCTTTGACAGTCCATCCCGAGCCATTTCGTGAATCAGGGCCACGGTGGGTTCTTCCGGAGTGGGGGAGGCTTCTGGTGGTCCGTCAGAAGTGGCAACTTTTCCTGGTCCGGGTTTGCCGACTTCCTCTGCTGAAAACTGTTTATGGGTGCCGTCACAGTAAGGCGCATTGCCGGTATGTTTGCAGGCACAAAGATAGGCCTCTCCATCTTCTTCCGGGGTAAAGCCTTTTGGCGTAAATTCGGTGCCTTTGTGTGAACCATCGCAGAAAGGTTGATTGCCGGAACGTCCACAAACGCAAAAGTAATAGGTTTCCCCTTTGTTCAGAGAGACTCTTTTCGGCTTGTTGTCAGAAATGATCGGAGTATTCATGCTGCCCTCATTGTGATTTTTGTGTGTCGGACAAACCTGTATACGCAACGAGAACTAGGTGGGACGGGTCTATCTGTCAAAATGGATGTTTAGGGGAGATAGGCGCGTGTTTAGAGGCGATGGCTTGGCAGCTCAGACACTTACGTGGAGGGGGAAATAGGGGGCCTGAACCATGCCCCCGGCAAATTGTGGTTCAATCAACTTTCCCAACTCGGAAAAGGGTCAGGCAGAGACTCCCAATAGGGCCTTCCAGCCGTCATCTCGTCATCATTCAAAAGACAGTTATCTAATTGCTGGTAAATATCCTGTTGGTCAATGTTCTGACCGATAAAGACCAGTTCCTGGCGCATGTCCCCAAATGGCTCTTCCCACTTAGCGAGAATAGACTCGCGGTACTCCTCATCATCTGGCCAGTGTTGTTCTGGAATGGCTTTCCAGAACAGGCCTGCGACATCATAACGTGCCACGCCTCCTGCCTGATTCCAAAGTCCGGCGAACTCCGGGCGGCTGGCCAGCCAGAAGTAACCCTTGGAGCGGATCAGGCGGCCCTGGGGTAATTGCTCATGCAGAAAGTCGAAGAATTTTTGCGGGTGGAATGGACGCCGGGATTGATAGACAAAGCTACTGATGCCGTACTCCTCGGTTTCCGGGACATGTTCACCTCGAATTTCCTTGAGCCATCCCGGTGCCTGTTGTGCGCGTTCAAAACTAAAACGTTGGGTACCCAGTACCTTTTGCAGATCAATCTGGCCTCGAGTAATAGGTATAATGTCTGCTTCAGTATTCAAGCTGCGAAGAATGGCCTGTAAACGTTCAAGCTCCGTAGCTTCTACAAGATCCGTTTTGCTGACCAGAATCACATCGCTGAACTCCACTTGATCGACCAGCAGGTCTGCAACGCTACGTTCATCTTCGTCTCCAAGACTCTCTCCCGTCTCCTGGAGAGACCTAGCTTCGTCATAATCCTGAAGAAAGTTGACCGCATCGACAATGGTGACCATAGTATCCAGTCGGGCAATATCCGACAGGCTGACGCCCTGTTCGTCTGCAAAGGTAAAAGTTTCAGCAACGGGTAAGGGTTCTGAAATGCCAGTAGATTCAACAACCAGGTAGTCAAACCGATTTTCCTCAGAGAGTCTGCGGACTTCAACCAGCAGATCCTCCCGCAATGTGCAACAAATACAGCCGTTACTCATCTCTACCAGCTTCTCTTCACTGCGATTGAGTTCAACATCGTTCTTGATAGTATTCGCATCGATATTGACTTCACTCATATCGTTGACGATAACGGCCACACGGCGCCCTTCGCGATTGTTCAGGATATGATTCAAAACGGTCGTTTTTCCAGCACCGAGAAAGCCTGAGAGCACGGTAACCGGAAGGCGATGATCGACAGGGCGAGTATCATTTGTGTATTCACGTTGCATTGATGGTTTCTTCCTTTTATCTGGCTAAGCCAGGAGACAGATAGGTTTCTTCGTTGACTTTCAATGTTTGTGTCATGAGTTTTTTGATAATGTTATAACATAACATTCTGGTTGGGGCGCATACAAGAATTTGCTAGGGATCTAAATGGTAGGGTTTTATCTAGGGGAGGGGCTCTGGTAAAAGAAGAGCCTGAAATCATTTAATTAACCTACGAAACATAGAGGCGCCATTTTCTGGCTGCTATTTCCTGGTTTTTATGGCGAATCCGATAATGACTGGATTTAAGAATAAGGTGAGCACATTACATGACATGTCATCATTGACCGCAGGGTTTCTAGCCATTAATCTGGTCGACTGGCCTGAATTTTGTTAATTGCGGATTGGTTTCCACTTGATACTCGTAGTAGTCATTTTATCGTGGTTTCCCGGGCTGGGGTCCGCTCAGTAATAAGGACCTACTATGAGACGAGAACCTCTTCCTTCTGAGCTTGAAGTCGTTAAAGGCATCTATTCTCACCGAGACGACCATAAAAACCCGCTGGTATTCTGGAAGTCGCCAAAATCGCAGATTGATCCCGGAGTGCTCGATAAGTTATCGAGCTATGGTGCAGTTCGGTACATTGCGCCAATGGTCTTTCATCCGGATAGAGAAATTGCCAGTAAAGCGATAGAGCGGATCAGTGAATTACTGGGTCAGGTTCCTCAGCATCAACTCAGTTGGCTGGATGAAAGTATTCGATCACAATACTACTGCTGCAGTGGACGGGCCTGGGCTAAACAGTGGTATCAGGCAGATGAGTCCTTTGTTCGTAGTCTTGATTTACCGCAGGAGCAACTTGAAACAGTTCTTGTTCTCTTAGTTAGTCACAATAATGGTTATGTGAGATCTGCCTCGCTTCAACGGTTGTCAGAGGTCAATGAGATTTTGGCCCTCAAAATGGCATTTATTCGAGCGAATGATTGGGTTTATGACATCAGTAGTCTTGCTTTTGGCCTTATAGGCAAGCTCTTGGATAATCTTTCCCCAAGTCAATCCACTCAGTTTCTTCATCTGGTGCAACAGCTTCAACATAAAAAGCGCCGAAATCTCCAACCTATCCTGGACGGGATTGAGCTAGGGCTGAAATCTGAAGAAGGGATAAGTACTTTATTGGAGACTCTTGATAGCGCAGAGCTACATCTAGCTCGATCGGCTTTCGGTGTTTTAAAGAGAATTGATGGTGTAAAACTCAGGGTCATAAAAAGGTCTTGTTACCATAAAGATATTGTTATTCGCACAGGGGCGTTAAAGCTGGCGATGAGCCTCCAGGACAGATCGGAGCAACTGGCATGGCTGAAATTATTTAGTGGCGATACTTATGCCCCGATCAGGAAACGGGCAATGTATGCCATCGCGGAGCAGTTTCCAGAAGAGTCTATGGCTGTAATGATGAATAACCTGACCCATATAAATAGATCCGTCCGCGAGGTGGCAAGGTTCTATATCCGGCGCCAGGCGGCATTTGATTTGCCGGGATATTATCGTGAACGACTGGAGAGCGATGAGCGTTGTATGTCAGTTGGGGCTGTTCTTGGATTATCAGAATCCGGACAAGGTGTAGACTGGCGTGAAATCGAGAAACTTCCAGCGAGAGACGACCCAAAATTCAGGGGAGCTGTCGTCATTGCGGCTAGAAATCTTGGTGCTAAATCTCAGCAATGGTTTATGGAAAAGGTCCGAAATGGTTGTCCTGCTGAAGTTAGAGAGGCAAAAATTGCCTTGCTGGGGAAGTCCGTTTCATTACTGGATGAACTTTTGTCTTTGCATCAGGAGCTTCATGATCTTTTTAGGCTTCGTGCGGTAAGAAATATTATTCGGGAGCAGGATCGTTGGGTTTATTTAATCGCGCTGCTGCAATCACTTATTCTGGAAATTCCTGAGAGATATAGCATGGATACATGTGACATTGCGGAGTGGTGGAAAGCAAACAGCAAGCAAAACTGGTTTACCAAGCCTCCAGAGTCGTTGCTGGAAGAGATCCTTGATCTAACGAATACCGCACTGGATAAAAAACCGCAAAATACGTTTTTGATTCAGATTAAAGACCTCATCAATCTCCTTCAGGGTATTGATTGATCGCTGTATGTGGCTGGGAAATAAAAAAAGCGGCTCATTGAGCCGCCAAGTAGAGTGCGAAGGGGACTGGCCTTCGTCTTGCTGACAGTTCTCATGACAAGAACTATCAAACGGGAATTGCTATCTTGATACCTAGAGCATATGACATTTTTGTTGCAAAGTTGACGGAGTGTCGTGAGCGGGCAATTTTAGGGCGTGAACGGTTACTTTTGGAACTAGGGAACCTTTGAAAAACTACCTGCATTGCCATTACGGCGTTAGATGTCGGCTCAAAATGCTAATTTATTCACGACAAATGGTGCTTTCATCCAGCTTGTCTGTGTTTGGCCAACTTTACCCTTGCACTGACGGCCTCAGCGATGCTTTTTAGAGTTTCCTTAATCATTAAGTCTGGGTTCTATCCCGTAAACCTTTGGCATAGTCATTGTTCTGGTATTGTCACTGTTTGGCTTAGCCGTATTTAGAAATACTGCATAAACCGGATATATCAGATATAACGATTAAATTCCCAAGATCCTTTTGTTGTGGTGAATTCAAGTTGTTTTAAAAGGTATAGTCCTTTTTATAGAATAATGTATAACTTATTAAATTATAATAATTTTTTAAATTATCCTTGCCTGATTAAATTCGCCGCAAATAGAATCTTTCCCGCTGCTGCAGCAATGAAGAGAAGCCTCTCTTGATACATTTATAAGAACAATGTTGTCCAATATATCTTTATTCAGATGTCTATGTATTTTCTGACATAAAGTTTTCAGAAAACGATTCAAACAGGTGCATTGAGTCCTGCGGGATTCTGGTTCGAGGCGGATATTGTTCGACCTCAAATGCATTTGCATCACCAATACAAAGCACGCGACCGATAGCAGAGTGTCTGCTGTCTGATATTTCATTGAAATTTGATATGCAAGGATTAAAGATGAATCCGACAACGTTTCTTTTTAAAAAAGGCCGGTTAAGTACAGCGATAGCCGGCGTAATACTGATGACAACACATAGTATGGCACATGCAGATCCAGTGATTCTGGAACTGGAGATGATGTGCCCATTTCCTCTCATCGGCGATCAGCCGGTAATGGCGACAATTACGGCTGACTATCCCGCTGAAGTCAGCGTGGGAGAGCCTTTGGGGCCAGTGATGATAAACACCCTGACCCGAGTGAATGATGCTTCAAGGCAGGGACTGGCGATGATGGAGGCCAAGACCCTGTCAGGTAAGGCTACCAGCATAGCGACACTTACGACTGCAAGCCGGAATGAAGAAAAAGAAGTCGCTCTGAATATTGATTCAACGCCAATACCTGAAGAAAAAGGTGACTTTGATGTCCCTGCGACAGGCGAAGCGCCTGTCGAAACCTTTACCGCAGACGATGTAGGCCCTGCGCAGATTACCATCAATGATCTGATACTGGATCTGACCAGTCTCAAGGAAGACGGTAGTCCGGTTGAGGGACCCGTCGGACAGTTTACTTCTGACTGTACCATTGTCGAGGGTCAGAAAAATGTGCTGCATTCTTTCAACGTTGTTGATGGTGGCCCGGGGCTTCCCCAGGATATTCAGGTTGATCCAAAAGCGATTGAGTTTGGTGATGTTCAGCTTGGTACTTCCAGCCAGATGGACGTGAAGGTCGTAAATGCCGGTGGCGCCATGCTGGGCATTAATGGTGTTGAGATTGCTGGCGCCAATGCCCAGGAGTTTGTACAGATGAATACCTGTACAACCCTCGGATCTGGTGAAAGCTGTAATATCAACGTGACCTATGCTGCCTCAACCGAGGGAATGCAGACCGCGGAACTGATCATTACATCTGATGATCCGGATTCTCCCAGTGTGACCGTTCCTATGAGTGGCAATGGCCAAATGGAACCCGCTGCAGATATCGAACTGAGTGAGACAGAAATCGACTTTGGCGGAATTGATGTTGGTAGCACGTCGGAGCGGACGCTAACCATCTCAAATGTCGGTGGAGCGGCTCTGAATATCAGTAATATTGCGCTGGCCAATAATGCAGACTTCTTTGTTGTCGGAACGGATTGCAGCATTCTGGAGCCAAAAGCCAGTTGCGCAGTAAATCTGTCCTTTACGGCTAACTCTGAAATGCCCAGCAGTGACACGCTGACCATTGAATCTGACGACCCGGATGAAGCGATGTTAACGGTTGCACTTACCGGTAGCGGCAAGGATTCAGGAGATCCGACCCAACATATCGGTATGGATGCAGACGGCAGTACTTATGTCGCAGCTTCCGGCGGGACCTTGCCATTGGCCGGGGCCATCGAAGGCGAGCTGGATCTGGCAACGGGCATGCTGTCTGCGGATGTGACGCTGGAACCGACCACCGGCACTTTCCAGGTATCAAAAATATTCCGTCAACTGGTTGCGACTACCGCTGTGGAGTTTGAGCCTGTCGAGAAGACGACGGGTACGCTGATCAACGGTTTGCTGACAGCTAATTCTCAGGTTTATGTGAAAGTTCCAAGCGTTACAGTAAACGTCTTTGGATTGGATCTGCCGATAGGAGGCGGGGAAAGCTGTCGCACAATAGACCCGGTGAATATCAGTATCAGTACGCCGGAAGGGGAAACTTTTGAAGCCATGAATGGTGGATCTCTGGAAGGTTCGTACGATCTGCCTGTGCTGGAGAACTGTGGGCCACTCACAAGTGTTTTGAATCAGTTGATGGCTGGTTCCGACAATAGGATTTCTCTGGACCTGAAGCCGCAGATGTAGGCCTGAAAAAATCATCCCTTAACTCCGTGTAGTGTCGTTGCTTTCGGGTAACGACTGGGCCGCCCGCAGAAAGGATTCTGCATCTGGGTGGCCTTTTTTTTGTATGACGCAGGCACTGGTCTGGGTTATGGTAGCGGCCTGATGACAGACAGAAAAATTCGAGTGGGAAATGTAAGTGAGTGATATGAAATCTCAGGATCTGGTAAATCAGAGTATGGCCAATGAATGGATGCTGCTTCAAAATCAGTTTGATAGTTATGAGAAGTATTCACTCATCATCAAACTGGCCGGTGTGGCGGTGTTTGCGGGAGCATATTTTGCAGGCAAGACCAGCGTGTTGATGACCATACTGCTATTGGTGATCTGGTTGCAGGATGCGATTTGGAAGACCTTTCAGGCCCGTATTGAAAATCGACTCTTACAACTGGAAGCCGGATTAAAAACCGAGAGTGACGAAAAGGCGTATCAGTTTAACCGCGAGTATCTGAAAAATCGGCCTGGAACCCTCGGACTGGTGAAGGAGTATTTAAGTCAATCTGTCAGACCGACGATTGCCTTTCCACACGTTGTGCTCGTGCTAATGTCTGCAGTTCAACTGATCTAGGGGACCAGCCACAACCTTTGAGGAGGAACGATGCCATTCCTTCGTGAGAGGCTTGTAAAGATCGTTACCAGAGCGTTGCGGCTTGTAGTGTCGATCTTTGTAGCTCCGATATTGGTAGCATTGACCGCCGTGCCTGATACTGTCTTGGCTGACCCTGTCATGGGTGAAAGCCGTGATCATTCTGAGGCATTAAACGGGGTTGTTGAAGGACGTTATATTTTGTTGATGCGTCACGCCATTGCCCCTGGGTTTGGTGACCCGGCAGATTTCCAGATCAATGATTGCCGCACCCAACGAAATCTTTCTCAGGAAGGCCGTGACCAGGCCGCCGCAATTGGACGCTTCCTCAAGCAGCATGGCATCAAAAGTGCCACAGTACTTTCCAGTCAGTGGTGTCGATGTCTGGAAACTGCTCGCTTGCTGGATGTGGGTGAAGTAGAGGAACTGCCGGCATTGAACTCTTTCTTCCAGCAACCGGATGTCAGGCAAGATCGTATTGAAGCCATGCAGCGCTGGCTTATCGATTATCGCGGATCTTCACCTACGATACTGGTGACTCATCAGGTTAATATCACCGCACTGACAAACTATTACCCTGCTTCTGGTGAGGTCGTGGTGATACAACCTCCGACAAAAGACCGGCCATTGTCAGTTATCAGCACAATAAAGTGATGGGGTTGAAAATGCTTGGTCGCTGTTTGCTCCCTGTTCCTGTATCAGCCAGGTTTCACTGCAAACCCTGTAAAAACTGAGTTAATGCTATTGGAGTAACATGATAAGTCATATTGATCATATTGTTCTCACCGTATCGGATATCGAATATTCGGTGAATTTCTATCGCCGGGTATTGATGATGGAAGAAACGACCTTTGCCAATGGTCGGAAAGCACTGAAGTTCGGCAATCAGAAAATCAATCTTCAACTCCTGGGTCAGGAACCAAGAAATAACGCTCAGATAGGCTCTGGAGATGTATGTCTGATAACCTCGTGGCCTCTTAAAGAAGTTCTATTACATTTGGAAAAAGAACAGGTTGAAATTGTCGAAGGGCCTGTTGAAAAATCCGGTGCCATGGGAGCCATAGAGTCAGTGTATTTTCTGGACCCTGATCGGAATCTGATTGAAATCAGTGTGTATAGATAGAGCTCTATAGCTTGGTTGGTTGTTACCTGCGCCCAGATATGACCTAAAGCATTGGTATAGAAGTAGAAAACCAGGGTTTTAAGAGTATGACTCGTAACTAAAACCTTAATGGCTGCGATCGGGCTGGCACTCTAACTGCCAACCCCCATCCGCCGCTTGGCCCGGTGAGATGCTCCGTTACGGAATGACCAGCGCATAACGGGTGCGATAGTATTCACACTGCGCTCAACTGCTTTACGTTGCCAGTGAGTATTACTTAAGCCGATCATGGTACGGGCCCAGTCCGGCAGCAGTTGTAGCCCGGCCTGAGTCATAACACGGCCCAGAGGTTGGGTCAGGCGACTGGGAGCTTGGGCATTCATCAGCAGCGATAGAACTTCGGCAGCTCTGTCATCGAATACCAGTTCAGGGCGTTTCCCCTCCAGATAATCCTCTACTTCCCTGCGCGATCGTGGAACTTCGGTTGCGCCGAGAGCTTCGGCAACCCGGGCGACCTCATCGTAGTAGCAATCCTGCTCCGCTTCGCTGAGGGTTGGGTTGCAGTAGCGTAAGTATCCGGCAAGGAAACTGCGGACTTCTGCCACATGTACCCAGGTCAGCAGAACCGGGTCGCTCGCGGCATAAGGTCGGCCGTCCGGCGCGATGCCGTTCACTTGATCATGGATATTACGAACCCGGTCAATCAGACACCGCGCGTCACTTTCCGCGGCAAAGGTCGTCCCGGCGATAAACTGCCCGGTTCGTCGTAGTCGACCAATCATGTCTTCCCGAAAATTGGAATGATCCAGAACACCGGACAATGCCAGAGGGTGAAGCATCTGCAGCATCAAGGCACTGATGCCTCCACACAGCATGGCCGGAAAATCCCCATGTACCCGCCAGCACACACTGTCGGGACCAAACAGGCCAGGATCACCGGCGGGTGACTCATAGTCGATGCCACCGATGGCGAGCCCTGTCAGGCCGATAAGTTGTTGCTCGATATGCTGGCGGAGGAACTTCATATATCTTCCAGGTAATCACATTTAAAAAGCGGGGGGAGTTTATTTTCCGTCATCCAAGCTTTGAATCAAGTTAAGAATGGGATTCAACACAGAGGTTTTTAGCGGACATTCTCCGCTAGTTGGCCAAATCTCTGGCTAGTGTATCAGGCTGTTAAACGCTTCATGAATCATGCGCACATCTTCTTCTGCCCGATGGCGGCGATATTTTCCAGACTCTGCCAATATGGCTATTTGCTCATCAAACGCAAACTTTTGCGATCCTCGCAATAGCTTATAAATGGATGCCATATGAAAGCGTCTGACGTCATTGGCTGCCAAATAAAGCGTGTCGACCCAATCGGAATCCCACCTGACGGCGTCGCTGTAGAGAGGTTCCTTCGTCTCATTCATAAATGCTGATAATTCCCGTGCGACCTGGATGGCAGGTAAACCCTCTTTATGCAGCATTTCCCGCGTGATTCCGTGGATACTCTCTGCGATATCACACCAATAGACCCAGCCAGGCTCCGGCTTAATCAGCCATGATTTGGTTTTACCATTCACAAGGACAGCTACTTCGATAGGATAGGAATCAAAGTGTAAACCGCTGGCTTCAATGTCGATAATGTTGATGTTCATAGGAAAGTTACTAATTTATATAGAATATCTGGTAGTCAATTGAAGCATAGTCATTGCGAGAAAGTCATCGCTATGAACCCAGGGAGCCTCTGAATCTATTCAGAACACACCTTTCAAAATTTACCATGGATACAAAATGTACCCCCATGAATGCCTCCCTTTCAATCGGTTATTCGGACTAAGAAGGGGGGTTGCAAGGACGGTATGATGCCATTGCAATAATTAGTCACTCCCTCACCAATATTTCGATTACACTGCAAAGATCTTTAGTCACTATCGGAGATTGTATGAGTCAGCCTGATCGTTCCTGGTTGAATGAACTGCCCCCTGCCTTTGAAGCCTACCGAAAAGGCCGTAAGCTGGATGAAGTGGAGTGTATTGTTCCGGATCTGAACGGTATGTCCCGCGGTAAGGCGATGCCGGTCAATAAATTCTCCCCCGACAATCCGGTCTTTCTGCCAATTTCTATCTTTTATCAAACCATAACTGGTGAAGATGTGGAGATGGATATTAAAAACCAGTGGGCCGAGAGTGACATGGTATTGGTGCCGGATATGTCGACGGCGATGGCCGTTCCCTGGGCGAAGCAGGCAACACTGCAGATTATTCATGACCTGAATGACCGGGAAGGAAAGCCGATTTCCTGTGCGCCGCGCAACGTACTCAAGCGAGTGATCAGTCTGTATCAGGAAAAAGGCTGGAAACCCGTTGTTGCGCCAGAGTTGGAGTTCTATCTGACTCAGCCGAATATTGACCCTAATGAACCAATAGAGCCTCCTGTTGGGCGCACTGGGCGTTCAGGTACGGCGTTACAGTCATACTCCATGTCGGCAATCGACGAATACGGACCAGTGATTGACACCATTTATGATTACGCCGAGGCGGCAGGTCTGCACATCGACTCGGTGATCCAGGAAGACGGTGCCGGTCAGGTGGAGTTCAACCTGACTCATGGAGATCCTTTGTTGCTGGCAGACCAGGTCTTTTACTTCAAACGTATCATCAAGGAAGCGGCGCTTAACAACGGTATGTTCGCCACCTTTATGGCGAAGCCAATGCGCGACCAGCCGGGCAGCGCGATGCATGTTCACCAGAGTGTGGTGGATCTGAGTACTGGTAAAAATATTTTCTCAGACGATCAGGGTAATGCCACTGAAATGTTCCGTTACTTTATCGGTGGAACCCAGAAGCACTTGATTGAGGTGATGCCATTTATTGCCCCGAATGTAAATTCCTACAGACGTTTTGAATCGGATACCAATTCCAGTGCCCCGACCAATATTGCCTGGGGTTACGACAACCGCGCGACCGGCCTGCGGGTACCTAATTCCGGCGCTCAGGACCGTCGATTGGAAAACCGGGTGATTGGGGTCGATACCAATCCTTATCTGTCGATTGCAGCCAGCCTGGTGTGTGGATACTTGGGGATGGTCAACAAGATCGAGCCCGGTCATCCCGTCGAAGGTGAACTGGAAGATGAGCATGGCGCCCATTCCTATATTCCAACAACCTTCAATGAAGCTCTGCGTATCTTTGATCAGGCTGAGGAAATTCATCAGGCCCTTGGTGAGGATTTCTGCCAGCTATATGCGGAAGTGAAGAAGGAAGAGCTACGCCAGTTCCATCGGGAAATTTCGCCCTGGGAGCGTGAGCATTTGTTGTTGAGTGTGTAATGGAGCGTGACTTCAGTATCACAGGCTTTATTTGATCGTCTTCTGGTATATCAGGCTAATATACGAAGTTGACTACCGAGGATATTTGTTCCTCCATTAGAAATGAGCCTTATAAGCGCCGAATACCGGTAAGTAAGATCTTATTGTATGAGGAACCTTGCTGTGAGGAGACCATTGAATTCTATTATTACGAAAGTAAGAAAGGAGAGAAACTTAATCCAGTAACCGTGTTTGTCGACGCAGCCATAAGACACTTTAAGCGCATTGAAGGCGCTACAAAACAAGAACTTGTGGCTGTAGTGAAGTCGGAGATACATTTGGTTGAATGCAGTAGCGAAAAGCTCTATTCAATATTGAATAAAACTCTAGATGATAGGTTACCAAAACTCTTGAGTGGAGTTGGGGGTGTAATCCGGTCATGGCAGGTGTATGACGAGCCTCTTCTAAAAGAAGTCTTTTTTGAGGCAGATAATGGGTATGGTGTATATATTTGGCAGATTACGGCTTAGTTCATACAGTTAGATGCTGCTCAGAGTATGGGGGTGGTAGTCTATAAATTTAGTATTTGGGAGTGAATTGTGCCGGGTACTGCTATTCAACTGGACCTTAATTCAATATCGAAAAAATCTTTGTTAAGAATAGTTGACGAACTACTGTCGATATCTAGAGCTTCGTTTTTTCTGCAACCTTCAGGAGCTCAGCGTCTAAACAGAAGTGATGAAATTCGTAAAATAGCCAATTCATGGCCAGATTGGACTTCCAGGCCCTGGATTATAGCTGGTTCTATAGAGGTAAGCCCTGAGGAAATATCTTATGCTGGTCCATACATAGAAGACTGCAGTGGTAGCGGATACCATGATCAGGTCAAGGGCCTTTTAAGCGAATTCGATTGGGCGATTTTTTCTTATTTCACGACTTTCCAAAGTAATATTTGTAATCTCGTAACTTCATCTGCAAGTGTCGTGGGTTGTCCGATACTTAAGTCCATATCTGCAGAAAGAATTGACTGGAATCAGCCAGATTCGGACCCCCTTAGGTATTTAAAGACTGCCACATTTTATGATTATGATGTTGAGGGGCTAATTGTCTATGAAGCGGCAAAACTGAGAGGCGAACAGCCTCCTTTGTTACTATGCTGCTTTGACCTTCGAAATAGAGATATGTATTTCAGGTGGGATGATGTAAAAGAGGAAGTAGAAGCTCAGTGCTGGTATCAGAAAGCAGTAGATGAACTAGAAATAGTCGACGAATTTAAAGTAGAGTATGCGGGGGGCGTACAACAATACAGTCTATACAAAGCAGATATAATTGGACCTTATCTGGACATTTGGTCACAAGCTAGTTACGACCACTCAATTGCTGAAGCTGTGCTTTCATATGAGACGAATTTAGCCGCTCTCAAGAAGTATATATATAAGCATTCTATATTTGAGGTTAACAAAGGGAGGCTCTGAATAACTCCCCAAATCAGTCATAATACGGCCAACTTCACTCATCAGGAATACTATCCATGGATCAGATGACTTTCTCCGAAGCTGAATACCAGAATAAGAAGCGTAAGACCCGCCGGGAAATCTTTCTGGAGCGAATGGATAAGCTGATCCCATGGAAACGCATGGAAAAGAAGATCGCCCGCTATTACCCCAAGGGCGAGAACGGCCGCCCTCCGTATCCGTTATCCACCATGCTTCGTGTCCACTGCATGCAGCTATTTTATAACCTCA
>NZ_AQXX01000128.1 GCF_000376785.1 Hahella ganghwensis DSM 17046
TGAGTCGAAAGGGGAACTGCTGGGATAACGCGGTAGTGGAGAGCTTCTTCGGTAGCCTGAAGCAAGAACGGATTCAATGGCACCACTACCAGACTCGACGAGAAGCACAGCAAGATGTGTTGCATTACATCACGATGTTCTACAACAGCTTTCGGCTACATTCATATTTGGATTACCAAAGCCCGAATCAATATGAAACGGCCTGGAAAGAATTACGAGAAGTTGCTTAACTGGGTTGTCACAAATCAGTTGACCACGTCACTATGGCTTTGTAGATACTCAGAATAAACCCACTCAACATAGCACTCTATTTGAGCAATTCAGAAAGCGCGCATTCTATGGTCATCCAGAGCCAATCAATTATGCGACCTATCTGGATGAAAGCATAACGCTGATTTACAACGCCCATGTCACTGACATTTGCTCAGATGACAGAAGAGTTAAAAATATTGTGATTGCCCATGCGGGAACTCTCGTTCAATCCACTGTCATGGCTGGAAGGTTTATTCTGGCACTTGGAGGGATTGAAACAGTTCGCCTACTCCTCAATGCAGAGGAAAAAGGCTCTTTGATTCTTGGGAGGGAGAGCAAATATCTGGGCAAGTACTTCATGAACCACCCGAAAAGTGAGTATGGCTTTCTGGAGCTGTTCAATTCGACCAATATTAACGACTATGTCGGCACTATCGAAAACAATCTCTATAAGTATATAGGATTGAGTCTCCCCTGGGAGGTCCAGGAAAAGAAGCAACTCCTGAATGCTTACATAAGATTCGAACCCATTATGCTCTGGAGTGATGACAAGTTAGTTTCAGCAGTTATCACCTTTCTTAAGAATAAAAGGACTTTCCACAAAATATTCCTGGCCCTCTACCAGAATAAAGAAGTGGCCATGCTGGACTTTAGCGAGACCGGTGATACCGATCACCTCGAACGGGCAAAATCAAACGATCGAATTAAATCGATATCGTTGGCAATTCAATACCTTTTTTTCCGAATTACTAATAAAAAGCCTAATGTAAAGAAGTTTCGTATCCGGAACTATCTTGAAATGGAGCCCCGTTACGAAAATCAGATCACCTTATCGAATGACGAAGATTCCCTCGGTAATAAGAAGGCTCATATTGAATATTCTCTAAGTAACAGAGAAAAGCAGTCTATTCTTACTCTTCATGACGAAATTAACCAATATCTGCAGGAGCAGGGTATAGGTAGGTTAAATGTTCCCATCGATAAAGACGGTGACTGGCCTATTGCGACTGATGCCTCCCACCATATGGGAGGAACCATTATGGGGACATCATCTGATAACTCATTCGTAGATCCTGCTCTGAAAGTTCACAGCAAGGACAACCTCTATATATCGAGCAGTTCGACAATGCCAACCGGTGGCAGTCACAACCCCACTTATACCATCGCCGCCCTATCCTGCATGCTTGTTGATCATTTATAAGGCCTTTCTTAACCGGTTTGGTTTACTGACTGGTTAATCAGTATTTCTCGACAGGCGTGATAGGCATCCATAGCGGGTGCAATTTTGTCTTCAGGGATTTCAATCTTGTCAGATTCATCACGGTGTTTTGACGTATCCACAATGGCACCTGAATTAATATTTTCAGATGAGTCACCGAATCTACGCTTACCGGTTTTTTCGAACTTTTTATAAGTTGGAGAAAGATGTGTTGAAAGATCCAGGAATCGACTAAGTTCCTCCAAGATCTCGTCTGTATTGCTCACCAGTTCATCTGAATCAATGTAAAAGAATGGCAGGCCATATTTTTCTGGTAATTGCGCCAGGAAGTTTACCCTGAGAACATAATGCTCAATGGTAAAATCAAGATTGGCATAATGAGCCTTTCCAACCTTCTTGCCGAGTTTGATCAAGCTGTTAACATAGCCGACAGGTTCACGAAGCAAAAAAATCAGCTTCGGATTCGCTCTTCTGATGACTGCTTCACTAGGATCAAGTCCATTATGAAGTACTTTGTCCAGCAAATAACGACTCCCAAACTGCTGTCCAAATTCTTCATATAGATCAACACGCATTTTCAATAAAGAGTCTGTATTCGCATATGATCGATGAAGCTCCGTATACCCGATTATATCATCGTGGCTTCCCAGTACATGAGACAGTACGGAAGATCTGCTTCGCATATGCCCTAAAACAAATATGTACTCCTTATCATTTTTCAACAATCTGGGATTTGAAAGTAAGACAAACAGTTTTTTGTACCATCCAAAATCCTTCATCATATGACTCTCGTTTTGGTTTTAAACTATTTATCACTCAATCAGAACCACTTAATTACATATAGTCTACCTGCAACATCAAAATACCAGGCTTAATTACCATGCAGCTCTGCTGTCATCACGTTTAACAACATTGAGAGCCTTCTAACAAGCCGCCTGACCGTAATAATTATTTATCGAAAAAGGAATTTCCCTTCTTCGTACAGCGATATAACATCATAATAAACCGCTTAGAACACTCGCTTTCCAGTATATTTTGAATAGTACCAGGTTAATGAGGAGTAGATCCCAGCGAACAGATCCCGAATCCAGTTTGAGAACTCTGCTTTATCTTTCGATTTACACGAATCCGGCAAACTAAAGGTATGACAAAACTCGTCATCGATTGAAAGTCCTTTATAACCACCTGCAGTATTCGAGACATTCTCACCAGTACCTTGTATCCAACAGGCTGTTCTTAAAGGAATCGGCTTTGCGACAATTCCTTTATCCTTAAAATAGACATAATTAATCGTATGATTTGAGAGTAATTTGACTATAAAGTGATGCGAAGTTGCCTCTATTAGCTCCTTCTGCGAGGACTTCTCATCAATAGCACCCTGAACATTGGCCTCTCTCATAAGAAAGTTATAATCGTAGATAAAGGTACTACCACAATATCTCAACAAGCCACTTCTTTTCTTATATTCTTTGGACTCAAAGTTAACAAAATACCCTTTATCCACACACCATAGAGGGTAATCCGGCGCTGATTTCATATAGGAAACCAGGTTGCGATTAACCCAATCATCCGAATCAAATATGTAGACATATTTGGGGGCAAACTGCTTGGCGAAAAGTAAGCCAGACATATATTTTGTGCCCTTGTCTGTAAACTTTTCTTCCTTATCCAGTTTGCCTCCTGACTTGCTTACCGCAGGATAATCGACAACATGAAAGTGCACCCTATCATCGCTAAAATTGATTTGAGGCACCTTATTACATACTACGACCACCCTGAACTCAGCGCAGGACTGACCACATATAGATCTAAGAGTGAGTTCAAGAAGCTCCTCCACTCTCTGGTAGTTATTAGCCGTTTCCGGGTGTTTTAGCGACAATAAAAATACAAACATTCAGTTACCTTAATCCGTTTAAACCTGATAACCAGCAAGTGCTCAAGTTAGGCGATTACTGGACCAAAAGCTCCGTCAATACCAGGTCTGCTCCTGCAACACTGAGATGGTTATCATCAAAATACAGAGCCTTGCTATCTTTTACTGCATAACAGTTGCTGCTATCACACAATGTATTAGAAGGGAATATTTCCTCCAACTGGTACTTGGAATTTAGTCGATTCAGCCTTTCTACGGAGTAAAAGTTTTTTTCCTTATACCGGGAGATATCTACACGGATCTTATTCTCATCGATCTCTGTGTCGAAAATAGTCTGCGGAATAACCAACTTGGTAACATCTGCCACCAGTTCAGGTATTGGGTATAAAAGAATTACATTTTTACCACTGCCCTTGAGTTCTTTCACCATCGATTCAAAGCTACTCCAGTACAGTTCATGCAATTCTGCGACAGACGCCCCCTCTTCCCCTTTCACTTTTCTCGGCATTTCTTTTGTCGCTTTTCCTTCTTTATACCCATACAGATAAGCCGTGTGTCGGTATGCTAAAATCACATTTTGTATCTTATCTTCATTTTTAATGTATTCCATTGTCTCTTTGAGCCACCCCGAACACCCTTTAACGATAGTCTCAAACTGATAGGCAGGCGGGCAACCAGAATAAGTTAGCTGCACAACATCCTGGTTGCTGAAACTTAACTTTTTAGCCAATGAATAGCTGATTTCAATCCCGTGACTATCGCCAAGTACAGCCCACTGTGCTGAACTCATTTTATTTAGCCGACAAGCGCTTTCAGGCGCAATATAGTTACCGGAACTCGAAGTACAGGAATACCGAGCAGGGCTATAATCAATCGATGCCAAATCCATCCCTAATGAGAAACGCTTGCTCCAACCCTCACCCAAGTGCCCGGCAACGCCCAGCAACATAAACAAGCTCAGGGCAAATCCAGACACACCGAAGATCTTTTGTCTCGTCATGAACTTACGGTTCCGGAAGGGCCTTTCAACGTATCTGTAACTAGCCCAGGCCAATGCAATAGATACAAGGGTTGCGATTAAAAATATGTCCAACGGAGGTTCAGACTCAAACTTCAGTCTGATAAATGCATATATTGGTTGATGCCACAAATAGAGTGAATAAGAAATCAAACCTATCCACACGAAGCCTCTGTTGCCAAGAAACTTCGCGGAATGCGTTTGATTGGAAAAGGCAATAATAAGACAAGTCCCTAATACAGGAGCCAAAGTCGCCCATCCAGGATGGCTATAGGTTTTATCTAGAACCAAGATACTGAAAAACAGCAGACCTACCCCAAACCAACTGAAAATCTCTCTCAGTGTACTGGAATATCGCGCCAATGACGTGTAGCTCATTGCCACCAAAGCCCCGGAAAACAACTCCCAAGCCCGGGTGTGGATTAGATAAAAATTGGCAGAGCTATCCTTTTCTGCAAACCAAAGGCAGCCAATAAAAGACAAAACACTTAAACCCCATATGACCTTTTTGGAAGATCGGCCCCATTTCCATAAGAGGTATAGAAGTACAGGAAAGAATAAGTAGAACTGCTCTTCAACTGCCAGACTCCATGTGTGAAGGAGAGGTAACTCCTCCGAAGCCGTGGCAAAATAACCACTTGTCAGATAAAAATAAATATTAGAAGAAAACAACGCAACCGAGACGACACTCTGGCTATAGGACTTCAGATCTTCGGGAGACATCACCAAGAACGCAACAACACTGGTGAATACCAATACCGCTGTCAAAGCCGGCAGTATGCGCCTGGCTCTTCGTTCATAAAAGTCGAGAATGGAGTAATGACCATTTTCAAGATCTTTCAATAGGATCGACGTGATTAAATAACCACTGATAACGAAAAATATGTCTACGCCATAAAACCCGCCAGGCACAAAACCAATTCCTGCATGAAACAGCAGGACAGGAATAACCGCTATGGCCCTGAGGCCATCAATTTCCTTTCTGTATTGAATCATGATTTTTTCTTACGTAAGAGATTCTCGTAGCTTAGCATTTTTCGCCGGTGTCATTGATTTTCGTTTCAGGACAAAAAAGAGACCACATGCAATTAATACAAAAGGAAACGGCCATTTGAGCCAATAGGATACTTTTTCAAAATAGTATTTCTTGGTGATGAAGTGAGAAACACCGTTCCAGCGCTGATAATCCTTACCATACAGCCAGTTCAGAGTATTGATTTCTTTTTCTGTATACCCTTGACCTGCATAGTGCTCTCTGACTAACACCGGCGACTGCTGAATACTATCAGGCGAATATGGTAGAAATACGCCAAAGTCAGGATCGTATGTCAGCTCCCTCCCCCCATCAAAGCTCGCTGCGACCACAACATGCCCTGGGAAAGTCAGAATCTGGTTGGGAATATTATTTTGATCAAGTAATTGGGACATAATCATCGAGGCATCACCGCATATCCCAATACCTCTTCTTAAGCTACGTTCATAGTCCGCATAATGGTAGCGTTGATACTCAGGAATACCGGAAAAAATCCCCATAAAATAGAGGAAGTAGTTTTCCCAAATCGGTATTAGCTGATTAAACCGGGTATTATCCGTTTCTTCCTTCCAATGAATGTGAGCAAGACTTTTGGAGATAACATTGGTTACTCTCTCCGCATATTGCTCTTCTGATTCGCCTGACTTACGAATGATTTCTGTCATGGATTGGTCGAAATCCATGGTCAGATCCTCATGAAAACGGGTATCTGTTCCTTCCAGATTTGCTGGTCTAACATCCCGGAACAGGCCGTATACATTAACTCCCGTTAGCCCAATACCGACCAGTAATGCAACAACACCAAAAATCGACAAAATACGATTTTTCATAATATTCTGATCTACCTCATACCTTTCAGGTCGACACCTGGGCCGAAGACTTAGCGGAGGCCGGAGACTTTATCCCCTTTGGCTCCTTATATTTCAGCACATATAAATTGTATGCGCAGCCTGTATACAGCAGCAACCAATACAGTGTTTCCGCCCTCATTCTGTTTAAGAATGTCATAGCAACAATAAAGGCCACACAAGCCGCTTCTATGGCAATGACCTTGAAATATTCATCCACTTCCTGTCGTCGCCGCAGTTCTTTTTTACACTTTGCCAGGCTTCGCTGAGCAGTGAACAGCATCAAGATAAAACCTATCAGCCCCATGTATCCGACTTCTGACAACGTTTCAAACCAAGTGGAGTGCACCGTTCTTTTTAAAGAACCCCCTGTGTCATAACCATGAGGAATATAAAACTCTGCATAATGGTTAAATCCGTGATACCCAGCTCCAAAAGGATGATCTTTCGCCATATCCCAAGCAGCCTTCCAGAAAATGGTCCGGGTTGCGGCATTCTCTTTCTCCGCGCTGACCTCAGTATTGGTGATCGTTTTCATCCTCTCGATGAAGGCATCGTCCATCAGTGTACCAGCCCCGATTAAACCGAACAGGGTTATCATGATAGCGGTCGCTTTCTGGTATTTGCGTTGGAAACTGGAGAAATACATATGATACATAAATATCATCATGCTGGCCGCGATCGCGAGAAAAGACCCTCGACTGTTGATCAGAACGATTCCGTTGGCGATAAACATGCCCGCAAACACAAAAATAGCTTTGGCCAACTTTTTTTGATGAGTCCAGAAGTAGTAAAGACAGAACACCAGCGATGGAGCAATCGCTGCGGCAATACCATTAGCATCTGGCGAGTCAACGGTACCGATTTTCTCCACCCGGCCGCTTGAGTTTCGTCCGGTTTGAAATGCAACCCATCCTATGTACCAGCTTCCAAATATATAGCCATAAATGATCCAGTTAAGCTTTGATACAGAGTCAATGAGCTTATAGGCAACAGAAACAATGACTATTAGCTTGATGTAGTTAGTCATATATTCCATGTGATACTGAGGCATTACGGCATAGAAATAAGCAACGACGTAAAGCAACAGTACGAAATACATCCACTTGAATTGTGGAATATCAAGCAACCTGTTAGATTTGAACTGCTTATATTTGACCGCCAGAAGCCCAATCATCACGATCACGACAAAATAGGAATAGCTGAGATCAGGGACCAACGGTCCCCACCAGCGTCTCTGCGGGTTAAAAAAGTAAACCGCCTCGTACAGTACGAAAATATAGGCAGGATGAAGCAGCAGGCCGCCAATAAATCCGCTGATATAGGTTATGAAAAAAAGTAAAACGTTAAGCATCAGTGATCAAACTATCTCGCTTATTACTTCAGGAAACCGAAGTTCCGGCTTTTTTCTTTTTCCTGATAAGAGATCTTCGCCATTGCCATTGTAATTGGATCTCGCCAATAATCTTCTGATGTACCAGATAGTAAGCACGCTCAATAGCAGAAGGACAAACCTTCTCTCCTGCTAATTCATATCCATGAGCCTTCAGCGTATCCCCTGCAACATACTCGATAATCCCCACTTCACGAGGAGACAACCTCGACTGCCACTTCTCTGCCAAGGTTATGTCAGGCGCCTTATTGGTGTTCACATTGTGCGGGTTTTCTTTGAACATTGCCTTCTTCTTGTCATATTTCAGCATTTCAGGATCAAATTCCACGCCAAAATGTGAACAAATTCTTCTTAATTCTGCTTCCATGCCTGTAATCAGGTCTTCAAAACGTACAACTAAGACCTGCTCTTTGTGGCGTTCGGCAAAATCTAGAAGTTGTTCAACTTCCTCTTTCCACCTTATTGCGCCCGTATATGCGTTGGTTCCCAACCCCCATTTGTTTTCCATGTAGGAGTTCACCACCCCACGGCCATCTCTAAGGATCAGGAGCATTTTGCTTTCAGGAATAAACTGCTCAAGCTTTTCCAGATGGTAGGTCAACTCGGGATCTTTGACTCCCCAAACAGATTTCCCTTCTTTTTGCAGCACATCTTCCAAGCTGTCGCCATGTCTCTCTTGAATCTGAACATCCATTAACGACAACATTTTCGCAGGATCGTTCACTCCCTCGAAAACCTTTTCCACGCTGATTTCGTTCTGAATAAATATATCTTTATGGCTGGAAAGAATCCGGGCGAGCAATGTCGTTCCGGATCTCTGAGTACCCAGTATGAATAAAGGTTGTGACTGTCTGTTGATGGACATTAATTTTCCCGCTCTTTCGTATTTCCCAGCAAAATCTGAATAATTTGGTTTGAATACTAGGGTTTCAGAACCATGTAATATTTTCCTCACGATCTCTTGAGTAATTTTCTGGCCATATACTGTAGCTCCGATGCCAGCGGATGCTTCATCAAGATCAGCGTGGCAAGCCACACAATACCCGTGGTCACTCCTAGTATCGGCATTGACAAAAAGACACTGGTTTCCTTGAAATCAATCCACTGGTCAACCAGGAACGCCCAAAACACACAAATACCTGCCAGAATAAGGTTGGGTAAAAATGCCAGAAATTGCTTTTTCAAGGATATATTCACCAACACCTGCAACATGGTACAAATGACCAGAAAATCAACAAACCCTGTAAACACCATTCCCCAGGCGATACCCTCCAGTCCATATTCATAAGTGAAATAGACCACAGCAATAATAAACAGCAAATACCCCAAATCCCGATAAAACAGCTGTCGCTCATGCCCTGTAGTGATGAACAAGGATGGACTGATAGTATGCATCTCCCTGAGAGCCGCCCAAATACACAAGATTGAAACCAGAGGTGCACTTTGTAACCACTGATCACCAAAAAACAACACTATCACCGGCTCACTCGCGTAGCCGGACACGAGAAGTACCGGTATGAGAATAGCGCTCAGCATTTTGATAGCATTCAAGTATGCCTCTTCGACATTCCCTCCTTCTCTTTTCTTATCAGCAAGATAGGGGGTCACCACTGGCCTTACACCACTGTTGATCGTCATTTTCAGAAAACTGAGAAATCCTATCCCGCGCGAAAAGTAGGCAACTTCGGAGGTTGTACCCAGCTTACCGATAATCAAATCCGGAACATTTGCCGCTATTTTATTGAACAAGTTGGAAAACGTCACAAATACCCCAAACTTGGCAATAGACTTCAATCCCTGGAACTTTGGCGTAAACACAAAAAGCTTGGGTTTCAGGATCACCACGGCGATCAATTCCACAATAAACCCTGTCGCTGTTGAATACGCCAATGAATAATAGCTGTACCCCAGTAATATAAAGAGTACCGCTGCTCCAAACTGAGCAATTTGGCTTGATGTTTCAGCTATAAAGCGATGTTTGAAGTGAAAATCCCTCGCCATAAGTGATTTGGCGACACCGATGTGCGGTGACAGGAAAAAGCTTAATGAGAGAATTTGTATGAGGAGAGCAATATCGTCCTTGTCATAAAACGACTCAATGCTCCATGACGCGGCCACCAGAGCAAAACCAGCCCCCCAGGAAATCAGCACGCTCAGGCCAAGTGCTCGCTTAACCTTGTCAACATCAATTTCCTCTTCCCTGATCAGATACCCGCCAACACCGAATGATTTCAACTCACTGGCGATCAGAGCAATCGCGCTGGCAATCGCGAAAAGCCCCAACTCATCGGGAGTCAATAGACGGGCAATTATGACAACTGAAGCAAGATTGACTACACGATTGATGTATTTTGAAAATACCGAATAAGCCAGTGCCTTATGTACTTTACTCATACCAATTTCTGGTTAATCCAATTTAAAAAACGTAGGGAAAGTATTGAGCCCGATCATCCATGCTGAGGCTCTGATTGAAGGCACCTGTCAGGGAAACGCGGACTACTTGTTCCTTTAAAAGGGCACCCATAAAAAAAAGCGGTTAAATTCCGCTTTCTTTTGATGCCCACTTACCAGGGCGGTATTATAAGGACTGAAAGTACTATGGCCTAACAAATTGACGCAAAATTTTAAAAAATTTCACCAAATTCAATACATTTAACCTTGATGCGTAACTGCCTGCAGCCCTAACAGCAGAAAGTAAGAAGCTTTTCCAGAACAAGACATTAACTGGCTGAAGCTCAACAGCGCGCCAAAGCGCCTTGCACTCTTGCCCGTGTCGCTTTTGATCCCGTAATGAAATTGACAACATCCAGGCCCATTCATCGGCCAGCCTGCTATTTAACGCATTAAGCTCGCGTTTTGTTCGTACGTAGGGCGCCAAGCTTCCGTAACCCTTTATGTGCGTCCTGGCACTTCTCTCCCTTTTCTCTGCGTCACCACCTGCAACCAGTGAAATATGGGAGTCGTGGATGTGATAAATCTGCTGAATTTCTTCAACATATCCAAATTTGAATCCCGCCAGGACAACACGTACAGCAAAAAATTGGTCGTAAGCTGTCCTGTAACTGGGGTCAAAACGAAGACTACTAAAGATTTTCTTCCTCATCATCGCACATTAGGTGCTACCCGGTACTCTGTGAGTAATCGCCGTTTCACCAATTTTGGGATCTTCAAATACCCTTAACCCCCCAGCCCTGGAGTCGCTATTGAGTTTGAGAAAAGGATGGAGTTTTCCATCTTTTAGTTTGAAGTTTGAATCCTCAACCACCTTGCCTGTGAAGTGATCTATTCGCTGAATCCTCCCAAATATCCAGTCAACATCCGGGTTGTCTATAAATAGCCTGGCCAGTTGGGAAATATGGTATTGAGTCCACTCGTCATCACTGTCCTGAAAGGCGATCAACTCTCCGTTGGCATGATCCAGCCCATTATTGCGGGCATCGTAATGACCAGCATTTTCTTGCCGAATAAGATGAATGGGCTTGGAAAACTTAAGTCGATTTTCCTCAATCCACTCCGCAGTACCGTCCGTGCTGCCGTCATCAACGATGATGACCTCATAATTGTCATAATCCTGGGAGAAAATCGTATTGAAGAGCTGCGGGAGAAACTGCAGTCGATTGTAGACAGGCACAATAACACTGACCAAAGGCACGCTTGAGCTCATATTATTATTCCTTATTTGGCAAAAGTTACACCAATCACCAACAGAATTTGAATGCCCGGTTATTGCTTCCTCTCAAGCTTCAGCAGTGCTCGCAGTGCGCTTACCAGATATGTAGCTTCCTCGGAATACGGGCGAACAGTACAAATAGTAACCACAACTAACATAACATTACAAATAACAAATGCACTTCCGTAACCAAAAAGTTGAACTACCGCAGGAAATTTCTCCAAAGGTAAAGAGTCTGCAATTAACACACTCACCATCGACAGCCCAAAAATCATCAGCAGCCAAGCCAACAGCCTGCATGAAAACAGATTGTATTGCGATGAGAGGTAACCAAATAGAAGTATAGTAGCCCCGCCTCCCAGTAAACCCCGCGCCAGAGCGAATGCCTCAACATCCTCATGATTGATAAGTACCAAGCCTGTTACGACGACCAGCAGACTGAGAAGATCAAAAACAAATGCGGTTTTAACTCTGTTCGACGCTATAAGCATTTGCTCGAGCACCAGCAAAAATGGCAAATAGTAAGCGATGAGAGAGAGATTACTGATGATCCCATGACTTTGTTTCCACTGATCGCCCAACAAAGTGTCAACAATCGGCCCTGGAAACCACCACATAAATGCAACGATTGGGGTGATCAATATGCCAACCAGTAACAGGCAAACCCTCACCTGAAACTCCAAAGCACTGCGATTGTCGGCATTGTTGGAGAATGCAGCCAATAAAGGCTCAATCGCTGGCATCATCAAGTTATGACTGGGGAGCATCACAATGTTTCGAGAAACATGGTATTGCCCAAGGGTGGATTGAGGGAAAAACAATGAAACCAGGAAGGTATCTGTCTGCGAGCGGGCGTATCCGACTATTCCCTTAACGATCATCCATTTAGAAAACAACCATTGTTTGCCGAATGTGACCAGGGAGAACTTTGGCCTGAAGGGATGTGCAACAAAGGCTCCCAGAGTCATAACCAAAGCTGCAATCACATCTCCAATAATCATTGCCCAATAGCTGCGATAAGTGAACGCAACAGCCATGACGACCGCAAATGACACGAGCTTCTGAATCACAGATAGCCAGAATATGGCGTTGTATTCCAAGTTTCGTTTAAGGCAGATCAACCCCGGGTTTTTCAACGCGTTAATAGGTAAAACACATGAAGCGACAATGAGTGCCCAAAGGAGATCAGGATTCTCATACCATCCTGCGACAAGGGGCGCGCAGGCAACCAAGAGCATGAACAGAGCGCTTTTGACGAGGATATCGAGTGTCCAGGCCGTATTCAGGTCTATCTCGGACACTTCCTTTTTCTGAATAATGTACTGTTCGCTTCCCACGTTGGACAGCACATCAAAGAAGTAGATAACAATAGAGGTCAGTGCCGCTATAGCAAAGTCTTCCGGAGTTAAGAGCCTCGCCAGCACCAACATGCTGACAAAACCAACAATCCTCTGAAAAAGCTTGGCTGCTACAGACAGGGATGAACTCCCCAGCAGACTCGCAGCCAGTTTTGCCATATTCCCTGCTACTTCACCGAGAGCATAAGTTGTCTGGCTTGCTCAGCCAGCTGCGACCAATCGAGGCTACTCTCCACGTGTTGACGGCCTAGGTTCCCCATATTTTCGCGCTTTTCCCTATTTTCCAGAAGCTCAGTAATCTCTTTAGCCAGCGGCTCAGGCCGAGTACAGTCCACGACAAACCCACTCTTACCAATGACCATGGTTTCCGCTGTTCCTCCGGAGTCACCGGCGATGACCGGTTTGGCACAGGCCTGAGCTTCCACCAGCACCATACCGAAACCTTCGATATCACACCCGATAGTCCGATTTGGCAATACAAACAGATCACACTGTTGATAACACTGCAACATCTGTTCATCACTCAACTCAGACATCATCGCAACATTCTCAGCAACCCCCAGCTCCTGAGCCAACTTCACCAGATTCGGTTTCTCTTCCCCTTCCCCAATAACGGCATAAAGAACATCCGGAAATCTGGCTTTAATCTCTGGGAGTGACCGTATCAGCATGTCCTGGCCCTTTCTCAATTGAAGCCTGCCCACTGTAATGATCACCGGACGCTCTCCCCAGCCCAGTCGCTCACGAACAGCCAAATCGGTTTCTGCTGGAACAAAATAATTGGCATCAACACCTGGATGAACCACATGAGTTTTATTTGGTTCGGCCTGCCAGGTATTGAGGACAATGTCTGCGGTATTTTTGCTGTTACACACAAGTTTTTCAGCGCCAGCCAGGGCCCGATGGACAATCCAGGTCAATTCGCGACTGGTTGCTGCTGTTTCCACATCCTCGCCGTGTATGTAGCAAATATAAGGAATCCCCATGGTCTTTTTGATCAGGTAGGCAATGAAACCTTCGGGCAGGCAACGTCCACAATGAATGACTTCGATGCTTTCCTCTTTTACCAGCTTTCTCACCTGCCAGTAGGCCTTCCAATAAAACTTAAGGCCGATCAGGCTTCTCAACCCCCAACTTAAGGAGCTGAGAGAAAGCCTGTAAGTCTTCAAGGGACTGTTTGCATCGAAATCGGCTGCATTATTAGCCTGACCGGCAGCGACAACCACTTTTTCTCTTGGCAACCGGTTATAAACTTCCCAGAACCAGCGGCCGCTCCCCCCTTTTACCGGAGGGAAAATTTCACTTAACAGTAGAGTCTTTTTCATTTTGGGCCCTGTTCAGGAACTCTTGCCTAACATTTGGTTTAAATTATGCTCGCATTCCATTTCATGCTCAGAAAACCACTGTTCGTCGGCGTATTTTCTCCACCTTTCCTTCGGCGGAGCCTGAAATATTCCGCAAAGCTTTTCCATTGGCGCATCTTGCAGACCAATCACATCAAACATCTTTTCCAGTTCTTGCTCTGGATTCTCATTAAGAGACTCAAAGCTGATGCTATGGTCACTGTATTTTTGACCGAACAGGAACGACAGCTTCCATAAGTAATAAAAACGCTGATAGGGGTGTGGGGTGTGCCGTTTATCGAGGACAGGAAAATACTTGGCCAAATCGTTGCACCAGACATCCAGATAAAAGGCATCCTGATAGGTTTGCTCTACAACCCGGCTATTCATTACCTGCTCATCCGTCAGGAACGAGCACCATTGATCCCTTGGATGACGGTACAGGTGCAGAAACCGGGCATTCGGATAATGTTTACGCAACCAGGGCAATCTAAAGTCAATCCGATTGAATTGTAATACAGGCCTCAATGGCGCTCTTGTCACCAATTGGTCGATAAACCGATTCATCTGTGGATCCCAGACATCCTCCATCATAAGCAACCGGGAACGTATCCAGTCCTCATTATAGAGTGAATCAATGTCATCCATACCATCGTATTCACGCCAGTAGTCGTTCACTCCACGATGAGTATTATCAACACGCTCCCCTCTGACAGCAGAGTTAAACCAGCGCCTTTCATTGAATGGCTCATAATAGGATGTACAGGATTCGGTTTGCCGAAAGATATTCCATAAAAGCGTTGAGCCGCTTCTGAAACGACTGGAAATAAATACAATATCGTCCCGTTCTGACACCGTTTGGCCAGTCGAGTTAACCGTAAAATACGGCTGCGCCTGATTATGAATACTCGGGAGCAGCTGATTTGAATCCGCAATCTTATCGTCCAGCATCACTTGCACAGGTGGCTGAGACAGAAATTTCTGAAAGATTTTGACCGACAGGTCTTTTACTTGAGTCTTGAATGACATAACTAGTTACTTGGTTCCGAGCGCTTTTGAATAGAGCTGCTGAAATGCAGATACCATACTTTCTACCGAGAACAACTGATCAAAACGTTTACGGGCTTTGACTCCCATCTCAAGTCTTGTCTCTTCAGCACAGCATATTTCGATAATACCGTTGGCAAAGGCCTCCGCGTCATCATTCGGAGTAACCAGACCGGTGACTCCATGTTCGACGATTTCGGGGTTTCCGCCAGCATCAGTTACTACACAGGCTTTTCCCAATGACATGGTTTCCAGTAATGTCATCGAGGTGCCTTCACTCAAGGAAGACAGCAAGTAAACGTCCATCAGAGCCAGGTAGCGTTGAGGCTTTGGATCATAACCGGTCAGGATAACGTGAGACTCAAGCTGCAGCTCTTTTATGAGGTCTGTAATTGTCTTTCTTTCATCACCATCCCCGACAATAATCAACCTGGCAGAAATCCCCGCCCCCAGCACTCTTTTGAACGCCTTCAGCATCATGGGGTGATTTTTGATAGGATCCAGTCTGGCGACCGTGCCCAGACATAGCGCGTCTTTCGGGATTGCGAGTTCCTCACGAAGCGCTTTTACCTGCGTTTCATCTGCCTGCAATGCTTTGATTCCGTTATAAATCACCTGTATGTCTGATTCAGGAATATTTTCGTACACTGCCAGAGCTGTACGGGTTGCTGCCGAAATCGCTGTGGTGGCAGCCGTTATCCTATGCAGCCAGGGATTGACCAACTTTCGTTTCCAGCTACTTCTGTCCGGATAAAACCGACCATGCTCAGTAAAGATCACACGAGCCCGCGAAAATAAGGCCGCAATAACGCCATAGACATAGGGGGTGTATTGATGACAATGCACGATGTCGATGTCGTGGTCCTGAATATGCTGTCTAATTCCCTTAATCAGATTGACATCAAACCCTGGCTGGCGCGACAAAGCCGTGATCTGCACACCCTCTTTCAGCAGGTCGTCGGCAAAGGGACCAAGTGGCGATTCAATACAAAATATCGACATATCCACTTTCGTGGCGTCAGTATTTTCTATCAGACTTTTAATAACCTGCTCAGTTCCGCCTATGCGCATATCATAGGTCACGTGCAATACTTTGATCGGTCTCACTTTCTGACGCCTCTGAAAATCATCATGGTCACTAGCCAGTTACCTCTGAGACGTTATTTGCAGTGAAACTGCCAGGCGCTTCTGCCCTTTTCTGCATATATCGGTACCACCACATCTGAAACATCAGCATGCTCCACAACACCGCAGAATGATCCGCTTTTTCATTCTGGTGCTGAGTCCACATGTTTTTTACTTCGTCCATATTGAAAAACTGTTGGATTCCCTCTCCCTTATGGAACAAATAGTCTGATGCCAGCTCTCTCAGCTCCGTGCGTAACCAAGTGGCCAGGGGCACCGAAAACCCCATTTTCTTCCGATACAAAACCTCATCGGGAAGCAATTGCTTGAAAGTTTCCTTCAGAATGTACTTTTTCTCACCATTTCGAAATTTGAGCGAAGAAGGTAATGTTCCGGAAAATTCCAGTACCTCCTTATCAAGAATGGGAGCTCGCACTTCCAGTGAGTTGGCCATACTCATACGATCTACCTTGACCAGAATTCCACCAGGGAGGTAGGTCTTCATATCCGTATAAAGAATTTTCGCGACATGGTCTTCACCGTCCGCCCGGTGGTAGGCATCCGTTGTGATTTTTGAGGGATGATAGCTTCCCAATTGTTTTCGCGTGTCATCTGATACCAGCCTCTCCCACTGTCGGTCATCTATCTGGGCATTAGATAGATAGAATCCCATTTCGGGCTCCAGGCTGAGACTCGTCAGTAACGTCTTTCCTTTCCTGCACAAAGTATTGTTAGATTTAGCCAATAGATTCGCCAGATGCGGGAAGACTTTTTTTCGAAGAAAACGTGGAAATTTGCTCCGCAAACGGTTTTCGATATCGTCAATGGAGTACTTTTCATATCCTGCAAAGACTTCATCCCCGCCGTCACCGGCAACCGCCACAGTCACCTGCTGTCTGGCCAGCTCTGAAACAAAATAGGTTGGCACCAGAGAAGGATCGGCAAATGGCTCGTCAAAAAACGATACTATCTTTTCCAGATTGTCCTTCACATTCTGATGTACCGTGAACTCATGATGCTCTGTGTGATACTGCTCTGCGATCACCCTGGCAAACTCTGTTTCGTTAAATTTCTTCTCATCAAATCCGATTGAACAGGTTTTCACCGGCTTATCGCTGTTCTGAGCCATCAACGCAACAACACCACTCGAATCAATCCCTCCACTCAGAAAAGCCCCAAGTGGTACGTCGGCAATCATCCGTCTTTTGGTGCAATCTGTCAGCAATTGCAGAAGGTCCTGCTTCAGTTCAGGCTCGCTCTTGGAGGTGTGATTGGCAAAAGTCACATCCCAATATTGCTGCTTCAACAAATGATTCCCGGTCAGGGTCAGATAATGCCCTGGTTCCAGTTTGTATATATCCTGAAAAATGGTCTTGGGATCGGGCACATACTGGTAAGCAAAAAAATCGTAAACCGAGTCCAGGCGAACTTCCGTTGGGATTTCTGGAATGGTCAAAAGAGACTTTAATTCAGATGCAAAGTAAAGGTTTGCGCCGTCGAAATGGTAGTATAGGGGTTTCTTTCCAATCCTATCTCTGGCCAGGAAGACCGACTTTTCCTGTCGATCCCAGATTGCAAAAGCAAACATGCCATTCAGCTTGTCCAGACACTTGGTACCTTCTTTTTCATACAACGCAAGTATAACTTCCGTGTCAGTCCGGTTCTGAAATGGATAGCCTTCCTCAACCAGCATCTCACGCAGTTCCAGGAAGTTATATATTTCGCCGTTAAAGACGATCACATACCGCCCATTGGCGGACTTCATCGGCTGGTTACCGGCCTCAGAGAGGTCAACAATACTCAATCGACGGTGGCAAAGTCCGACACCTTCTTCGGCGTGGATACCATAGGCATCCGGTCCCCGATGTTGAATCACGTCACCCATCGCTTTGAGCACTGACTCACTGGGTACCGACTGATCAAACCTGGTAAATCCAGCTATCCCGCACATTGTCTAAATGGCCCTCAAAATGTTTCCGTCAATTGTATATTTCATGATTGTTGACTCTGAACGATTTCTCCGTTTGTCAGATAATCGTCGGAGCCCGGAGTTTTATCACAAGCTGATATACCGTCTCAGCTTAGGCCCCAGAATAACGCTTATAGATAGCGGCAGCTTCCTCCAGAAAGCTTCAATCAATGGCCGGATTCGGCTGACAGAGTTTTCCTTGTCTGCTTCCTGGGGCTTTTGACCGGCATGGTCAAATTCACGCCATACCAAGGCATAAGGCCTGGCGCCCCACTGGGACTTGAACTTATAAGTTCCTTCACCGTAAGTGGATCTTCCAAAATCAAATCTGGTACATCCCCGGCGGCAAGTTTCTTCCAATAACGACCAGTAAAGCATCATGTTAGGGGCCAGGCGATTATATTCAGCCACTGTGGAGGCCCAGGGAATGGATGCTTTGCCGCCGCAGTAAAGCACTATGCCACCTCCCACCGGCACCCCGTCCTTACGGACAATTGAGATCACCATGTCATTGCCATAGTTCTCGCTGAGCGCTTCAAACCAAGCCTGAGAATGCACCGGAGAGCCCAGGTCTCTCATATTGCGGGCAAACACCTCATAGAACTCGGTCACAAGATCGGGTCGGTTACCAAGTTCATGGGTTAAACCGTTCTTTTCCGCTTTTCTGATCTGGCTTCGTAATTTGGACTTAAAGCCCTTCCACAGCTCTTCCGCAGTCTCGGGCAAGTCGAGTATCATGCTGACCTTTCCAGCCTCGGTCGGAGAATCATCTCCCCCCTCTGCCGTTAGGACCTCCATGGGGGTGTTTGTCGAAAAACGAACCTCCATGCTCTTCACACGATAACCTGCAAGTGAATCTTGCAGGTGGCTGATCAATTGAGCCTCCACTTGATCAGAATCCCCCAGCCCCATTCCAATGTCACAAAAAGGGAGAGAGCAAAGGGTATTCCCTTTCAGAGGGATACTCATTTTGACAGCAGGCATCACACCTACGATTTTGGGGCCATCGGGATCCTGCTGACCACCTTGCCAGGCCACTAAATAACAGCCTGTGTGCCCATAGGCCTGCTGAACAGATTTTCCCCAGGCAGAAAAATGATACGGACTCGCGCATGGGTGGGACCGTACATAGTCGTCCCACATGACATCTTCACCGGGTTTAAGCTCTTTAATACTAATCACATTCTTTTCTGTCACGTCGCGTTTTCTTTATCTGCAGTCGTGTCACTGGCCGTCGCGCTTCATATATTGATTAGCGGACTCTGTAATGGTGCAAAAGTTAATCTCAGCCTTCGTACTGAGATACTTCACAATATTGGTGATTCTTATGGCGATATCATTAAAGGCATCTTTACTCTCCATGAACCCTGTCGCACCGGACAGGAGGCTGGAGCTATGCAGATACATATGGAATACCCTTTGACCTCGTATGAGAGATTTGTCGATCAACGACTGCATATCCGAGGTTGTCGACATTTCCGGGCACAGATAGATCTTCTTGAAGATTCCTGTATGCCAGGCCAGCCCAATTGGGTGAAACCATTTATAGGGTTTATTTGAGAGCTTTTCCTGCAAGTGGTTAAACAACTCAAAATTCACCCTGTTGAAGCCAACGGTCACAGGCATCTCAATGATTCGGTTTTGCTGACGATCTTCTTTCAGTGAATCAGAAAAACTCGGCCAGTAAGGGTTAAGACTGGCCCCCTGGCAAGTAAAGAATTCATTGGAATAAAAAGGATAGACACTGGAATCCACGGTATACCCGTAATCTGCCAAAAGCTTCAAAATCGGTCCGTCGATCCCCCAGCGTCCGGTTCGGAATGCCGTTGGTTTGCATCCAAAGGCTGTTTCCAGCGTCACAGTCAATTCCGCCAGTTTCTTCTCCACAAGTGCAATATCCAGATTCACCACATGGGAGTTTCGTTCGTTAATCTCTTCGTCTATCGGAGGATTACACCAGGGATGCAGGTGGGCAGCAATTTCGCACTCCCCCCTATCCGAAAATGGTTTCATCAACGCGACAGATTCTTCATTGTCTGCGACCGCATGGTCAACGAAGTAGGTCGTTCTGATCCCAAGCGCATGACACATTTCCTGAAGCTCTGGAATCAGCTTGATATTATCCAGGCGAAAATCCCGGGTTGGGAATGTGCCGGACCAATCCCACTCCTCCTCCGTATCAATGGATAGGATGAAATCCACGCTTTCTTTTTTATTCAACGATTTATCCCATCTTTTTTTACAACCCGCTCAAATAGCTGGCGGTATTCTTCTGCCATTCTCTGAGCGGAATAATGTTGATATACATAGTCTTTTGCGTTCTGCGCAAGCTCTTTGGCCACGCCTTCATCAAACAGGATTTTTTCCCATTGAGATTCCAGCTTGGCCTTGTCTCCCGGTGGAGCCAGCAAGCCGGTTTCCCCATCAAATACCAACTGATCAATTCCTGGGATATTGTACGCGGCAACCGGCACCCCCATTGCCGCCGCCTCCATCAGACAGCGAGGAATCCCTTCAAGAGTTGACGTCATAACGAACATATCAAAACTTCTGAGATAGGCCATTCTGTCATCTCTGAATCCCAGAAACTCGATCCGATCTCCGTGCTTCAGGCTGGCAGCATGCTCTTCCAGTGCTTTTCTTTCATCACCGTCCCCAAGCAATGACAAGGTGACATTCTCGTACCTTGAAGCCAGGCTCTCGAATACATCCAGCATATCCCAGAGATTCTTGCGGCTTATCAATTGTCCGATAAATCCTATTCTCTTAATTCCAGGCTTTGCCAGGGTCACTTCATTTTCCAGTTCAGCTTCTGCTTCAGATAGATCCACACCATTCTGAATGTAAGTCACCTTTCTGTCCGGGACACCGATTACTTTCACATCTTCCATCAATGCCGGAGACAGAGGCGCAACAACATCAGCATATTTCATAGACAGATTGCCCAGCCATATGAACAGCCTGAGCTTCAGATCGGAGGCGTTTTCAAATCCATGGGGTGTCACTATACAGGGAATTCCGGCTTTTCTGGCTGCCAACACTCCAAGGATATCGGACTTGTAACCATGGGTATGGATGACCTGGATATTCCTTTCCTTAATCAAATCGACCAACCGATTGATCACCTTATAGTCAAACCGGTGAGACATCGGAAGCTCGAATGCCTCCAGTCCCAGCTTCCTGTATTGTTTAACCAACTCCAGGTCACGGGAATTGTCTTCCAGTGTGACCGCAAGATCACATTGAACCGACTCTCTCGGCAGGTGCTTGGCCAAGGCCAGAATCCAACGTTCCGCGCCATAGAATCCGGTTGGACAGATAAATTGCAATACATTCATTAATTGACAGATTCCCAGTTTTCAATAGTTAATCAGCTGCCGGCGCCAATGGATTTAAATAGCCCTACCAGAGTTCCGATGATTCGGGCAGGAAAGTAAACAAGATAAAACTTAAAAATTTCAGTGAACTCAATCTCCCGGTTTGCCACACCGTACAACCTGACGCTATAGGCCAGGATTGGAAGGAATGCAAATACCAGACAAATCACAGAAAGCGATAAATGTCCCATTAACCCGGAAAGAACAAACGCCAGAGCGAAGAACAGAATCCACATTGGCACCAGGAAACTCGGAATCTCCGACAAAGGAATTTTTCGCCCCTTAATAGAATGCAGGTTTGACTGCCCTCGCCATATTTCCTTGTCAAACATGGCTTTGAGCTCTTTGTCTTCACCAAGATGGACATAGTCAGCATCAGAGGAGTAGTACATCACCCCCAGCTCACTGACCCGATAGGTAAAATAATAGTCTTCACAGGTCGTCAAGTGCTCAGGAAACCCTCCGACCCTATCGACAGTATCACGACGCATAAAGAGATTTCGACCAGGAAGAAAACTCAGTTCGCAGTCAATATCGGCATTGCTTAAAGCAGTGCGAATTTTTTCAAGAACAGGAGCTTCTTCACTATTCTTCTGTACAGCACTGACCAAAACTCTTCCCGGGTCCTGCTGCAGAAGGTTTACCATCGCCTCCAGCCAGTTTTCTGACAAAGCAACATCAGCATCGAGGTATGCAATATATTCTCCTTTTGACTGACTGAAGCCATAGTTCCTCAAATGCGAAATTGTCAACGAAGCTGGCTGCTGAAATACGCGAACATGGGTTCCGGGTGTCTCTGGAAATCCGATATCAAGATGGTCATTCTGGGTAACAATCAGAATCTCCAGCTCCATATTCGTATGCTGAAGGTTCAACACAGAAGCAACGGTCTGCTCGAGCATCTCTGTTCTGCCTTTGTGCGGGATGATGAACGACACAATCATTGGGCTAGTTTCTATTTCTGCTGACATATTAATAACTTAAGATGGCCTGACTCCGCTCGAAAATGCGCTGCCAGGCACTTTCATATATTTTAATCTAACGGTTTAACCAAGCCGCCACTTTTTCTGAACGTTTGGCAAGCCAGCCAAGCTCTCGACTTATCGAAAGACCAAGCATCCTTCTAGACAACTCAAGCAAAGCGGCGGCCCACAGGCTCCCTCTGCCTTTAGCCTGAGGTGCCGGATAACTGACACCTGAATCAGAGAGCGCAGGTGCTGGAATTCCGAGTAACTCCTGCCAGTTTTCATGTTCTTTCATACACTTAAGCATTCTGCCAGGACCATGATTCTGCATTAGAATTGCCAGAATACGCGTGTAGTAATTAGTTTGCTCGTGCTTTAGATTTTCAATGACATAATGCTCAAAGAATGCCGCCTTCTCTATCAGGAGTTGGCGTTTATCCAGATCACTACAAAACATTGCAGCATAGGTGAGCAGGTATGGTTTTCTAGCATCCTGCGCAACCCATGTGTGGTTTGGAAACTCCAGAATCTCAGGCTTTTCCAGGTAAGGATATTCGTATTTCAACATCCAGTCGGCAAAGTGCAACAAGGAATCTCTGGCATAATAGAAATCCTCATCAAACTGGCCAGCCTCGATTTTCACCATCAAATACTTAACAACTGCTTGCAAGAATATCGTATAAAACCATGTTTCTTCTACATTTTGAAGATTTCTTAAAGCAATATCCTCAGCCGGATTTACCGTGTTTCTGATCACTTGGGCAGAGTGTTGCAGATAACGATCATCCAAAGTGATTTGATAGCTATCCAGCAGCGCCACCAGGTAATTACCAGTGCCCCGATCCAGAGGATAACGCCGGGAAAGAGGATTTTTCAGCCCTGGATTACTGGCATTTTTTAGAGCCAATACATATTCCAGCAGGCCATTATCGCCTTCATAAACAGCCCTGATCCATTCCGTTAGCTGCAGAACGGATTCTTTGGAAGTTCTATTCCCGGTCAGGAAGTAGTGGTACATCAAACCTGTAGTATAGCAATGCTGCCCCCCTGGACCGCCCCCTCCGGCATGATCCTGGTAAACCCCCTTTTTCTGGCGACTAGAATACGTCCTGTGAGTGGCTGTTTGAGCATCGACATAATGATCCGTATGCCAGAAAAGCCCCCTGTTGTACTCAAACTTATCATCTTCAGTGTCATAGATATCAATATCTGAAACATGCCGGGCCAGATCGTCCGCGAGATGAAACCATTCGGGGTTTCCTGTGGCCAGATACTGACGTAGCATCCCCATAACAGGGTCGTACTGGTTGTTGTAATGGGAGACAAAAAGACTGTCTTCCTTATGCTCCGCTGTTTCATGATCAGCGTAAATATCCCCAAAGTTCCGCCACCCATATTCATCGATGGCTTCACGCTTTTGCATAAACGAATGCTGCGGATGACTCAAGCCCAGATTAATAATCTCTTCCATTTCATCCAGCGGACTCGCCGGGATTAATCCGGGAATAACCCTGCAAGACGCCACCCAGCCAGAGTCAACAGCCAGAGAAACAGGTTCAGACAACCAATCAAACTGACCAGCAACAGCCTCAGCGGAGAACAACAATCGATGCGTCTTTTTCTCACCTGCCTGCAGTTCATGGGGGCCTGAATATCTGCTTGGGAAGAACTCCAGACTGACTCCCTGTTCGGTCAGCTCTAGTGACTTCGGGAAATTTTGCCAGAACTGTACCGGTCTGATAAATATTCCTTTCTGCCTACCACCAGGACTATCCAACAAAAGAGCCGGCGATGCTCTCAAGCCTTCCAGAATTTTCTTTCCATCACCAGCATGAACGGTATAACCTCTTTGCTGTACCGGAATCTTATTATCCGCGTTCACATGAACAGGACTATTCCAGCGTTCGCCACCACTCCCTCCCTGGTAAATTACAACAGCAGACTCACTACTCTGCCATTCCGCACCTTCATTCAGTTGAAAGAAGGCTTTGGCTACTTCACATTGCATATCCATATGACATCCGACAAACACGAATGACCCTGGATCCCCAAGATCCCAATGACCATTAAGGTGTTTGGCTGCGTTGGGATTATGAGCTGTGAACTCGAGCTCAACCAAGGAAGTAAAAGGAAGAAAGGCAAATCTCAACCGACCATTTACAGGCTTTCTAAGGTGATTTGCCTCGAAAGCCCCATTAACTGTGACCACCACTTTCTTCAGAGGACCTTCACCGATTTCTTCGTGAGAAACATTCTCGACATCGAATGGAATTTTTGCTCCGTCTTTCCCTTTAATGACAGGGCCCTTCAAAAAGGTACTACCCGCCACACCGGTGATGCGCAGTTCAAAGTCTTGCTCAGCGCCACTGAATTCATACTTCTCAGTCCCGCGAAACAGAGTAGTTATTCCATCGGACGTTGCCACATCAAGCAGAACAATATCCTCAGCCCCTGAAAAAGGCTCATTAACTTCGGAATCTGGATGATTAGCGGTTTTATCAATCTCCAAAAACAGTGTCCGGTCTTGAGATGTCACATTGACCATTGTTTCGAAATGCAACCACTTAACACTACTATCAGGCCACCGTGCAGTCACCTCAGCCACCAGAGGCAGCTGTGAAGAATCCCCGGTCAACACAAGATTAGTACATTGGTGCAGCGCACCCTTTGGGAATGGGCATGCAAACGCCGCCATGCGTCGGTTACCCGAACCGGCCTCCCGGCCGTCAATTTGTATTGGTATAGAGAACATCAGTTATTATTCAAACCACGCTTAACCTGTGTGCGAACCCTTTTCAACAGCTTGTATGCAGATGTTTTAATCGTCTTTTTCTTGAGCGACAACAATGCCATGTCATACTCGGTGTCACTCAATGATCTTTTATAGCGGGCATCTCCCGCCAGAAAATCATAAACATCAAGCCCTTGAGCAGCATACCAACTGATCGCCAGAGTATGAGACAACACACCGGGCTTAAACTGATTCCCCGACAAATCATAATTAATGCCGGAAAGATAGAAATACACTCGCCCGCGGTAAATAAAATTGTAAAGATAGGCCAATTCCTGATCTCCGGCAGTCACTTTTAATAAACTGACCATGCCAGCATCAAAGGCATTGGCAATTAAATCGTGATGAAAGCTCTTAAAGTTGCGATTCTGGAACCCGCTATCATCCCATTTTCGTTGATGAAAACGCCCCGCATGATCAAAAAAATCCAGTGCCTCTCCAACGTTGGCGGCCTGCACCACTTCCAGCTCGCCATAGGAATTGGAATAGGCTTTTCTGGAACGACGTATCTGACTGCGAGTATTGCTGGAAAAGACCGGTAGCAATTGCTCAAAGTCAGCATATTCTGGTCGCAGATTCAGCAGATATCCTTTTGTGCGAAACTCAAACTCACATTCCAGCTCATTTGATTCCATGGACTCCAGAGCTGTAGTTAGCGACAAACCAAAGCGAAACTCAGCAACGCCTTTAACATTGAACACATATTCAACGAGTTTTTGTCGAACAGCCAACTGATAATCAGGGTGTGCCAGCACATCATTGTACTCGATCCAGACTTGGTCAAAATCCGTTTCACCGGTTCTATTCAGGTTTGCCTGCGTCCAGACAAAGGCATTGCGCTTGAATTCAGAATAATGAATACACGCCGCCCCAACCAGGTTTTCACCGTGATAGAACATGAGCAATCTTGGATCACAAACGGAAGTTCTCAGCCACGCACCGATCCACCACCAACTGGTGAAAAAATGATGATCTGATACTGGCGTCAATTCTCGCCAAAGCACCTCGATTTCAGCGAGGTGCTTTTGGTCGATAACTTTCTCTTCGACAAGAAGCATCATCTGCCACTGGTTCTCCTGCTCCCGACTCATCGGGAGAAATTCTATATCCTGATCACAAAAAGGGCTGTCACTTTATATGGATATACCGAAAGCCTTATCCATACGTCCCCATTTGAAGTCAGCGAGCAGGCGCTTAAAACGGGATTCATGCCTTGACAGATTCAGATAGTGGCGAAAAGCCGTTTTTGCAGAAATTCCTTGCTGCCTCGGCTGGTCGGGATCTATTTCCCAGGGATGCATATAGAAGATAGCGGGACTTTTTTCGGCCTGAACAAATTTCCGGAACAGCATTCGGCTGACAAAGTAGGGGTATAGCCGAAAATATCCTCCGCCAGACATCGGCATCGTCCTGGATCCCAGTTTCAATGTGGTCAAGGGAATTTCAGTTAATCCGTTTTCAAGCTGGTATGGGAAGCGGGGCCAATGAGGCACACCATACAGATCGTGTTTTACCGGATAAGTGCTGGAACTGTATTTGAATCCGAGGTCGGCCAGCACATCGAACACCCAACGATTCCCGTCGTTGATCGAGAAGCTTGGCGCCCGGTATCCAATTACCTGCTGGCCAGACATGTCCTCAAGCAGCTTCTTGGAGCGATCAACATCCTGACGAAACTCCTCCTGACTCTGTTCAGTTGCCCTCATGTGACCGTAACCATGGCTGGCCAGCTCATGGCCATTATCCACGATAGCCTTGATCAGAGACGGATTTCTCTCTGCAACCCAGCCCAGGGTAAAGAAAGTTGCCTTATAACCGTAATCGTCAAAAAGCTTCAGTAAACGTTGCGTATTTTTTTCGACACGATGAGGCAAGGAATCCCAATCGTTGCGATCTATAATCTTTTCAAAGGCCGATACCTGAAAATAGTCTTCCACATCCACGGTCATGGCATGTGTAATATTATTTACTTCCGAATTCATATATCCTTTTGCCCTGCTTGAATCGACCTTTAAAGTTCTTTCGGCCTGTATTCTGATCAACCGGCAACAAATGTTTCCGGCATTTAAAACGACACCCGGCCCGAAAGCCGCCTGTTTCTCATATAGATATATCGACCATTTGGCTTAGCCATTTATGGTCGATGGTCTATTGTTTAACAATTACAGGCAGTTATCAGGCCGGCAACATTATGTTCAAATAGATCATTTTACCGAATGATCTTGCTGACGTAATGATTATAATCAACACGTCTGATTTAGATGAAATGATAACAACAGATACCAGGTTGTTTAAGACAAATTTTCTAACAGGCCATTTTCTTGAATAGAAGAACTATCAACTTACTTGAGGTCAAAATGAGCTGTTAGAAAATTCAGTCGCAGGCACTTACTCTAGAACCAGTTGAACAAAATGCATTTAAAGTCTCATAGCTATTATGTTGCACTAAAATTAAAATTGCGTTGCGACTTTGACATGAATTTTGCAATTGTTAACACAAAGTTCGAAAAATCAATAGCCTGAGCATCGTATCCAGACGCTTAGCATCTTATACTTAGGGCAACTATGGAACAAGGGACGCCGAGATGAATATCAGTACCTTCAAAAAAGCCATCAAACTAAGCATTCTGCCTTTGGCTGCGGCCGTGGCAGCCTGTAGTGTGGCGCCGCCTCTCCCTATGGCAACACTTAAACCGTCCACAACGGTGAACCCACAACAGTACAAATACCTGATTGGGCCGAATGACGAACTGAACGTCTTCGTTTGGGGTAATCCGGAAATCAGTGGGTCATTTACAGTACGCCCGGACGGCATGATCACCACTTCATTGGTTGAGGACATCCCTGTTTCCGGAAAAACCCCAACCCAGGTGGCAAGGGAGTTTGAAAAAGTACTGGCAACCTACATCAGAGACCCCATTGTCTCTGTCAGCGTCACAGATTTTACCGGGCCATTCAGCGAGCAGATCCGGGTGATCGGCGAAGCGGCCAATCCCAAGGCTCTTCCCTATATTGAAGATATGACTTTGCTGGATGTCATGATCCAGGTAAATGGCCTGACAGATTTCGCCGACGGGAATCGCGCCACACTCGCGCGTATTGAGGATGGACAATACAGGGAATATGGTTTGAAGATTGATGACTTGATTAAAGACGGTAACGTCGCAGCCAATGTCGACCTGCTACCCGGGGACATCGTCATCATTCCAGAAGCCTGGTTCTAGACTAAACGAAGAAAACTACATGAACTAAAAACAAACTTTCCGAAGTAGTGCACTTTTGAAACCGAAGAATGGTTTCAGGTACCGAACGCACATGGAAAGTTTGTTATATCAGGTGTCGACATTTTAGAGGTATGTTTGTATGCAGGAGTTGATTGAACAATTCATCAACTATTTGAAGGGAATCTGGCTGAACAAGATATTTATTGTTTTAGCCATCTGGGTTATCTGCCCGGTTGGCTGGTATTTTATATGGAAAATGCCGGACCAATATCAGGCAAACGCCCAGGTCTATGTCGACACTCAATCCCTGCTTCGCCCACTGCTAAGAGGATTGGCAATTCAGCCCAACTCTGACTCACAGATTCGTCTGATGGTCAAAACGCTGATGACCAGACCAAACCTTGAAAAAATAGCGCGTATGTCTGATTTGGACATTATGTCCAAAGACCAAAGTGGGTTTGATGAAATCATTCGTGACCTTGAGGACAACCTGCGAATTGGTTCCTCAGCCAGGGAGAACTTTTTCCGCCTTTCCTACTCCTCTGAACATCCGGAAACCGCCAGAAACGTTATCCAGGCAGCCCTGGACGTCTTTGTAGAAAATACTTTGGGAGAAACCCGAAACGAAGCCGATACCGCTGAGCAGTTCCTTGAACGCCAGATTGCGGAGTATGAAAGAAGACTTCTCGAAGACGAAAGACGTCTGACGGAGTTCAAGCAAGCCAATGCCGAAGTGGTTGGCACCAATGTTGGCAACTTCTATGGTGTTCTCCAAACCAACAAGTCCAGACTCGAAGAAGCACAACTTCAACTCAGAGAAGTACAGTCCAGGCTAACTTCCGCTCAGGCACAGCTAAGGGGCGAGCAAGCCAATTTGGACAACTCTGCAGATTCAAGTGGTCCGGGTATCGAAACAGAGTTCGATGCCAGAATTGAACAACTACAGGTTCAGCTTGACGAGCTATCTCTAAAATATACTGACAAACACCCTAACATTATCGAAATCCGCAGAAGGCTTGAGGATCTCGAAAAAAGTCGCGAAGAAGTTATCGAAGAGTATAAAGAAGCTCAAAAACAAGTTGCCTCTGGTGGCCCCGGTGTTGGTAGCAACCCCGTATATCAGCAGTTAAAGCTCACCGTGACACAACTCGAAAACGAAAAGGTTTCACTGGAAGTGCGGGTGAAAGAATACCAGACAAAAGTGAAAGAAATCGAAGAGAAGATTCACTTGGTTCCGGAAATTGAATCTCAGGTTATTGCCCTTAATCGAGGCTACGAAATCACCAGATCCAAATACAACGAATTATTATCCCGAAGGGAACAGGCACGCCTGTCTCAAAATGCTGATTTGGCTGCAGACGATATTCAGTTCAAAGTTGTCGATCCCCCAAGGGTGCCCCAAGAGCCCACGGGGCCCAATCGACTGTTGCTCATGACAGCAATCTTTGTTCTTAGCATTGGCGCAGGTGTTGCGGTTTCTTTCCTGTTAAGCCAGATTCGCCCTGTCGTATTATCTGGTTCTCAGTTGACGCTTCTTACGGGCCATCCGGTATTCGGCACTGTCTCGCTGGCAAACGGAAACTCCATTGTATCCAAAGAAAGACTTCAGAAATGGGTATTTATTGGGGCATTGATGGCAATTCTGGCAGTCTATGCTGCACTTGTAGTGATTAACCTTAAGTTTGGCTAAACAGTTTTCCAGGAGTAACAATTAATGAGCACTATCGACAAAGCGATGGCCAAACTTAAAGGTCTCAAGACAGATGAACCTAAGGCATCACCATCGACCCCGGAAGACGACAATTCCACAGCGAAAGCAGAGACTGCGAAACCTGATTCGTCACCCGTGTCAGCCAAACTGATTCAGGAAGAAATCAAACAAGTGGAAAGTCAGGAGCAAACGACGTCTCCTCAGGCTGAAAAAACAGAAAAGCGTAAACCCGTAGAGACAAGTGAAGCAGTCGATAAAAGAGACGCTCCTCAGCCAAAGACCCATAAAGCACTTGTTCAGGAAGAGATTTCCGAGCCTGTTCAGACAGCCAAAAGAGTGGCAGACACCGAGAAAAAAGAAATTGTCGACAGTGATAACGGCAGGACTTCTCAGAACTCTGTCATTGATATTGAGTTACTGACCAAGAAAGGTTTCATTACACAGCAAAATGAAAACCGTCAGTTAAAGGAACAGTTCAGAGCCGTAAAACGCAAGCTGCTCAATAATGCCTTTGGCGCAATCTCTAAAACCCTGCATCACCCCAACCTGATCATTGTGTCCAGTTGCAATCCCAATGAAGGTAAAACCTTCAGCTCAATCAATCTGGCATTGAGCATTGCTCTGGAACAAGACAAAACAGTATTGCTGGTGGATGCAGACGTCTTGCGCCCAAATGTTGTACGAGAGCTTGGAGTTCCCCCGGTATCCGGGCTCACTGAATTTCTCTCAGGTCAGATAACAGATGTCTCTGAAATTATTCATAACACCAACATTGAAAATTTTAAATTCATCCCCGCCGGCACTCCCCATGACCTCTCAACAGAGCTACTGGCTTCAGAGAAAATGGCGAAGTTAACTGAAGAGCTGGCATCAAGGTATTCTGACCGTGTTGTCATATTTGATGCCCCTCCTCTTCTTGGCGTGAATGAAACCCATATTATGGCCAACCTTGTTGGACAGGCCGTAATCGTCGTAGAGGAAAACAAAACCAGACTGAACGACGTGCAAGTTGCCGTAGAACAGTTGGAGAAAAAACTTGCTATCGGCTTCCTGGTTAACAAGTCCAGAGGCGAAGCAAAAGACCAATATGGCTATGGATACGGGTATTACAGAAAAGACTGATTCTTTCTTGGTACCCCTAAACTACTCAATATCCCTTACAATTAAAAAACTACGGAAAGAATCATGTTCTTGGATAGACGTATCCTTTCTCCAATTTTATTGGTGGCAACGGTAGCTCCATATACCTGGGCTACCCCAAAAATAACGCCATCACTCAGCGTTTCGGAGCAATACACCGACAACGCCGGGCTGACCGCCCAAGACGAAGAGGACAGCTTTATACACCAAGTCGCCCCTGGCATTTCGATTGAAGACTCAGGCGCAAAGACCGATTATCTTGTCGACTATAACTTCAAGCATTCTTCCTATTCGAATTCCAATTTTGATGATCGGAATGAGAACTCTCTGAACGCATCGGTTAACCGATACGAGTTCAATCGATCTCTTAAACTGTTTGCCAACGCACGAATTCTGAACGTGGAGACCGATATCGGCTCCCCAAGATTTGGCGATGGCGATACCGGGAGCGAACGCACTGAAACCAGAACCTCATCGGCTGGCTTTGATTACTCTACAGGAGCACGTCAGTACTACGATCTGAAAGCCGGCGCCTTATACAGGCATACCGAAACCGATGACGACAATGTCAATGTCGATTCCATATCGGCCAATCTGCGAGCCATTAACGGAAAACGTTTTGATAATGCGTTCTGGGATTTCGGCGGCACTTACACTGAAGACGACAATGAAAACAGAAAAGCTATTAATGATGGCCTCATAGGCGTCAACATCACATCCACCCTGGGTGTTTTTGCCCAGGCAAACCGTGAAGAAAACGATTTGGAAAGTGGCTCCAACTTTGTGACTGAGTCATGGGGGCTTGGTTTACGGGTTACAAGGGCCAACTCCTCTCTATCAGTAGCCTATAACACGTATGAAAAAGGTGGGCAGGATGATAATCGCCACTTCCTGACAGCCAATGCAAGCTGGAACCCTACCCGCAGAACCAGTTTAAGCGCCAACTACGGCGAGCGTTTCTTCGGTGAAACCTATGGCCTGGAACTCACTCACCAGACACGAAAGCTCAAACACACCCTGAAGTACTCAGATTCAGTGTCAGACTTTTCAGAAAGTATCGTCAGTGGCCAGTTGGTCACATTCCTAATTTGCCCAAAGGGGAATACCGACCCTTCTGAGTGTAAGTTTCCTACTCAGGCGGATATTGCCAGCTTTGACCCCAGTAAGTTTGAGCTTGTTGAAGCCGACATCCCACTTAACTCGATATCAGAATCTCAAGTACTTAACCGGACTCTAAGCTATAGCTCTGTTTATAGCACGGCCAAATCCAAGATCACTGGCACCATTCTCTGGAATCGATCAAAAACCCTCGACAGTCAGTTCAGTTCACGTGACTACACCACACAACTGAGTGGAACTGTCTCCTGGAATTGGCAGCTCGGGAGCCGAACTGATTTGACTCTGAGCTCGACTGCAAGAGAAGTTGAAGACAGGGAAACCGTCGGCACCACTGTCACCACAAGAGACTTTACCCAGCGCATTTCCTTGCAACGGAGCTTTAGTAAGAATGTAAACGGCACTGTGAGCTATTCTCACTCGGATAGACGGGGGGATGATTCATCTCAAGACATCAGAGAGAATCGCATCTCGACTTCCATCATTGCCAATTTTTAGTCAGGAACAACGCGTTATTAACGAATTCGACTTAGTTTCAGGTTAACTCTATGTATGAAGAACACTTTGGATTTACAGCCAAGCCATTCCAACTGACTCCTGACCCTAAATTTTTCTTTGCCAGCTCGTGCCATAAGAAAGCACTCTACTATCTTTTATATGGTCTGCAGCAAGGTGAGGGTTTCATTGTTATCACTGGTCCTATCGGCACCGGTAAGTCGATGCTGGCAGGCAATATCCTGAACTCGCTTGACTCGCAAATCGTCGCCTCACAGGTCAGCACCTCTAACCTCAATCCTTATGAATTGTTGGAGCATATTGCCAACGCCTTCGGATTGAGTACCGGCGGTGATAACAAAGCTCAGATTATCAAGGATATTGAAACCTACCTGCATGGATTGAGCAAAGAAGGGCGTCGGGCACTGCTGATCATAGACGAAGCCCAGAATCTTTCCCATGAATCTCTCGAAGAGCTTAGACTACTGTCCAACTATCAGGTCAACAACAAACCTCTGTTGCAAACCTTTCTACTTGGCCAGGAAGAACTCCGTTCAAAGCTTCAGCACCCCAGTCTGGTGCAATTTCAGCAACGGATTATCGCCTCTTTCCATCTTCGCTCTCTTGATGAAAATGAAACCAAGCAATACGTCCTCCACCGCTTGACCCAGGTTGGGTGGACAGACAAACCTGCCTTTACAGAGCAGGCTCTAAACAAAATGAGCGAATTCACCCGCGGCATCCCCAGAAGAATTAATATCTTTATGGACCGCACTTTGCTGATGGCCTATCTGGAAGAGAAAGACTTGGTCGACACCAAAGTAGTGGAAGCTATTGCCGGTGAACTGAAAGAAGAGTTTCAACAAGAAGGCAAGGATATCAAGACCGTCAGCCCATCTCAGGCAGATGGCAGTGTTAGTGAAGTGTATGTGCAGGAACTGGTGCAAGACCTCAACGATATTCTCGAACTGGTACTTGAGCAGAAAATTGCTTACACAAAACTTATTGATACCCTGATCAGCAAGAGACGAACGCTCAGGGACAAGCTCAAGCAATAACATCATTACCTCTCTTTCGAGCAAGAGAGGCATGGTCCATATACATTAAGTAGAACAAGGCCATTCAGACTGCCCTGTTCAAAATAAAAAAGGCCTTCAAATGAAGGCCTTTTTTTGAAACTTGTATCACGCCACCTTAGTGCGCACCTTTCTTAAAGAGGACGACCTCTACAGTCTGGAGCAGAATTAGGAAATCCAGCATGAGGCTGTTATTTTTAATGTAGTAGAGATCGTAGCGCAGCTTCTCTTTGCTATCCTCTTCGCTGTCCGCATAGTCAAAGCAAAGTTGCGCCCAGCCGGTGATACCTGGCTTAACACGATGGCGCTCATTGTAATAAGGGATGCTGTTGGCAAGCTTTTCCACAAAAACAGGTCTTTCCGGACGCGGGCCGACAAATGCCATTTCGCCTTTTAATACATTGAAAAGCTGGGGCAGCTCGTCAATACGATACTTACGAATGACCGCACCGACTTTTGTCACCCTATCATCATTTTTCGACGCCCAAATGGCCTGACCGCCTTTTTCTGCATCAACTCCCATACTTCTGAACTTGATGACTTCAAACGGCTCACCATTTACGCCTACCCTAACCTGTTTGTAGAAAATCGGGGCTTTTAACCCTTCTTCGAACTTAATACAGGCAACAGTGACCAGAATAAACGGCCAGGTTACAGAAAGAAGAATGAGTGAAGCGAGAATATCGAAAGAGCGTTTCAATACACTGCCAAGCGCAGAAGTCTTAAATCCATCAGAAAAGATAAACCATCCCGGAGAGATGACATTCAAAGGCACTTTACGGGTTTCACGCTCGGTAAAAGTGGACTCCTGCACGACTTCTATACCTTCCAGTTTGCAGGCCATTAGTTCTTCCAGAGGCAGCTTCTTGCGTCTATCATCGACAGCAATGACAATCTCGTCGATCGCATTGGCCAACACATAATCCATAATCCCCAGAGGCGTTTTAATCACCTTACTGTCATCAACGATGACGTCATCACCCTCAAAAGGATAAAAACCGACCAGATGCACTCCCTTCCAATCTTCAGGCTTTCTGAAATCCTCAAGCAAACCATTTGCCCTTTTACCAGTTCCCAGAATCAGCACATTCCTTTTAAAGATATTTTCATCCACAAACGTATAAAACAGTATGCGAACGACCAACACGAAGAGCACTGCGTAAAGCGTCGCAAGCACCAACACGCTTCGCCAGATCACCCCAAAGATATCACTGGAGATGTAGTAAAAGATTGGAAAGACCAGAGAGCCGATAACAAATGCCACCAGTGTTCTGAGCGCCATACCTGTCCGCCCTTCAGACAATCGGGCCTGATAGACCCCCATGGCATTCATACTGATCAGAATGACTGCTCCATAGGCAAGAGCGGAATAGAATAGATCTGAGTCCTGGAAGGTGTAGTTGATATCACCTATCAATAATCTTGTCGGAACCGCGGCATATATCGCCAGCATACAGGCGCACAGTTCAAGTAATCCCAATATTAGAAATGGGAAATGCACATAGTGTTTTAAGATACGTATATGAGCCACGTCCGCAATAACCTCGATGATCCTTACTTGTTCGAGCAGGTTTCAATAAATATATGATGCTAAGGTGAAATTTTAACTAAACGGTTTCACTTTTGATCGGTGGGGGCCGGCATTTTAACAATTGTTGACACTAATATATAGAACAACAAGTTAGGTCATACTATATAGTCCCTTTAGCCAGCCTCCTGTTAATTGCAGAATAGCGATCTTTCACCTCATATCCCGTCATTATTTCCAAAGAACAACAAGAGTGACGACTGTGTCTTAAGGTTTAGTAGTAATAATGGTAACTTGCGCTATCTTTGCCTAAGTTTACCTTAGGTATCTCTGAAAAATTCTGAGCCGATATCTCTGAAGAGAAATAAAGCCGTAAAGGCTTGGTTTACTTCATAAATAGCGGTTGGCGAATAAATGGGCACTTTGATTCGGTTTTAACATTTCCATCAACAGCGCATGAAATTTTCAGGGACTCACTAAAAGTTGTTATGATTTGAGACTTTACTTGGCATGAGACAATTAAAAGACTGCAAAATTTGCCTGATCGGCCTCGGATATGTAGGCCTGCCACTCGCTGTCGAATTTGGAAAGAAATTCCCGACTATCGGCTTTGATATAAACCAAGGTCGTGTCTCAGAGTTAAAGCAGGGAGAAGACAGGACTCTGGAGGTCGACGCCGATGAGCTTTCAGAAGCTCAACATCTCTCTTTTACGTCTCAGTTGGATGAGATTACTGACTGCAATGTTTTCATCGTTACAGTTCCAACACCTATCAATGAATTTAAGACTCCGGATCTTGGACCATTGATTAAAGCGAGTAAGACAGTAGGCAAAGTCATCAAAACAGGTGATATTGTTATATACGAATCAACCGTATATCCCGGCGCGACGGAGGAAGTTTGCATACCAGTAATAGAGGAAACCAGCGGCCTTAAGTTCAATCAGGATTTCTTCGCTGGATACAGCCCGGAAAGAATCAATCCGGGCGACAAAGAACATCGTGTCACCAACATTCTTAAGGTGACATCCGGTTCGACGCCAGAGGCTGCCGATTTCGTAGACTCCCTCTATCAAGCTGTGATTACTGCCGGTACTCACAAGACATCCTCTATCAGGGTCGCCGAAGCGGCCAAGGTCATCGAAAATACGCAAAGGGATGTTAATATCGCTCTGGTAAACGAACTCTCTCTACTATTTGGCAAGCTTGGTATCGATACACTTGAGGTCTTGGAGGCAGCAGGCACCAAGTGGAACTTTCTTCCGTTTCGCCCTGGCCTGGTCGGAGGGCATTGCATTGGCGTCGATCCTTACTACCTGACTCACAAAGCCCAATCCATCGGCCACCATCCGGAAATGATTCTTTCAGGCAGAAGAATTAACGATGCCATGGGAGAAATTGTCGCCAAAAATGTTATCAAAATGATGACCCAGCAAAAAATCCATGTCACTGGCTCTAAAGTTCTTATTATGGGGCTGACATTTAAGGAAAACTGCCCGGATATTCGGAATACCCGCGTTATCGATGTAATAAAAATATTTCAGTCATATAACGCCAGCATTGAGGTATATGACCCTTGGGCAAGCCCGGCGGAAAGTCAGTTGGAGTATGGCATCAATTTGATCACTACCCCGGAGACAGGAAAGTATGACGCAATTGTATTGACAGTCGGTCACGAACAATTCAAATCACTTGGAGCGTCCGGAATACGAAAGTATGGCAAAGAAAAGCACGTACTGTTTGATGTGAAGTACGTGCTCCCCAAAGAGGATGTTGATGGCAGGCTTTAGCCTGCCTCACTGAAAACATTGACTTACAGGCTCGAGTTCTAGAAAGCATCCCCCGGAATACGGACCCATCCCTCCATCAGTACTCTGGCACTTCTGCTCATGGTTGCCTTTGCAACCTTCCAGCCTTCTACCGTCTCTACCGCCTTCGCACCGACCCTCAATGTCCCTGAAGGATGTCCAAAGCATACAGATTCTGGCTGCCCCCCCCCTGCCGCAATATTCACCAGGGTTCCAGGTACAGCCGCGGCGGTACCGATTGCTACTGCTGCAGTCCCCATCATGGCATGATGAAGCTTCCCCATGGAGAGCGCTCTCACCAGGAGGTCAATATCAGCGGCCGCCACATTCTTGCCGCTTGAAGCAACATAGTCCTTTGGCTTGGAAACAAAGGCTACCTTGGGTGTGTGCTGACGTGTCGCAGCTTCATCAAGCTCTTTGATTAAGCCCATGCGCAACGCACCATGAGCCCGTAACAACTCAAACCTGGACAAAGCACCTTCATCACTATTAATCGATTCCTGAAGCTCAGTGCCTTCATAACCGATATCTTCAGCATTCACAAAGATTGTCGGTATACCCGAATTGATCATAGTAACCTTGAGAGCGCCCAATCCAGGCACTTCCAGTTCATCGACAACATTTCCGGTAGGAAAAATAGCCCCGCCCTCGTCAGCAGGATCCATAAACTCCATTTTCACTTCAGCTGCAGTAAAGGTGACACCATCGAGCTCAAAGTCCCCTGTTTCCTGTACTTCACCATTCGTGACCGGCACATGAGCAATAATCGTCTTGCCAATATTAACCTGCCATATCCTAACTGTCGCAATACCGTTTTCAGGTAAGCTTTCGGGATCGATCAACCCACTCGAAATAGCAAAAGCCCCCACGGCGGCAGAAAGATTGCCACAATTACCACTCCAGTCGACAAAAGGTTTATCAATAGACACCTGGCCAAACAGGTAATCTACATCATGGTCAGCCCGGCTGCTCCTGGAAAGAATTACCGCTTTGCTGGTACTGGAGGTTGCTCCTCCCATTCCATCAATCTGTTTACCATAAGGATCAGGACTTCCAATAACCCTCAGCAAAAGCGCATCTCTTGCCGCACCAGGCACCTGCGCAGGCTCGGGCAAATCCTGTAGCCGAAAAAACACGCCCTTACTGGTACCGCCTCGCATGTAGGTCGCCGGTATTCTGATTTGAGAAACATGACCCATTCAACCATCTCTCCGTACTTTTGATAGGTAGGGAAAATCCCTCCCTATCTTGTTTTCCAATCTACTGTTTTTGCGTGATTAATCTACAGCCTCTGCTTCCAGAAAATCTTTAGCAAAGCGCTGCAGAACACCACCGGCTTCGTAAATGGACACCTCTTCTTGAGTATCAAGCCGGCAGGTTACCGGAACCTCTACCACGTCTCCATTCCGACGGTGAATCACTAATGTTAGAGTTGCGCCTGGTTTAAAGCTTCCGGCGACATCGTAGGTTTCTGTACCATCTATTCCGAGTGTCTTGCGGGTAGTCCCTGGCTTAAATTCCAGCGGTAAAACCCCCATGCCAATCAGATTGGTACGGTGAATTCTTTCAAAGCCTTCAGCCACGATTACTTCAACACCCGCCAACCGGACACCTTTAGCAGCCCAGTCCCTGGAGGATCCTTGCCCATAGTCCGCCCCGGCGACAATAATCAGGGGCTGCTTACGCTCCATATAGGTCTCAATAGCCTCCCACATACGGGTCACTTTCCCCTCAGGCTCAATTCGGGCCAGAGACCCCTGCTTCACCTCGCCATTTTCCTGCACCATTTCATTCAATAATTTAGGATTGGCAAAAGTTGCTCTTTGCGCTGTAAGGTGGTCACCGCGATGAGTCGCATAAGAATTAAAGTCCTCTTCCGGCAATCCCATTTTTGCCAGGTACTCTCCTGCAGCGCTGGACGCTAGTATGGCATTCGAAGGGGACAGATGATCAGTAGTGATATTGTCTCCCAACACTGCCAGGGGGCGCATCCCTTTTAAAGTCCTTTCACCTGCGAGGGCTCCCTCCCAGTATGGCGGACGGCGAATATAGGTACTTTTCGGCCGCCAGTCATAGAGCGGCTTAGTCTGATCACGAGCTTCCGCGGTAACATCAAACATGGGGATGTACACTTGGCGAAATTGATCAGGTTTAACGTGTTCCCGGACGATTTCGTCTATCTCTTCGTCACTTGGCCATATATCTTTTAGCCTGATGGGATTTCCATGAGCATCAGTCCCCAATACATCCTTTTCGATATCAAAACGTATGGTTCCAGCGATCGCATAGGCCACTACCAGTGGCGGTGAGGCAAGAAATGCCTGCTTTGCATAGGGATGTATACGACCATCGAAGTTCCGGTTACCGGATAATACGGCGGTTGAGTAAAGATCTCTGTCTATCAGTTCCTTCTGAATAACCGGGTCCAGAGCTCCGCTCATCCCATTACAGGTGGTGCAGGCAAAGCCGACAATACCAAAGCCCAGGGACTCCAGTTCCGGCAATAGACCGGATTCTTCTAAATATAACTTCACCGCTTTGGATCCCGGTGCCAGCGAGCTTTTTACCCAGGGTTTACGAGTTAGCCCCAGCTCATTTGCCTTACGAGCCAGCAAACCGGCCGCGATGACATTTCTGGGATTACTGGTATTGGTGCAGCTGGTAATGGCAGCAATGATCACAGCTCCATCAGGCATCAATCCCTCTTCGCTTTCCACTTCACCGGCAATCCCTTGGCTGGCCAGTTCACTGGTAGGCACTCTTCGATGAGGATTTGATGGCCCCGCAATATTCCTCACGACACTGGAAAGGTCGAATGTTAGCACCCTCTCATATTCAGCATTTTCCAGTGAATCAGCCCAGAGCCCGGCTTCTTTGGCATAGGTTTCGACCAGCCTGACCTGATCATCATCCCGCCCGGTTAACGTGAGATAATCAATCGTCTGCTGATCAATGTAGAACATTGCCGCCGAGGCACCATATTCCGGTGTCATGTTGGAGATTGTGGCCCGATCCCCAAGCGTCAGTTGGGATGCACCTTCACCAAAGAATTCTATATAGCAGGAAACGACCCTTTCTTTACGCAGAAACTCAGTCAACGCCAGAACTATATCCGTCGCAGTGATCCCGGGTTGAGGCTTACCGGTTAACTCCACCCCGACAATATCAGGCAGGCGCATATAGGAAGCCCTTCCGAGCATGACACTTTCTGCCTCCAGCCCGCCGACACCGATAGCGATGACTCCCAGTGCATCCACATGAGGGGTATGGCTGTCAGTCCCCACCAGGGTATCCGGAAAGGCCACACCTTCTCGGGAGTGAATGACCGGTGACATCCGCTCCAGGTTTATCTGGTGCATGATGCCGTTACCAGGAGGAATAACATCAACATTCTCAAAGGCTGTCTTGGTCCAGTTAATAAAATGGAATCTGTCATCATTTCGACGATCTTCAATTTCCCTGTTTTTATCGAATGCATCTGACTCAAAACCAGCATGCTCGACGGCAAGAGAGTGATCCACTATCAACTGAGTCGGAACGACAGGATTTACCTTTGAAGGATCGCCGCCCTTCAATGCAATAGCGTCTCGCAATCCCGCCAAATCGACCAACGCCGTTTGACCAAGAATGTCATGGCAAACGACCCGAGCCGGATACCACGGAAAATCAAGATCACGCTTGCGTTCAATAATCTGCCTGAGCGAATCTTGGAGAGACGCTGAGTCGCATCGACGCACCAGATTCTCAGCCAGTATTCGTGATGTATAAGGAAGCTTGTCGTATGCTCCTGGCTTGATACTGTTGACCGCTTCACGAGTGTCAAAAAAATCAAGCGATGTTCCCGGTAAGGGTTTTCGATAGGCGGTATTCATGCAATCAGTCCCATCATGTCGCATTCACAGATTCAGACAGCCCCAAACTATGGACTTTAATAAGGCCTTTGGAAGCTGCCTGGTTATTATGCGGAGGGGCTACCCCTCCTTTGTTGTCTCGGTATATGCCTTAGTGGTTTTATCCACGCTCTTCAATCGGTATCCACTCTGAAGAATCAGGGCCGGTATATTCGGCACTGGGCCTGATGATTCGATTGTTTGCTCGCTGTTCTTTCACATGAGCCGCCCATCCGGTCAAACGAGACATCACAAAAATCGGTGTGAACAATTTGGTAGGGATACCCATGAAGTGGTAGGCAGAAGCATGGAAGAAGTCTGCATTGCAGAATAGTTTTTTCTCCCTCCACATCACTTCCTCGCATTTTGCTGATACCGGATACAACACCTGATCACCAACATCTTCTGCGAGTTTCTGCGACCATTTCTTGATCACTGCATTGCGCGGATCGGACTCTCGATAGATCGCATGGCCAAAACCCATAATTTTTTCTTTCCGGGCTAACATTCCCATTAACTGTTCTTCGGCATCTTCAGGGCTGCTGAACCTCTCAATCATCTCCATGGCCGCCTCATTGGCTCCACCATGTAAAGGCCCGCGCAGTGAGCCGATTGCACCGGTAATGCATGAATGAATATCTGACAATGTGGACGCACAAACTCTGGCAGTAAAAGTGGAGGCATTGAATTCGTGTTCTGCATAAAGAATCAAAGAGACATTCATGACTCGTTCGTGCAGTTTCTTTGCCTTCTCGCCATGCAGCATGGAAAGGAAATGGGCACCAATGGAATCATCATCAGTTTCGGTGTCTATGCGTACGCCATCATGAGTGAACCGGTACCAATAACAGATGATCGAGGGAAACACCGCCAGCATACGATCAATACGGTCATCCTGTTCAGAGAAGTCAGCCTCGGTTTCCAGATTACCCAGCATGGAACAACCGGTACGCATTACGTCCATTGGATGAGCATCTTTAGGAATTCTTTCCAGCACTTCCTTTAATGCTGCAGGCAACCCACGTAGTGACTTCAGCTTGCCTTTAAATGCTGCCAGTTCCGACTGGGTTGGCAAGTGCCCGCGCAATAAAAGGTAAGCGACTTCTTCAAACCCGGCCTTATCGGCCAACTCTTCTATTCCATAGCCCCGATAGGCCAGACCGTGTCCTGTCGTTCCCACTGTACATAGTGCTGTCTGACCTGCCACTTGGCCCCGTAGGCCAGCTCCGCTCAATACCTTCTCAGCCATTTATTGTCTCCTTCTTATCGGTATATTTGGAGTTATTCGGAATTACTGCTTTTCCTGTGCAAATAGGGCATCCAGGCGTTGCTCGTAGTCGTGATAATTCAGAAAATCATACAGCTCCATACGCGTCTGCATAAGATCGACAACTTCCTTCTGATCACCTTTTGTCAGAATTGACTCATACACCATCAACGCTGCCTTGTTCATGGCACGAAACGCAGACAGAGGGTACAACACCATATCGGCTCCAGCTTCAGCCAGCTCCTCCTTGTTATAGAGAGGAGTTTTACCAAATTCAGTGATATTGGCGAGTATGGGTACATTAAGCGCCTCTTTAAAAGCCCGATAGTGCTCAAGCTCTGTCACCGCCTCAGCGAAGATCCCGTCCGCACCAGCTTCGACGCATGCTTTAGCTCTATCAATTGCAGCTTCCAGGCCTTCCTGTGCAAATGCATCTGTCCTGGCCATAATGAAAAAACTCTCATCACTTCTGGCATCCACCGCCGCCTTTATCCGGTCCACCATCTCTGATTTGCTGACGATTTCCTTATTAGGGCGATGCCCACAACGCTTTTGGGCGACCTGATCTTCAATATGCACAGCCGCCGCTCCAGCACGAATCATCTCCTTAATGGTACGGGCGATATTAAAAGCTCCACCCCACCCGGTATCGATATCCACCAACAAAGGCAATTCTGTAGCGGCTGTAATTCGGCGAACATCTTCCAATACATCGTTCAGGGACGTCATTCCCAGATCCGGTAAGCCATAGGAGGCATTGGCAACCCCGCCACCCGACAGGTAAATTGCCTGATGACCGACACGCTCGGCCATCATCGCGGCATATGCGTTAATAGCTCCAACAACCTGCAATGGCTTGTTGGCTTCCAGGGCTTTTCTAAATCTTAAACCTGCCGACATGTCTTGCCTCTCTTCGCTGTTTACGATAGTTAATTTGGCTTCAGGACTACAACTTGAGCTGTCCTTCCCGATACCTTTTTTCAATACTCTGCCTGGCAGCAGATATATGGCGCCTCATCAGAAGCTCGGCCAATTCTCCGTCACGCTCTTCCAGCGCCTCAATAATTCTCCAGTGTTCCCGAAAAGCTTTTTCAGGCCGCCCACTAAATGTACTCAACCGGTACCGGTACAGTCTTAACAAGTGATACAGCTCACCGGTTAACATCTGGCTTAACTTCTGATTCTTGCTACCTGAAATGATTCGGAAATGAAAATCAAAATCGCCTTCTCTCTGGCAATAAGCAATTCCCTGTTCTTCTTCAATCTGGCGGGCATGGCTTTCCAATAATCGCTTGAGATCGTCTATTTCATCCGTATGCATACGTCTGGCAGCCTGCCGGGCCGCCATTCCCTCCAGCGCTTCTCTGACTTCATAGAGATCAATCAATTCTTCAACCGACAAGGACACCACTTTAGCGCCTGAATGGGCTTTCCTAATAATCAGGCCTCGACCTTCAAGCCGGTGCAGCGCTTCTCGCAAAGGTCCACGACCATATCCAAATTTTTGCATCAGGTCGGCTTCACTGATTTTTTGTCCGGCCGGAATCTCACCTTTGACAATAGCGGTCTGTAGTAACTCAAACGCGATATCAGCCTGTGTACGGGAATCAGGAGACTTCATTTTTGTTTACAATTTTCAAAATGGTTTTTAGATTCGCTTAAATTTTAAGCCGCATTTGAGAGGAATTGTAAACACTTTTGTTTACGATTTTAAATAGAATTTTCGAATAAGAGACGATTTCTTAGGAATTTTGACCATAAGTGTAGACAATTAGACGAGTCTACAGTGCTCTGAAAGACAGGGAGAAGGATGGCGTAAATATAACGTGAGGAAATTGTTTACAAAATAATAGGTTCTATTTCGAGGCAGACGTCAAACTTGTCCAATACACTCTGCTGAATTCTGGAGGCTAATGCTTTAACCTCTTCTGCTGTACGCTGACCCGGGTTTACGATAACAAGCGCCTGTTTCTCATATACACCAACGCCGTTTTTTAAAAAGCCCTTCCAGCCACACTGCTGAATGAGCCAGCCAGCAGCCAGCTTCCAATGATTAACGCCATTAGGAAATGCCACCAGATCCGGATATCTGGACAAGATTTTCTGATATAACGCTTCATCAACTGTGGGGTTCTTGAAAAAGCTGCCGCTATTGGGGATGTGGTCTGGATCCGGGAGCTTATTGCGCCGAATAGATTCTACAAGCTTTCCAACAGCCTGGTAACTCGATGGCTCACCAGCTTCCATCCAAACCCTGTTCAATTCAGCATATTCCAGACGTAGAGGCGCCTTTGATGATAACCGAAAAACCACTTCAGTAATTATCCAGTTTCCGGGATGCCTTTTAAATACACTGTCACGATAACTGAATTCGCAGTCATCTGCTGAAAACTTTAGAGTCTCGCCAGTGCTCACTTCCAGCGCCACCACCTCAGCGATTGAGTCCTTTACCTCAACACCATAGGCACCAATATTTTGTATGGGCGCAGCGCCGACCGTACCTGGTATCAAACTCAGGTTCTCGAGCCCCCCCAACCTCTTCTCAAGAGTCCACTCTACAAACCGGTGCCAGTTTTCACCCGCCTGAACCCTGACAAAAGAACATCCCGCGGCGCACTCTCCTGAATAGCAGCCGTCTTCGAGCATCTCTATCCCCTGGTTCGCCATCCTGATAACGATACCATGTACGACTTCCTTGAACAGGACATTACTCCCGCCTCCCAAAACAGTCAGTGGCAGCCCATTCTGCCGAGCATCCTGCAGGACCTCCTGCAACTGGTGGACATCCTTGATGGAGACAAATTTTTCTGCCTGCGAGCGACACCCCATTGTATGGAGAGAAGTTAAATCCTGGCCGACGACATATTCCATAAGTAGGGGTACTTTAAATTGGAACCAAAAATTATCTGACGAGATTATGCTTTATTGACTGCAGCAGACCTTTACCGGCGTCCTCGATCAAATCCAACACCAGCTCGAATCCGTTCTGCCCGCCATAGTAGGGATCAGGAACTTCCTGAAACTCAGAGCTGTTTCCATAGGAAAGAAACAACTTTACCTTGTGCCGCTCATGCTCCGGGCAAATCTTGTGTAGTTCAGCAATATTATCCTGATCCATCGCCAGTATCAGATCGAACTTGTCGAAATCCTCAACCTTGACTTGCCGGGCTCTCTGCTTATCCAGCTTGTATCCTCGACTGGAGGCAGCTGCCTGTGCCCGGGAATCCGGCTGTTTGCCTGCATGCCATGGACCGGTTCCAGCAGAATCCACCTCCACCCGGCGCCTCAACCCTTCTTCCTCCAACAAAACCTCAAACACACCCTGGGCAGTTGGAGATCGACAGATATTACCCATACAGACAAACAATACTTTCACAATATTTTCCCCCGAAGGCTTCAAAAATATTTATCCGTTATTATCCTTCATCAATAAACTGCGCACCCGTTGCAAATCCTCTGGAGTATCCACTCCAGCGGGTGGTGATTGCGTAACAACACCGACGTGAATTGACACTCCATGCCAAAGCGCCCGTAATTGCTCCAACGCTTCAATAACCTCAATCGGAGAAGTCCCCCAATTGACATATGACCTTAGAAACCCTACGCGGTAGGCATAGATTCCGATATGCCGATAAAAATCGACGCTCTGATCCAATCCGGAAGAATTCTCGGCAAAAAAATCTCTAGCCCAGGGGATAGGTGCTCTCGAAAAATACATCGCCATGCCGGCTTCATCTTTTACCACTTTGACAACATTGGGATTAAACAATGTCTCCCTATCATGGATTTTCTCGCACAAGGTTGCGATACCTGCATCCGAGTGGCTGGCCAGGTTTTCCGCAACAAGATTGATTAGATCCGCTGGCAATAGCGGCTCGTCTCCCTGGACATTTACAATTATATGATCATCATCCAACTCCAGAAGCGCAGCACACTCTGCCAGTCTGTCAGTTCCTGACGGGTGATTGGCGGAAGTCATCAAACAGCCTCCACCAAATGCGGTAACCGCAGCTTCTATTCGATGATCATCAGTTGCCACGTATATCGATGATGCCCGACTTTCTTCAGCACGATGATATACGTGCTGCACCATTGGCTTTCCGGCAATATCCTGAAGAGGTTTACCGGGAAGCCTGGTTGAGGCATACCGCGAAGGAATAATGACCGTAAATTCAACCATTACGATAATCGCTCATCTGTCGTCAGTGTTCTGGCTTCTTTTTCAAGCATCACAGGAATACCATCCTTAATCGGAAAAGCTACGCCATCATTTTTGCAAATCAATTCCTGCTTTTCCCGATCATACTTAACATCGCCCTTACAGATTGGACATGCCAGAATCGACAATAGTTTCTTATCCATCAACTCGCCTATACGACTTAATTAATATGTTTCGGCAGCACAGGGAGTTCCAACATCGGAAAAATAGCTCACTATCTGCCTTTATCAATACTCTATCAGCCCGGCCACGATGAACCGGCTATCTACCCGCCCTTTCCGGCAAGGATCGTTTGTTCTGAATGCAAGCTTCCAGATTCTCAAAGAATGACTGATCGACGACACCCTCAACTTCCAGATACCATAAATCACTTAATTCAAAGACCCGGCATTTCACTGCGTCCTTTTCAGTCATAATGACTGGAAGTCCATCATTGAAATCAATATCCTGCCGTGTATATCTATGGTGGTCCGGAAAGGCATGACGAATCACTTCTATTCCGAGGGCCTCCAGAGTCAAAAAGAATCTTTCCGGATTACCGATTCCGGCGACCCCATGAACTCTTTTACCAGCAAAGTCATTAGTCAATCTACTGTCATGACCACTTACTGCAACAAGGCGACTCGGCGCCAGTTGCATTTGATAATTCGCCGGAATACTCCCTTCGCCGTTAGCAATAACGAAATCGACGGACTTCAGGCGAGATGCAGGTTCCCGCAATGGACCTGCCGGCAAACACCACCCATTGCCAAGACCTCGTCTTGCGTCCACGACCACGATCTCAACATCTCTTTGCAGGTTTAGATGCTGAAGCCCATCATCACTGATAACCAGATCACATTCAGAGCTTTCCATTACAAATCTGAGTGCGGCCACCCGATCAGGATCGATCACAACCGGAGCGCCGGTTCGCTGTGAAATTAGAAGCGGCTCGTCCCCGCAAGTACCAGGGTCATCAGTAGGCAGGACCTTGTGCGGGTATACATCTGGCTTACCACCATACCCTCGACTAATCACACCCACTCTATAACCTCGGCCATGAAAATACCGGATGAGAGCCAACGTCAGCGGGGTTTTTCCTGTTCCACCTACACTAATATTTCCAACAACAATCACTGGAACAGAACATTGACTCTGTCTTCGAACAAAAAAAAGAAAATAGCACTTTCGACAATACACTACCAAGACATATATGAAGGTTAATGGCAGGAAAAAAGGCAGGCAAATCAGTCGCCACAGACTTCTTTCATACCATAACCGTTCAATAAACTGGTTCATGCCTCATTTTCACTAAATTGAAGCTGGTGCAATGCAGCATAAGCCCCTTGTTTTGACAGCAACTCATCATGAGTCCCCGTCTCCACAATTCTTCCCTGCTCCATGACAACAATCAGATCGGCATTCTCAATAGTAGACAGGCGATGAGCGATCACCAGTGTCGTCCTGTCTTTCATGACATTTTCCAGAGCTGCCTGAATATGTCGCTCAGAGTGTGTATCCAGAGCCGACGTTGCCTCATCGAGAATCAGTATTGGCGCATCCTTTAGCAGAGCCCGGGCAATCGCCAAACGCTGCCTTTGTCCGCCAGAGAGGTTCACGCCATTATCGCCTAGTTTGGTCTCATAACCTTTATCCAGGTCTTTGATAAACTCAACGGCATGAGCAGCTTCGGCTGCTTTCTCAATATCCTCCAGGGGCGCACCTTTGAGAGTTCCATAGGCAATGTTATTGGCAACACTATCATTGAAGAGCGTTACCTGTTGGGTAACCAATGATATCTGCTCTCTCAGGCTAGCGAGCTTAAGGTCCTTCAGTGGTATGTCATCCAGAGTAATTGAACCTGAATCATAGTCATAAAACCTTGGAATAAGACTTGCCAAAGTTGACTTACCACTACCTGAACGCCCTACCAGAGCGACAGTTTTGCCTGCTGGTATATGGAGGTTAATATCTTCCAGAACCTTCTTGTCACTTCCAGAATAAGCGAAGGACAGATGATTGATTCTTAAATCACCCTTGCATCGATCAGTTTCGACCGTCCCCTCATCGGCTTCAACCTCGTGGTCAATTTGTGAGAAGACATCCTGGGAAGCCGCAATTCCCCGTTGGATCACCGCATTCACCTCTGTCAACTGACGAACAGGCTTGGCACAAGTCGTTGCCGCAGTAATAAATGCAATAAACTCCCCCGAAGTCATGTTCTGCAAGACCTGAGGAGAAAGAGCTAGCCACACCAAAACCGCAATGGATACAGATATCAGCACCTGAATAACCGGTGTTGATATCGCTTGAATAAACGACAGCTTTAATGTTTGTGAAATATTATGCTCACTGGCGTCACTAAAACGGGTCTCTTCATGAGACTCGCCTCCAAAAGTCCGCATTACGCGATAGCCATTGAAGGATTCTGACGCAACGTGAGTCACCTCCCCCATGGAGGTCTGAATATTACTACTGACCTTTCTGAAGCTTTTTGTTATCACGCTTACCAACACCCCAATAATTGGCCCCACTATGAGGAATACCAGTGTCAGACGCCAATTCGAATAGAGCATGAACCCCAAGAGCCCCATCACTGTAAACCCTTCTCGAAGGATGACAGTGATGGCATTGGTAGCAGCGCCGGTAACTTGCGCAACGTTATAGGTAATTTTGGACACCAAATGCCCGGTGGAGTTTGCATCAAAAAAACTGCAGGGAAGCCTGATTATCTGGGAAAATAACTCTGTCCGCATTCGATGTATTATGGCTCTTGCAACAAAAGCCATAAAATAGGTACTAAAAAATGAACCGACGCCCCTTACTGTAAAAACGACAATAATCAGCATTGGTACAAAAAGACGATTTTCAGCACTGGGGTTTTCAATTGCCTCAACCACAAATTCCATCGCTGGCGCCATGGCTGCACTGGCAAGGGCATAGGTCAAGTTTCCGACAATCGCAATCAGAAACGCCCACCAAGCCGACTTGAGGTATCCAAGCAATCTCTTGTACACCTGCCAACCGGCATATTGGTCATTCGCTTTACTCACGGCAACGCATCTCTCTAGTCTGGTGAAAGGCTCTGACTGACAGGAGAAAAGGCAGCTTAGTTGCTGCCTTCCTCCGAACGTTCCGTTGTAATGCTAAGCTTCTTGTATCCCAATTGACCGGCAATATCCATTGCCCGCACGACAAACTCATGAGGCGTCTTTGCATCCGCGGTCACGATAAAGGGAAGCTCATTATTGCCTTTAGAAAGTTTTTCAACTGCCCGTTTCAAGGTACTGACCTGACTGTTGATCAACACTCTGTCGTTAACCGTATACTGGCCATCTTTATTGATGACCACTTCAATCATTTCCACCTCGGCCTCAGAAGGTGTACCTGAAGCCTTTGGCAATTCCACCTGCAAGTGGGCTTCCTTGGTAAAGGTGGTGGACACCATGAAGAAGATCAACAACAGAAAGACCACATCAATCAAAGGCGTCAGGTTAACTGACAACTCTTCTTTGTTCTGACGTCGGAACTTCACTTGGCTTTGGCCCCTTCGATATCTACATCACGGTCACCGTGGACAACTTCAACAAGTTTCAGTGCCTGCTGTTCCATTTCCACAACAATCTCATCCACTTTACGCTGAAAGAAGCGGTGACATACCAAAGCGGGAATGGCAATCGTCAAACCTGCCGCTGTAGTGATCAGGGCCTTGGAAATCCCCCCGGCAAGCGCCTGGGAATTACCGGTACCGGCAACCTGAATTTCAGCAAACACATCGATCATCCCGATAACAGTACCCAGCAGACCCAATAAAGGTGTCACCGCCGCAACAGTCCCCAGAGCCGTCAGGAAACGCTCAAGTTCATGCACGACATGACTTGCTTCCTCTTCGATGCTCTCCTTCATAATCTCACGGCCGTGCTTGGCGTTTAACAATCCGGCTGCAAGCACACGCCCCAATGGCGATTCCTGTTGCAGCTCCTTGAGCCGCTTCCCATTAAGTTCCTTTTTCTTTAAGCGGGCCATCAAGTCATTCACGATTGACTGCGGCGCAATCTTGCCCGGTCTCAGTGTCCAGAATCTTTCTATAATGATCGCCAGAGCCAGGATAGAACACAGCAAAATGGGGATCATGATCAGACCGCCCGCTTTTAACAATTCGTACACTCAATTGCCTCCTACAAAAAATCGCCATACTTTAGCATAGGCTGACAGAATCAGTCACTTCACAAACACTGTGAAAAGGTCCACATTATTGATTGGTAACAAAGGAATACTGTTCAAAATCCGGCCAGGCGGTTTCGACATCCCACCAGGCACTCCCGGAATCACCTTCCGAGACCTTGAGCCGGATCGCACCATTTTCAGCCGTGTTCAACAAAGGAACCTCTCGATTACGAAACCAATTTCGAAATAATTTATTCGGATGACCAAAAGCATTCAGGTGGCCAGTCGTGGCGATTGCAAGCTGGGGATTCACCGCACTCAGAAACTCCGGGACAAATGCATTGCCACTTCCATGATGAGGTAATATCAGTACATCCGCCTTAAGTAGCCAGCCTTTTTGCTTCACCAATTCGATCTGAGCCTTCCCCTCTATATCTCCAGGCAACAACATGGAAAAGGCGCCGTAATAAAATTTGACGACACAGGACCGGTCGTTTGAGCTTTGCTTTTCTTCTGAACCGGCCCCTTCACCTGCTTTTCCGCTAAGCACAGAAGGCCATAGCACTTCGACAGACAGTTCTGAATAATTTGTGGTACCCGGAAGACAAAGTCGACTATCGGTCACCCTTTCCGGCTCTCCACTTCTGACCAAATCAATATCGAACTGCTGCCTCAAGGCTGCCACCCCACCAGAATGATCCAGATCTCCGTGACTGACAATGATTTCACTAAGACGCTCCACCCCTGCCTCTATAAGTGCCGGCGTCAGAACATATTTCCCAGCATCCCATTTCGCGTACTTCGGGCCTGTATCGTAAATCACGACTTGCCCATCGTGTCGCGACATGACCGACAATCCTTGCCCGACATCAAATACATCAATTACCAGCCCCCCTACTTCTGGCTTGCCGCCCTGGCTACCCGCCATCACAAAAAGTGGAACCCCCCAAGCCACCATCGGTATTCTGAAATGGAGCAGACAGATCCCACCAACCACAAGCAATGCCACAACCAACCACAAGCCACCGGAAAACTCAAAGACCGGAAACCCTGAACACTTCTCTGCCACCCACCAAAAACAGTCAAGAAGTGCGGATGTCGCCTGTAGCAACTGATGACTTATTACAGGCGACAAGAGCACGGGAGATAAAAAACCGGCAACAACTGCAAGTACAGCCAAAGGCAACACCAACAGGCAAATGAGCGGAACGGCAACAAGATTGGCCGGTACGGAACCAGAAGAGACCCCACCAAAAGAAAAGGCCAGCAGTCCTGCCATGCCAAGAAAGAACCCTACCTGACTCCTCCAAAGTACAATAATTTTGGAATTCTCTCTGCCAAGCCGTCGTCCGAACAGAACCAACAGCACAGCAACGCCCCCAAAAGACAACCAGAATCCGGAACTAAACACAGCAAATGGGCTGATAATACTGCAAACACAGATGGTCAAGAGCAGCCATGAGGACATGAGGCCAGATTTGCGCCAATAGAGAAGAAGCAAACCAATAATGGTTGCAGAAGCCGCCCTAACAACAGGAACCCCAACATTGATGACGGCCACAAAAGACAATACACATGTCAGCGCCAAGATCGACCCAAACACTAACTGCAATTTCCTTGGAAGCTTGCGCCCCAGTACTTTTGCTAACAAAAAGCCAAAGGAGGCAATCATCCCGATATGTAGCCCAGAGATCACCAGTAAATGGGTTAGACCTGACTGATTCAACAGCTCCCATTGCCTGTCGCTCAACAAACTGCGATCACCCAGAATCAGGGCAGTAAGACTTGCTGCGTGAGAGCTTTGTTGCAAAATCGATGATATACGGTGGCGAAGCTTTGTTTTATCAAAGACCTCATCACTGACCAACATCGCTTCCTGATGCAGTATCTTTCGAATACTGCCCTTGGCGATCGACGGTAACGCCCACACTTTTTGCCAAGCGAAAGGCTGACTGAAATTTAACAAGGGCCGATTTGCTTTTAGGCGAATACTCAGTTGATAGGTAACGCCCGTTTGTAATCCATAGTCACAGTAGTAGCAGGATAGCAATAACGGGTAATCAGCATTGGATGCTTTCCAGTTAAATCCTCTTATATCAGCATTAATCTGATCCGCACAGAACTGGTATCGTTGAACTGATGGAGCCCGGACATGACCGGGGCCAGACACTCCTGAGGAATTAACGCCAACATTGCCTCCCGGACAAACCCTGCCCTTAACAATGACAACCGCCCCATCAAGCTGTACTGGAATTGCGTGGGCTTTCTGATAGGAATAACCGGCGGCCAAGGCGCCACTGACCAGAACCAGAGAGCTGACAACCAAGAAATGCCGATAATACTGTTTTCCAGAGGAAAATATTTTTCGACGAAGAAGCACTATCAGTACGGTAAAGACGATTCCCAGGGACAGCGCAGGATAAAACCCATCATATTGTTTCAGCAAGCGCTCGGCAGCATGCCACCAGGGGACTACAGCCAGTATCAGGTACCAGCCGGAAAGAATCGCAATCATCCATGATCGCATTATGGTTTCCTTATAGTTGACTACAATCTAATATATCCCGGCATCCAGTCCGGTTACACAGGCAGTTTTATCAACCGGCACCTGAAACCAGCTATTTAACTGCATATTCGTGATTAAATACTGTATATTTCCCTGCCGCCTGTCGGCAGCGTCAGGTGTAAGATAAGTTACCTTTGCTAACAGTGATTTTCGGGCACCAGCCCTGATGACAGCAACCTGCAACACAAAGCAGGCATATATTACCATTTAAACAGGCTGACAGGGCCTTTTTAGAGACGTTGTAACATCAATGCCGAAAGAATTCATAAAAAAGTGGCTTCCGACGCCGGAAAAAATACGAGCCAATAAAGCCCTGGGATTTCTGGGTGACGTACTGCACGAGCCCAACCTCTGGCACATCAATCGACATGCTGTCTCCAAGGCATTTCTGGTTGGCATCTTCTGCAGTTTCATCCCGATGCCTTTCCAGATGGTATTGGCGGCTTTTGTGGCCGTGTGGATCAACTGTAATCTACCATTGTCTGTTGCGCTGGTATGGATCAGCAATCCGGTGACAATGCCGCCAATTTTTTACTTCAACTACCTGGTCGGAGCCTACATACTGGGTACACCGCGTATGCATTTCAACTTTGAACTCAGTCTCTCCTGGGTGACAGAAAAGCTATATGAGGTTGGCCTGCCCCTTTATTTCGGCTCCTTGGTCTGCGGGATATTTTTTGCTGTTCTTTCTTATGCTGTTGTTGAATATCTTTGGCGGCGAAAAATACGCCGAGACTGGTTACATCGTCAGGAAAAGCGCGCCATCCGTAACAAATAGCCAACCGTAAAATCCATGTTCTTCCCGGGATTCAAACTATGCTACTAATTCTTCACCCTGATACAGATAAAAGTGCCGAAGATTATCGCCTGACTCTTGAGCATCTGGAGTGCTTAAAAGGCGTCAGCTATCGGGTGCACGATATACAGGGCAAACAGCAGAAACTGACAGAGATCTACCTTCTCGGCGACACCAAAAAACTCACCACTGAAGAAATCAGCGCACTACCCGCTGTTGAGAGAGTCATCCGAATATCAGAAGAATATCGAATTCTCGGACGACATCAGGACGAAAAACGCACAACCGGATTTGAATACAATGGTGTCCATTTTGATCAAAGCAGCTTTCATGTTTTTGCAGGCCTTTGCGCCGTTGATAATCCTAAAAACGTTGAAGAGATGATTCGCGTACTGAAGGAGCATGGACAACAATGCACCCGCATGGGAGCCTATAAGCCCCGTACCAGCCCCTATACTTTCCAGGGACACGGCAAGAACTGCCTTCCTTATGTCTTCGAGCTTGCAGGCAAATACGACATCAAAGTCATTGCCATGGAAATTACGCATGAAAGCCACATTGATGAAATTAACGAAGCCATGGAGAAAACGGGGAATCCTACCGGCGTCATGCTACAGATAGGAACCCGAAACACACAGAATTTCGAGTTGTTAAAAGCCATAGGTAGACAAAAGCGCTATCCAGCTTTGTTGAAACGCGGCTTCGGCATCACCCTCAACGAATCTCTGAACGCAGCAGAATATTTGGCAAGTGAAGGCAATGCCAATGTCGTATTCTGCCTCCGGGGAATGAAAACAGAAGCTGGCAGCCCTCACCGTAACCTGGTCGATTTCGCCCATGTTCCCGTGGTTAAACGTTTAACTCGGATGCCGGTATGCGTTGACCCTTCTCACTCAGTTGGAAATCATGACAAAGATCCGGGCGGCGTTCTGGATGTCGTACACGCTGCGGCTCAAGGCGTTATTTCAGGCGCCAACATGGTCCTGATCGATTTCCATCCTCATCCCGCAGAAGCCTTCGTGGATGGCCCTCAGGCGCTGACAATGAATGACCTTCCACGCTTTCTGGAGGATATGACTCTGTGCCGGGAAACCTATCTCAAACGCCAGAACATCTATCAGTCAGGCAAATAATTTCATTCAGTTAACATTCGATAAACCAGGAATCAGGGAATTATGATCATTGTCGGTCATCGTGGAGCTAAAGCTGAAGCTCCAGAAAACACCGTAGCGTCGTTCGCAAATGCATATGAAGCAGGTATCAGACATTTCGAGCTGGACATTCAACTGAGTAAAGACGGGCAGCTCGTAGTTATTCACGACAAGACGGTTGACCGCACCACCGGACAAACCGGAAAGGTCGCAGATCTTGACGCTGACGAAATGAGAGCCATGGACGCCGGACAACACCTCCCTCCCTGGCACACGCCGACTCCCATCCCCTTGTTAACTGAAATTCTCGACGCCATACCAGAGTTCAGATCTATCCAGTTTGAGGTTAAGGGAGACACCCGGAGCCGGATGAACACATTATGCAACAGACTGGTTGAACTCATTCAGAAACGTCAACTATTTGGACGCTGTATCGTCACCAGCTCAAACACCTGGGTATTGCAGCAGATCAAGCGCCTGAACAGCACTATCGACACCGGTTACGTTGCACAGAAAAGATTTCCAAGTCCTGTCCAGACAGCGATCAAACATGATTGCAGCCTGCTTGCGCTCTACTACAAGCTGGCGGATAAATCTGTCATGGAGGAATGCCAGAAAGCCGGATTACAGGTTTCCACCTGGACAGTTAACACTATTCCAGAGATTCTTCATTTACAACAGCTCGGAGTTCACAGTGTGATCACAGACTACCCTCAGCATGTTCTGAGGCATTTCCAGTCACAGGAGAACCTCCCTTTTCACTTTCAATAGCAGCAAACGCATAGGTTACTAACGCCTCCTTAAGAGGCGCGATTAAGACAGCCAACCAAAAAAGCCAGGCATTTGCCTGGCTTTTTTGGTTTACGATGCCATCAGAAGATTCTATTCAACCCATTCAATGCAGCAACACGATAAGCCTCTGCCATCGTGGGATAGTTGAATGTGGTGTTGACGAAGTACTCAATAGTATTCAAATCCCCAGGCTGGCTCATAATTGCCTGCCCGATGTGTACGATTTCTGACGCCTGATCACCAAAGCAATGGATTCCCAACAGCTCTTTAGTCTCCCGGTGGAAAAGGATTTTCAGCATTCCAACGGTATCGCCGGTAATTTGCGCTCTTGCAAGATCCTTGAAGAACGCCTGCCCAACCTCATACGGAATTTGGGCGTCGGTTAACTCTTCCTCTGTTTTTCCAACGGAACTGATCTCAGGAATGGTATAAATACCAGTCGGCACATCATTAACAAATCGAATGTAATCATCCTTCAGTATCTCGGCAGACGCTGAGCGCCCCTGATCATATGCAGCACTGGCCAGACTCGGCCATCCGATGACATCACCAACAGCATAGATATGAGGAATCTCCGTCTTGTAATGCTCGTCAACAGCTAACTGACCACGTGAGTTGGGCTCCAGCCCAATGCTCTCAAGGCCCAGTCGATCGGTATTTCCTGTACGCCCATTGCACCACAAGAAAGCATCTGCCCGAATTTTTTTACCACTTTCAAGCGTCAGCACCACAGACCGGTCATCCGCCTCCACCGAAGAATACCTTTCCTTGTGACGAACAAGTACGCCATTATCCCTTAGGTGGTAGCTGAGAGCATCCGAGATTTCACCATCCAGAAAGGACAACAATCTTTCACCCGGGTTAATCAGATCGACCTTCACCCCAAGCCCGACAAAAATAGAGGCATATTCACAACCAATAACACCGGCTCCATAGATGATGATCGACCGCGGCGTATGGCTAAGCCTAAGCACACTGTCACTGTTATAAATCCGCTGGTGAGTAAAATTGATATCTTCAGGCAGATAGGGCCGTGAGCCAGTGGCTATAATGATCTGCTGAGCGCATAGGATTTCCCTACCAGCAATCCCTCCTTGTACTTCCACACGATTCTGATCCAGAAAATGCGCCCTGCCCCGATATAGATCCACTCGATTTCTGGCATAAAACCTAGTGCGCAACTTCACCTGCTTGGCGATAACACGTTCGGCACTTTTCAACACCCGTGGAAAGGAAAACCAACGTGGCTCCCCGATATCCCGGAACATAGTGTTGGTATTAAATTGAATAATCTGCTTTACCGAGTGCCTAAGCGCCTTGGAAGGGATGGTGCCCATGTGGGTACAGTTACCGCCCACCTGCAGTTTATCTTCAATGACTGCGACACGCTTACCGTGCTTCGCAGCATTCATTGCCGCACCTTCTCCCGCAGGCCCCGCGCCGATGACTACAACGTCATACTGGTGATCTGCCATCTTTAACCCGTCTCCCCTATCGATTATTTATTCGTTATGTCTGATACCAACGACACGCAGTCTTCCCCTGATCACAAACAGTTTTTGCTATCTAGTTATCTTTTCGGTCGTTGTATCAGTAAACCCCGGCATTATCGCCAAACACCCGAACCAGAGTTGGCGTGAGTCCTTCCGGGACTTTGCACCTCAGCGACGAGGCTCCATGGCATCATAACCAAAGTCTTTGCCCTGATTTTCCTGTTGCGCCTTTTCAATCTCAGTCTCACAAACAGACTTATCGCCCTTACATATATCGCAAGCCACATCCATTCCCAGCGCGCTCATTCCACCACAGGAACCGGAAATAGGCTTACGTCCGAGGATGACGCCAATCGCCATCGCCGCCACAAGGAGTAACATGACTCCAAGTACAATCAGAAACATCTGCATATCTTTACTCCTTCGGCATTCCCGTCAGCTGTTTAAAGCCAGGGGTTGCCATTTCTTTAAATCCGTCTCCGTCTTTGACCAGAAATAAGACGGCCATATTGTGTTCGACAGCAACGTTGAACCCTTGTTCCTCCCCCAATACCATCATCGCGGTAGCCCAGGCATCCGCATACCCAACACTGGGGTTTAAAACCGTTACGGATGCCAGATTATGCTTAATCGGCTTCCCGGTTCTTGGGTCTATGGTATGGGAATATCGAATCCCACCTTCTTCATAAAAGTTCCGATAATCGCCAGAGGTAGCTAGCCCCATGTCTTTTAATTCTAACACGTCCTGAACACGACGCTCGCCGACCACCGGTGACTCAATCGCAATACGCCATTTGACTCCGTCAGGTTTTACACCTCGTGTCCTGACCTCTCCCCCCACTTCCACCATGTAGGCTTTAACACCAAGAGATTCAAGATAAAGTGCTACACGATCAACCGCATAACCCTTTGCCACTGCTGACAGATCGACATAGACCGGCGTCGTCTTTCTTACCTTTCTACCGGAAACATCCAGTTCAAGTACTTCAAAACCCACTTCCTGAAGCGCATGGGTAATTTCCTTGTCCGACGGAACCTTTGTAGGCTTAAACTGGGGACCGAATCCCCACATATTAACCAGCTTGCCCACAGTGACATCAAAAGCACCGCCAGACTGGCGACTGACACGTCTGGCAATATCGAACACTTCAGCAGTCGGTTCGGACAAAGGGAACCATACGTTGACCGCTGATTGGTTAAATTGGCTGAGTTCAGACTCTTGTTTGTAGGTGGACATCAGAATATCCACCTCCTGAAGCTGCTCCAGAATGCCTTTGCGCACCTCATCTGGCGCAGACCGGATTCCCTCATCACTCCACTTCACGTGATACCAGGTCCCCATGATCTGCCCTTCAGCAGACTGAAGTTCAGGCCCAAAAAATGAACAGCCCGCGGCAACTAAAACACTCAGAAAGAGCGTTAAAACTGCAGCGGGCTTCAGAAAGAAACAGCGCAGATCTCTCTGCACTGTTTCGCACGACATAGAATCAGCCACCAAAGTCATCGAGCAGAATATTCTCGTCTTCTACACCAAGATCTTTCAGCATTTTGATAACTGCGGCGTTCATCATTGGGGGTCCACACATGTAAAACTCACAGTCTTCCGGAGCCGGATGGTCCTTCAGGTAGTTGTCATACAACACATTGTGAATAAAGCCTGTGTAGCCTTCCCAGTTGTCTTCAGGCATTGGATCTGACAATGCCACATGCCAGACAAAGTTATCATTTGTCGCAGCCAGACCATCGAAGTCCTCAACGTAGAACATCTCACGTTTGCTTCGCGCTCCGTACCAGAATGACATCTTCCGGTCAGTGTTGAGGCGTTTGAGCTGGTCAAAAATATGTGCTCGCATAGGCGCCATTCCTGCCCCACCACCAACGAACACCATTTCAGCATCTGTCTCCTTGGCGAAGAACTCACCGAATGGACCATATACTGTCACTTTATCACCAGGCTTCAGTGAGAATACCCATGAAGACATTTGCCCAGGCGGGAAATTGGTTCCCGGCGGGGGTGTCGCAATACGGATATTGAACTTCAGTACACCGCGCTCTTCCGGGTAGTTTGCCATGGAATAAGCTCGGATGATTGGTTCTTTAACCACAGAGCGGAAACGCCACAGATTGTGCTTATCCCAATCCTCACGGAACTTTTCCTCAATCTCAAACTGGTCAAAGCTTACATCATATGACGGAGTTTCCAACTGCACATAACCACCGGCACGGAAGTCGACAACTTCACCTTCTGGAAGCTTAAGTACCAGCTCTTTAATGAAAGTGGCAACATTGTGATTGGACACAACCTCGCACTCCCACTTTTTGACGCCGAAGACTTCTTCAGGCACTTCAATCTTCATGTCCTGTTTTACTGCCACCTGGCAGGAAAGTCTCCAGCCCTCACGCTCCTCACGACGGGTAAAGTGAGCTTTCTCAGTCGGCAGCATACTACCGCCACCTTCCATCACTTTACACTTACACTGAGCACAGCTTCCGCCGCCGCCACAAGCTGAGGACAGGAATACGCCCTCAGCAGCGAGGGTCTGCAGCAGCTTACTGCCGGCAGGCGCCTTGATGGTATGATCTGGGTCGTCATTGACCTCGATAGTGACATCACCGGAACTCACCAGTTTCGCTCTTGCTGCCAGAATGACCGCTACCAGCGACAACACGATGACGGTGAACATCACCACGCCAAGTATGATTTCTGTATTCATATTCTTACCTTATTCGTGTGTAGCTTCCGGTTACAGCGAAATGCCAGAGAATGACATAAAGCCAAGTGACATCAAGCCAACAGTGATAAAGGTAATACCCAGACCTCTCAAGCCTTCAGGTACATCACTGTATTTCAGCTTCTCACGAATACCGGCAAGGGCAATAATCGCCAGCGCCCATCCGAGGCCTGCACCGAATCCGTACACAACGCTTTCACCAAAGGTGTAGTCCCTTTCCACCATGAACAGTGAAGCCCCCATGATGGCACAGTTAACGGTGATCAGCGGAAGAAACACCCCCAATGCGTTGTATAACGCCGGGAAGAATTTATCCAAGACCATTTCCAGAATCTGAACAATCGCCGCGATAACACCGATATAGGTCAACAGGCCCAGGAAGCTCAGGTCAATATTGGGCATACCCGCCCATGCCAGGGCACCGTCTCTCAGCAATCCGTTGTAGATAACGTTGTTGACCGGTACAGTCACGGACAGTACGACAATGACCGCGATCCCCAAGCCAACAGCAGCCTCAATTTTTTTCGACAGTGCCAGGAAGGTACACATCCCCAGAAAGAAAGCCAAAGCCATGTTTTCAACAAAAACGGCCTTAACCAATAGACTGATGTAATGCTCAAACATGATTAAAATGCCTCCTTAACTTTATGGGCAGACATTTTGTACTCAGCTTCCTCAACCTGTTCTTTCTTCCAGCTTCTCAAAGCCCAGATTATCAATCCGATGATGAAGAAAGCACTTGGAGGCAGGAGCAACAGACCATTCGGTTGATACCACCCACCATTGGCAACCGCTGGCAAAACCTCAACTCCAAAAAGTTTACCCGCACCGAAAAGCTCACGAACAAAAGCCACAAGCACGAGAATGGTGGCATAACCTGCACCATTACCTACACCATCAAGAAAGCTCAACACAGGACCATTCTGCATTGCAAAGGCTTCTGCACGGCCCATTACAATACAGTTAGTGATAATCAGCCCCACAAAAACAGACAGCTGCTTGCTCACTTCATAGGCATATGCTTTCAGCACCTGATCAACAACAATTACCAAAGAAGCAATGATTGTCATCTGGACAATAATCCTGATGCTGCTGGGTATATGACTTCTGATCAGTGCAACCGAAAAGCTCGAAAACGCGGTTACGAATACAACAGCCAAGCCCATAACAATGGATAGTTGCAGACTGGTAGTGACTGCCAGAGCAGAACAAATCCCCAGAATCTGTAAAGCAATGGGGTTGTTGGAAAAGATAGGCTCAAGAAGAACCTTTTTAGGCGTCGCTTCAGACATTTCCTGCCTCCCCTGATCTCACTCGATCCAGATAGTTTTTAAAGCCTTCTTCCCCCAACCAGTATTTCATCAGGTTTTCAACACCACGACTGGTTAGAGTCGCCCCTGCCAGGGCATCCACAGAATATTTTGCGTCTGGTGAACTTGGGTTAACCCCACCTTTAGCCAGTTTGACAGCCGGGTCACCCTGCTCGTCATAAACCTCTTTCCCAGGCCACTGACCTTTCCAGTTGGGGTTATCTACCTCGCCGCCAAGACCTGGCGTTTCACCATGCTGGTAAAACCCAAGACCTACGACGGTGTCCCCATCTCCCTTCAGGGCGAGAAAACCGTATAGAGTTGACCACAAACCGTATCCGCGCACAGGAATAATGACACGGGAAATGTCAGCGCCGTCTTTTACAATGTAAACCTTGGCGTATTTCTCGCGTCTCTTGATTCCGGCAATATCCTCACCAGATGACAGACTTTTTGAGTAATCCGGATTCTGGCTCACTCTCTGCTGATCAAAAGCTTCGATACTCGAATAGCCCGCCGCTGAAGGCTCTACATACATTCCTGTATCCAGATCCACCAACTTGGGGGTAATCGTCGCAAACTTCTCTTCAATCTCCTGCTTGGTCGGAGACGTGCTAAGCATACCAGCTGCACGAAGTATGTTTTCTTTCAGGTTAAGCGTTCTGTTCTGGACCTGAACCGGCTTCAGCAGAACTGCCGCTGCAGACACTATCACTGAGCAGACAATACATAGTGCCAGCGCTACGGTAATAATTTTCTGAATGGAATCATTAGACTTAGACACGGGCCAGTCTCCTCTTCACGTTTGCCTGAACCACAATGTGGTCAATAAATGGCGCAAACAGATTGGCAAACAATATGGCCAACATGATGCCTTCAGGGAACGCTGGATTTACTACCCGGATCAACACGGTCATTACTCCCACCAAAGCACCGAAGGCCCATTTTCCAGCATCCGTCATGGAAGCAGACACCGGGTCAGTAGCCATAAACATCATGCCAAAGGCAAAACCACCCATCACGAAATGATAATGTGCTGGAACGCTGAACATAGGGTTCGTATCTGAGCCGACCAGATTAAACAACGTTGCTGTAGCAGCCATACCCAGGAATACGCCGGCAACGATACGCCAGGAGGCTATCTTCATGATCAGAAGAGCCGCACCACCTATCAGTATCGCCAGAGCCGAGGTCTCACCAACACTACCTTGCTGGAAGCCCAGGAACATATCCATCCAGGTCAGACTTTCATTGATAGCCTCCATACCGCCTGCAGCAGCCACACTCAATGGCGTGGCACCACTGAATCCGTCTACAGCAGTCCACACGGCATCACCGGAAATCTGAGCTGGATACGCGAAGTACAAAAATGCACGACCGGTCAGGGCTGGGTTCAAGAAGTTTTTGCCGGTTCCACCGAATACTTCCTTACCAATGACCACACCAAAAGATATACCCAGAGCCACTTGCCACAAAGGAATTGTTGGAGGGCAAATCAATGCAAACAGAATAGAAGTAACAAAGAAACCTTCATTGACTTCATGACGACGGATAGTGGCAAACAACACCTCCCAGAAACCGCCAACCACAAAGGTCACGAAGTAAATAGGCAGGAAGTAAGCAGCACCGTAGATGAAGTTATCCCAGATACTGCCGGGATCATTGCCGGCAAACGCAGCAATAATAGCGCTTCTCCACCCTGCATCCATCGCCAGGCCATTTTCCAGCAGGAAAGTATTGGCCTGCAGACCAACGTTGTACATTCCGAAGAACATCGCCGGAAATACGCAGAACCAAACGGTAATCATGATCCGCTTCAGATCGACACCGTCACGAACGTGGGTATTGGCCGAAGTCACCTTACCGGGTGTATAGAAGATGGTATCTACCGCTTCATAAAGCGCATACCACTTTTCATATTTGCCGCCCTTCTCGAAGTTCGGCTCAATTTTATCCAAAAAAGCTCTTAAGCCCATGTCTTACCCCTCTTTCTCAATCAGAGTGAGGTTACTGCGTAGAATTGGACCGTATTCATATTTGCCGGGGCACACAAATGTGCACAGGGCAAGGTCTTCTTCATCCAACTCCAGACAACCTAACTTTTGCGCCACTTCCGTATCGCCCACGATGAGCGAACGAAGCAGCTGTGTTGGCAGAATATCCAATGGCATCACCCGTTCGTACGACCCAACAGGCACCATGGCTCTCTCACTACCATTTGTGGTCGTAGTGAAATTGAACAATCTGCCAGGATTGAGCTTGGAAAGGTAAATATTGAGCACCGAGAACTTGGAGCCCCCTGGTGACAACCAGCCCAAAAACTCGCGATTATCACCTTCTTCCAGACAGGAAACCTGAACAGCGTAACGACCAAGAAACGAGACACTACCCTTAGCGTTACGGCCACCTAGAACAGAACCGGAAACAATCCGGACGTCGTTCACGGACAACTCGCCACTGGTCAACTGGGTTAAATTAGCACCTACACGCGTTTTAACCAGTCGAGGTTTGCTAACGGCAGGTCCAGCCAGAGCGACAACCCGCTCCATTGACTTACGGCCGGTAGTAAACAGACGTCCGATGGCAATAACGTCCTGTGCGCCAATAGCCCAAACAGACTTAGAGGCGTTAACAGGGTCCAGGTGGTGAATATGAGTGCCAGGCAATCCAGCAGGATGCGGCCCGTCAAATTCTTCCTTGGCCACATCAGCAGGAAGATCCAGGGACACACCCGGACGGGTCGTGACAAACACCTTGCCACGGGTCAACCTGGTAAGTACGGTCAAACCATTTTTGAAGTCAGCCTTGGCTGTTTCGATAACAACTGCCGGATCTCCAGCAAGTGGATGGCTGTCCATTGCATTGACGAAGATCGAATGAGGCTCGGCATCAATCGCCGGCACTTTGCTGAATGGACGGGTTCTGAAAGCAGTCCATTCCCCCGACTCAACCAGGTTTTCTACAACCTGCTCACGAGTCAACTGGGCAAGGCTGCCGCTTTCATATTGAGCAAATTCAATATGCTCGTCCCCTTCCACGTCGATAACAATGGATTGAAAGACACGTCTTTCACCACGATTGATCGCAGAAACAGTCCCGCTTGCCGGCGCTGTATAGCGCACACCTTCGGTTTTTTTATCAGTATAAAGAAGCTGGCCGCACTTAACACGATCCCCCACCTGTACTTCCATAGTGGGTTTCATGCCATTGTAGTCAAATCCAACTAAAGCCACCTGATTTACAGGTTTGCCGTCGTCAATAACTTGTGCAGGCGCTCCGGCTATAGGTAGATCCAAGCCTTTTTTGATCTTGATCATTAGCCCCGCCTAATCATCAGAGTAAATTTTCTGGCCACCGCTGGTGCGATTTTTCTAAGTACGCAGACGCGAACATTATGAAGAAAGGATGGAATCTCCTTGAAAAATAAGGAGTGCACGGGTTAGCCAACCAAAAATCGCAGTAATTATAGTGACCGGAGTGCCTTTTTTCTACACCGCAGAGAGGGCGATTAGTCTTTTATTTTTAATATTCGCTAATACTAAAGTCTAAGAGAGGAGAAAAATGGCGACACCGGAAGCGATGTCGCCGGGTATTGAAAAAGCGAATTAATTCATACTGTTTGGATACAAATTGTGCTTAACACCAGCCATCTGATTCACCACACGAATGACCTGTGCGCTATAGCCCGCTTCATTATCGTACCAAACATAAAGAACAACACGATTGCCGTTAACAATGGTCGCCTGAGCATCGACAATCCCCGCATGACGGGAACCGACGAAGTCTGTGGAGACCACTTCCGGCGAGTTGGTGAAATCGATTTGCTTGTGCAGATCTGAATTCAGGGAAATATCGCGCAAATAGCTGTTAATCCCTTCAACTGACGTTGCTTTATTCAGATTGAGATTAAGAATCGCCATGGATACGTTAGGCGTAGGAACCCTGATCGCATTACCAGTCAGCTTGCCGGCCAACTCTGGCAGAGCCTTAGCAACAGCCTTTGCTGCACCCGTCTCTGTGATAACCATATTCAGAGGCGCACTACGACCCCGACGACTGCCTTTATGGTAATTATCAATCAGGTTCTGATCATTGGTATAGGAATGAACAGTTTCCACATGCCCATCGATAATCCCGAACTCATCATTCACTGCTTTTAGGACAGGTGTGATGGCATTTGTCGTACAAGAGGCGGCAGACAAAATTTTGTCTTCATCAGTAATCAACTGATTATTGATACCGAATACGATGTTCTTGATCTCACCTTTACCTGGAGCGGTCAGTATTACACGACTTACCCCCTTGCACTGAAGGTGACGGGACAGCCCAGCCTCATCACGCCATACACCGGTGTTATCGATCACAATGGCGTTATCGATCCCATGCTGGGTGTAATCAACATTCTCAGGCGCATCAGAATAGATGACCTGCACATAGTTGCCGTTGGCGATGATCGCAGCATTCTCTTCATCAACGGTAATGGTACCCTGGAAGGATCCATGAACGGAATCACGCCGCAGAAGACTCGCGCGCTTCTCCAAATCGTTCTCCGCTTTTCCTTTACGCACCACGATGGCACGCAACCGCAGGTTGGCCCCACCGCCTGCCTTTTCAATCAGAATACGGGCCAGCAGGCGACCTATACGGCCAAATCCATATAAAACCACATCTTTAGTTTCAGAGGCACCACCGTTCTCTTCCCCACGCTTACCGACGATGTCGGCCAGCTCTGCACGCAGAAATTCCTCTAGAGACTGAGAACCGCCTTGCTTTTCATATTTAATCGCCATCTTTCCGATATCGATGTGCGCATGCCCAAGTTCCATTTCGTCGAGCATTTTCAGTATCGGATAGGTGTTATTGACTGAAAGCTCGTGATCGGCAACCTGACGAACAAAGCGATGAGCTTTCAGGATCCCGATAACGGAGCGATTAATAATTGGGCGGCCATAGATCGATGTAATGACGTTGTTGTTACGATACAAACGCCCTATGAGAGGGATCATAGATTCAGCGACAGTCTCGCGCTCCTTCCAATCGCCGAAACAGGCTTCCAACTTCTCTTGACTCACAGTAATGCACCTCTTTTCTGCGCAAAATTTGGGCGCACATTATCTCTTTTCAACCCTTGCGTGGCAATGCATACCCCCCATTTTTGACTTAAAATAACGTTTCAAATCAACAGGTTCGTTACAATACAAAACAATCACCAGATTAGCCCGCCCATTTTCGCCTCCCAGCCTCCATTTGGAGTTTTATTACTAACAAGCCTACTGAAATTTAAGTGGAATCCCGGTCGCTTCTGCCTAATTATTAGGCTTTTGAGCCTTCAACTCTCCGGCAACTCAATGCCAAGACAGCAACCCTTTGTCCATAGAGTTAGAAAAATGGCAGGCAAAAACTTAGAATGCGCGCTCCAGTCAGAATCGATTTTTAGGCAGACATGACATATCCACTTCCAGACACCCCCAGCAAAACTATTTACTGGGGTGATACAACCGGCCAGATGGACGCTCTGGTGCTGGCGCAGCACCTGCAATCGACCCACAAATTATTGGTGGTCGTTACTGTAGATATGCCCACGGCCGAACATTTGGAAAATGCAGTAAGGTTTTTTCTCTCGTGTGAAGAAATCCCAATTCTGACGCTGCCTGACTGGGAGACCCTGCCATATGATTCTTTCTCACCACACCAGGACATCATCTCCGCCAGAATCAAATGTCTTTTCGAGCTGCCCAAGGTTAATCACGGCCTGCTGATTTTACCACTTTCCACAGCCCTGGTCCGACTGCCACCGAAACCTTACATTCTCGGCAGCACGCTGGTGATCAGGAAGGGACAATCCATTGATCTTAGCGATTACCGGCGGGATCTGGAGTCTGCCGGTTATCGTTGCGTTGACACAGTCATTGAACACGGCGAGTTCGCAATTCGGGGCTCGATTCTCGATATTTTTCCAACCGGCCACCACACCCCTTACCGGATAGATCTGTTCGATGATGAGGTCGATAGCATCAGGGAATTCGATGTTGAAACTCAACGTTCTTCCGACAAGGTTGAGCAGATCAATCTTCTGCCGGCTCATGAGTTTCCGTTAACCCAAGATTCCATCACCAGATTCAGAAACCGCTTCTATGAGCTGTTTCCCAACACATCCCGCAATTGTCCTATATTGCAGGATGTCATGAATGGTATTGCTTCACCTGGCCTGGAGTATTACCTGGATCTGTTTTTTGAATCCACCGCCACCATCTTTGATTATCTTGACGATGAGTCAACTCTGGTGCTGTACGACGGGCTGTATGACCGCAGCGTGCATTTCTGGGATGAATTGAATGATCGCTACGAAGATCTTCGCCACAACATTGAACGCCCGATACTGTCGCCCGGCCAGATATTCCAGAGAACCGAAGAATTCTTTGCACACCTGAAACAATTCCCTCGAGCAGAATTCAGCACTAAACAAAAAGCAGATCCTGCGGCATCCGCCACACAAACGCAGTTTGCACCACTGCCTGATGTATCGATACAACCCAGACTGGCAGATCCTTTCGTCAACCTGAAAGCGTTGGCAAAGGATATCCCCAACATCACCATTTGTGCAGAGACGGCCGGAAGACAGCAGGTACTTTTGGAAAGCTTTAAACAAGCAGGTATTCGTCTTCAGGAAGCTGGCAACTGGAAACAGTGCCAGCAACTGGATCAGCCCTGGAAAGTCACCATTGCAGAGTTGACCAAAGGCTTTATTGATGCGGAAGGTCGGTATGCCATCATCGCCGAGCCGGACCTTTATCAGGACCGGGTACCACAGCGTCGCAGGCGAAAACGAGCCACGGAAACCAGCGATAATGTAGTCCAGAACCTCACAGAGCTCAGAGTTGGCTCGCCAGTGGTACACATTGACCATGGCATAGGGCGATATAAAGGCCTTGAAACACTGGAAGTCGACGGCCAGAAACAAGAATTTCTGCTTTTGGAATATGCCAACGATGCCAAGCTTTATGTACCTGTCGCTTCACTTCACCTGATTTCACGATACACCGGGGTCAATGAGGAGCTGGTTCCCGTTTCCAAACTGGGAACTGATCGTTGGTCGGCAGCCAAGAAAAGCGCGGCTGAAAAGATCAAGGATACTGCCGCTGAATTACTCGAGGTTTATGCCCGACGCGAAGCAAACCCCGGGTATGCCTGCGCCCCTCCGGATGAGAGTTACCAGACTTTTTCTGCCTCCTTCCCATTCGAGGAAACGCCTGATCAATTAAACGCCATTAATGCCGTCCTTAAAGATATGGTCAAAACGACTCCCATGGATCGCCTGGTGTGCGGGGATGTCGGCTTCGGCAAAACAGAAGTCGCCATGCGCGCTGCTTTCCTGGCAGCAAACAGTGGACGTCAGGTAGCCGTACTTGTCCCAACCACCCTGTTGGCCCAGCAACACTTTCAAACATTTCAGGATCGTTTTGCGGATACCGCCATCCATATTGAACTGATCTCACGTTTCCGCTCAGCATCTGATATCAGCAAGATCAAAGAGAAACTCAGAGAAGGTAAAGTCGATATTATCGTCGGCACGCATAAACTGTTGCAGAAGGATATTTCATTCAAGGACCTGGGGTTGCTTATCATTGACGAGGAACACCGTTTTGGTGTCCAGCAGAAAGAAAAAGTGAAGGCTTTAAGAGCCAACATCGACATTCTCGCCATGACGGCTACGCCTATTCCAAGGACCCTCAACCTCTCTCTGCAGGGCGTCAGAGACCTATCCATTATCAGTACTCCGCCTGAACGCCGGCTATCCGTGAAAACGTTCATCAGGGAAAGATCGAACAGTCTCATAAAAGAAGCCGTGTTACGGGAAATACTCCGCGGTGGTCAGGTATTCTTCCTGCACAATGAGGTCAGCAGCATAGATAAAGAAGCCCGCGAACTTGAGGCACTGGTGCCAGACGCCAGGGTTGGAGTTGCCCACGGCCAGATGCGGGAGAGAGAACTGGAAAAAGTCATGTCTGACTTTTATCACAAGAGATTCAACGTACTGATCTGCAGCACGATTATTGAGACCGGCATCGACATTCCCTCGGCCAATACCATTTTGATTGATCGGGCAGACAAGTTCGGCATTGCCCAGTTGCACCAGTTGAGAGGGCGGGTCGGGAGATCCCACCACCAGGCATACGCATACCTGCTCACTCCACCTCCACGAACTCTGAGTTCTGACGCCATTAAGCGCCTGGAAGCCATAGGCAATGCTCAGGATCTTGGAGCAGGTTTCACTCTGGCGACCCACGACCTGGAAATCAGAGGGGCCGGCGAACTACTCGGCGAAGAACAAAGTGGGCATATTCAAAACATTGGCTACGCTCTTTATTCACAGCTATTGGACGCTGCAGTCAAAGCGATGCAGAAAGGAGAAGAGCTTGACCTCAGCCAACCAATTCCAAACGGTTGTGACATCAATTTCAGAATACCCGCACTGATTCCCGATGACTATCTAGATGACGTGCACGGTCGCCTGATCCTTTACAAAAGAATTGCCAATGCTGCCGACCATGACGCACTACGCGACCTTCAGGTAGAAATGATAGATCGCTTTGGACTACAGCCCGATCCGGTCAAAAACCTTTTCCGCCAACAGAATATCAAACTTTCCGCTGACCAGATCGGCATCGCGAAAATCGACCTTGGCATCAGGGGAGGCACTATTGAGTTCGGCCACAAAACCAAAGTGGAACCAATGCTACTGGTCACTTTGATTCAACGAGAACCAAACCGCTATAAACTTGATGGCGGGAATAAACTAAAAATCAGTGAGTCTCTGGAATCCAGCGAAGAAAGATTGCAATTTATTGAAAATCTACTGCAAACTTTCTCAACTCCAGCGGGTCGCTCCCATTAAGGGAACAGAAAGAACCCCGAATACAAGGCCAATGAGTTAATGAAACCAACGAGATTTTTATCTAACCTTACCCTGGTCACCCTGCTTTTACAGGGAACCACGTCGCTGGCTGAAACCATCGATGAAGCAAGACAGTTTCAGGTCGAGGTTATCGTCTTCAAACAACTGTCGCCTGAAACAGAGGAGACCTTTACCCAGCCAGCAGAACAGGAACCCGAAGCAAACAGAATTGCACTGGTAGACTTTAACCCACTCACCGAAGATCAGGTTCAACTGCTACCGACCGACAGCTATGTTCTTGCCGAGGAAGACAAAAAGGTCCGTCGCAGCAGAGGTTATTCCGTCCTTTCACACTTCAGTTGGTTGACCCAACTACAGGAAGGCCAGAGTCTGACTTATGAGATACCCGGCTATACAGATTCAGAAAATGATACCGAGTTAACGGGTAGCATTACGGTCGCCCTAAGACGATATCTGCACACGATCCCGAAAGTCACCATCTCTCGCTGGGGCGCACCTGAACCGACTTTCCTGGATAATCTTTTTGACGAACTTCAGGTGCCCGGCTTAACGAACGATTTCAGTGGACAACTGTCAGCAGACTCCGCCAGCCACCCTGGAGTCTCAACGGAACCATCCCTTAACCCGATGGCGCCTTCAGAGCCAGACCACCCCTTAAGGCTTAAAGGACTAATTCCAAAAGAGTTCTACACCATTCACCAGGCCAGAAGAATGCGCAGCGGGGAAGTCCATTACTTTGACCATCCAATGTTTGGTTTGCTTATAAAAATCGTCCCGGCACAAATCACGCCTACTGGTCAGGATGACATTCCTTTGGGAGATTCCTCAGAGCCGCCAGCCTCAACACAACCTTCCACAACCAACCAGTGACAGTACCTGAAACCATTGTCTTTAAAAAGACAACTTTAGACTGGCCAAAAAAAAGAGCAGCTTTGAGCTGCTCTTTTTTACTATGGATCCAGATCCGGGCTATTACAACTATTCGGACACAATCAAATTTCGCACTACCTGCTTTACAATCCCCATCCCCTTGTCGATCGCCTCATGAATCTCATCCATCGTAATGATTCGATCACTGACACCGGCAGCGGGGTTCACTATCAGGGCAATACAGGCATATGCCAGCTCGATCTCCCTGGCCAATGCCGCTTCAGGCATGCCGGTCATCCCCACAATATGGCAGCCGTCCTGACTCATTCGACGAATCTCAGCTATGGTTTCAAGTCGAGGCCCCTGAGTACAACCATAGACGCCTTTATTCGAGTAGTTGTCCGTTAACTCAGAGGTATGTCGAATCAGCGCCTTTCGTAACGGTTCATCATACGGGTAGCTGAAGTCGATGTGCGTAACCTGCTCCAGATTTTCTTCAAAAAAAGTCCCCGCCCGCCCCTGCGTGTAATCTATTAACTGATCAGGGATATTGATATGAGTCGATCCCATCGCCGGATCAATCCCCCCTACAGCATTCACCGCAACAATGGATTTCGCCCCCAGGTCTCTGAGCGCCCATAGATTGGCCCGATAATTGACCTTGTGCGGGGGAAACCGATGGGGATGACCGTGTCTTGCAAGAAACAACACTTTCTGCCCCTGCAACTCGGCCTCAATAATGGGGGCCGACGGATCACCCCAGGGAGTTACCATATGATGCTTTTTTACCACCTGAAGATCTTCAAGCTCCGTCAACCCTGTTCCACCAATTACGGCATACATGACCATTCTTCTCCATTACTCGATTGATTGACTATCCATTTCTATCTGCTGAGCCAGTTTTATCTGGTCCGGCAAATGAACAGTTCGGGTCGGGAACGCAACATCCGCCCCCTGTTCTTTGATGATGTCCATAATCCTGATTAAAACGTCCTGTTTCACATGATGGTATTCAATCCAATTAGTTGTCTTGGTAAAGGTATAGACAAAAAAGTCCAAAGATGAAGCCGCAAAGGCATTGAAATTGACAATCATTGTCTGGGTCTGGTCAATATCGTCATGCTTCTCGAGCATCTCCTTCACTTTATCCACGATTACCGCCACCTTGGTAAAATCGTCATACCGCACCCCTATGGTTTCATAAATCCGCCGATGCGACATGCGAGAAGGATTTTCCACAGCAATAGTGGTGAACGTGGCATTCGGCACATAAAGAGGTCGCTTGTCAAAGGTTCTGATACAGGTCTGACGCCACCCGATATGCTCAACAGTCCCCTCAATCTGCTTATCCGGCGAGCGAATCCAGTCGCCAACCGAAAACGGCCGGTCCAGATAGACCATCAGCCCACCGAAAAAGTTGGCCAGCAGATCCTTGGCGGCAAAGCCTATGGCAATCCCCCCAATCCCTCCAAAAGCCAATACACCGGAAATCGAATAACCAAAGGTCTGCATCACCACAAGCGTTGCAGTAATCACAATCGACGTCCTCAGAAGCTTACTCAGAGCCATCACCGTGGTCTTATCCATTGGCTCTTTCATTCGCTCCGGAGACACAAGAATTGTCTCCGCCCCCCTGACAAAACGAAGAACAAACCAGGTCATCAGGGCTACCACCCCAATTCTCCGGATCATATCCACGGCCTCAAAAATAACCGCTCCCGTTTCTTTTTGTGCGATCTCAGCCGCCCAGGAAAGACCAATCAACCAGACCAGAAAACCAAGGGGACGTTTACCGGCTTCTATCAGCGTGTCATCCCAAAGATTTTTCGTTTTTGCCAGCTGATTACCAAAGCGGTTTATAAGCTTTATCAGGATATAGTTCAGTATCAGGGTTATAAAAACGACGATAAAAACCTTGACCACCCAGTGCAGATTTCCTTCGGAAACACCAAGCCAGGAGATAAATTCATTCCAGGACACTTAACACCCCATATATCAGATCTAATTAAGATTTATTTCGGCAAATCGGCCAATGTCCTCACGCCAGCAACATCCTGGCTTCCTCGGCAAGAGGCTTGAGGGATTTCATATCTACATCCCTCGGCATCATCGCTGCTCTGCGTCTGCTTGCAACATCCCCCAGAAGCTTATCCCTATCCATCGCTTCCAGAACGTCAAGGGCCTGATCAATTGCCGGTGAATTATTACAGGTCATAATTAAATCACACCCCGCATCTATCGCGGCGCGAACCCTGTGGGCTACTGAATCATTTTCTGATGCGCCGGACATTCCAAGGTCATCACTGATTACACAGCCTGCAAACCCCAATTGACCTCTCAATACGTCATTAATCATGACCGGAGACTGTACAGCCGGCAGACTATCGTAGGCTTGGTAGACAACGTGTGCCGGCATGACTGCCTGCACCCCCAGATCAATCAGCCTTCTGAAGGGCACCATATCGGCTTCAATTTCCGTTTTAGAACGAGAATCAACAGCGGTTTCAACATGGGTATCCTCTTTTACATAACCATGTCCCGGAAAGTGCTTGGCGACTCCCGCCATGCCGGCTTTCCCCATACCTTGCAAAAAGTCTGCAGCCAAAACAGAGACATCCTCGGGTGTCTCGCCATAAGCCCGATTACCAATCACCGTGTTGCGCTGATAATTCACATCCGCTACTGGCGCAAAGCTGAAATCAATATCCATCTCCCGCAATTCATAAGCCATCAAGAAACCCATATTGCTGACGACCCGATGAACATCCAACCCTTTAGACTCTGCAAGCCCCCTGATATCACCTGCAGCAGGCAAACGGGAAAAGCCCTCTCGGAAACGCTGCACCCGCCCTCCTTCCTGATCCACACATATCAGAATATTCTCACGGACTTGCCTGATAGACGCTACCAGCGCCTGTAATTGACTCCGGCTTTCGTAGTTTCGGGCAAAAAAGATAACGCCCCCTACCAGTGGATGGGAGAGCCTACTGATATCTTCGGATGATAAGCACACCCCTTCTATATCGATTAAAAGTGGCCCACAAGGCATAACGCTGGACATAACAGTGATCATTTCCTTGACTATCTGAAGGCTTGGCTGAACACCAAGCCTGGCTTTTAAATATCAGGTCTTTAGCGATACTTCTGCTTGGCTATATCTGGACCACCTAAGCTATAAAGGGATCTTCTTTAGGAAAAGCCAAGTCTATTAATAGACGGACAAGGTCTATATAAGTAAACGGCTCCCCCGACGTTTCAGTCTATCAGGAGCGATCGAGGCTCCATTTTGAGTATCGCCAATCCCTAGGGTTCTATAACGACAGGAGTATAAAGATCAACGAGATCAAAAAGCTGAATGATATCCTGATTTCTCATGCGGATGCACCCATGACTGGCGGGAATCCCCATGGGTTCTGTATCCGGAGTACCGTGGATGTAGATATAGCGCCGCATGGTATCAACGTCCCCCAATCGATTGACTCCCACCTCCTTCCCGCTTAGCCATAGTATCCGACTAAGAATCCAGTCCCGGTCGGGAAACTTGACCGCAAGATCATGAGAATAAATTTCACCGGTGAAGCGTCGACCGACAAACACCGCCCCCGCAGGCATTCCCTGACCCACCTTTGCGCGAATAATATGTTTCCCCAATGGAGTCTGCCCACTTCCTTCTTTCTGCCCGACTCCGTTTGAACCGGTCGAAATACTGAACTGGATAGGCTCCTCAAGCTTATTGCAGGAGTAAATCAGGGTTTGACGGGTAATATTGATCCGGATTTGGGAAGGCATATAAGCGGAACTACCAGATTATTCAATTCACAGCCTGAACGGCTCTTCTTTAGGGTCTGTTTAACCCTGGACAATCAGAATAGTTCCTTTGAGACTTAATTCCAACCGGCGAATAGGCTCTTCAGCCCGCGCAAGTATCGCCACAGACACTTATGAGCAGGCGCGCTATTTCAGGCGCCGTGAATACCCTCTACCGCTTCCGGGCTCGTATTCAGCTCATTGCTCGCATGACTTGGAGCATTGATTCCCGCGGCCAGGAAGGGGATTAACTGGGCCACAATCTCTTCTACTGGCGCTCTGGCACCTTTTTCGTTCTCCAGAATACTTCCCAAGGCCTCAGATGAAGACATGGTAAATGCCACCGCCCCCTGCATAAACTGCATACGCCAGAAACGCTCTACCGGCGTCAGGTGTGGAGTGGCCTGCCTCAACAGATTCATGAACAACTTAAATTCAGTGCGGTACTGCTCTTCCAGATACTTTCTCAGATGCCCCTGAGACTGAGTATAAGCAAGTCCCAGCAATCTCATGAAGATAGAAAGACTCTTTTCATTACGACGCGGCACAGAAACAATAGATACTGTGATAATCTGAAGCAGCTCCTCCAGACTAACAGCCTCACTACCCTTGGCAGCATCGTTCAATCGTTCGCGCAGGATGCGCGTGAAAGGATTAATGAATCGATCAAATACCGCCTGAATCAGCGCGTTTTTGGAACCAAAATGGTAGTTGACGGCAGCAAGGTTCACTTTTGCCTTACTGGTAATCTGACGCAAGGATGTCTCAGAGAATCCACGCTCAGCAAAGAGCTGCTCTGCGGCATCCAAAATACGGTCGACGGTTTCTGATTGAGCCATTGTTGTAATAGGTAATACATTCCAAACAAGTGTTTGAAACATACGTTTGATGCATAAAAATGTCAAGTAAAATGCTGTAAACGTTTTGTACAGCGGGCAATTCGCAGGAATCTTCTGACTGGTAATCACATCCGAAACAGACCGCAGCTGACGAACAGCCACGGTCTATTTAACCATGTTAAGAAATTAATTTCTGTTCTGAACTTACCGAATACTTATCTAGTCTGCCCCGTTTGCACCTATCTTGTGGATAGCCAGGTCCGCCCCTTCGAATTCTTCCTCTGCGCTCAAACGAATTCCAGTCACCGCGCGCACGATGCCGTAGACAAGAAAACCGCCGACAGTTGCCACAATCACCCCCACCAGGGAGCCAACGAGCTGAGACATGAAGGTCACACCTCCCATCCCCCCCATTGATGACAGACCAAAGATACCAGCCGCTATTCCACCCCATAGACCACATACGCCATGCAAAGGCCAAACACCTAAAACATCATCCAGTTTCGGCATTTTCTTTTGTAAAATCTCAAACAGATAAACGAACAGTGCGCCGGCAATCGCGCCGGTTACCAGGGCGCCTACTGGATGCATCAGGTCCGACCCCGCACAAACCGCAACCAAACCTGCCAGTGGGCCATTATGAATAAAGCCAGGATCCTTACGCCCCACCAGCATTGAACTAACGATTCCGCCAACCATCGCCATCAGACTGTTAACGGCAACCAGGCCACTGACAGATTCCAGCGTTTGAGCAGACATCACGTTGAACCCGAACCATCCTACAGTCAGGATCCAGGCTCCCAATGCCAGAAACGGAATATTGGATGGGGCAAAAGCGACAAGCTTACCATTCCGGTAGCGGCCATTCCGTGTCCCCAAAAGATATATTGCAGCAAAGGCGATCCAGCCACCTACAGCATGCACAACGATAGAACCGGCAAAATCATGGAACTCGGCGCCAAAGGTATTATTAAGGAATGATTGAAATCCGTAATTTCCATTCCAGACCATCCCCTCAAAGAAGGGATACACCAATCCGACACAAAGTGATGCGGCGATCAGCATGGGGTAGAATTTCGCCCGCTCAGCCACACCACCAGAGATAATGGCGGGAATGGCGGCTGCGAATGTCAGCAGGAAGAAAAATTTCACCAGGTCATAACCGTTTTTCTCGCTCAACTCCTGAGCTCCGACGAGAAAATCGACACCATAAGCAATCTGATACCCTACAAAAAAATAGGCAAGTGTCGACACCCCGAAATCGGTCATAATCTTGACCAGTGCATTGACCTGGTTCTTATGCCTGACAGTCCCCACTTCAAGAAATGCGAAACCAGCATGCATTGCCAGCACCATGATTGCCCCTAACAGAATAAATAACGTATCAGCTCCCTGCATCAGAGATTGAACTGCATTGTTAATATCTTCCACGAATCACTCCTATTTACGCTCTTCAATAGTGCACGCTTCGCTTGATGCACCATTTGTGTGCTCTATACAGCTCCACAGAGAAATTCAAATAAACTCTCTATCTCACTGTTATTATTAGTTTTTTATCATCTGACCAGATAGAGCATATATTGCTCTGAGTTCAGAAGAGCTAATTAGAAGCAAAAATCGAACCTGAAACGCACCATATCAATGCATTCAGACAGGTTAAAGGAAGGAATCAGGACGACACGGGTATTCTACAACGCTCAATGCACCATCATGGTGCCGTTCTGAATTCGCTGGTGGGCACTAGAACTGGTAGACGGGTTTGATTTAGGAATGATCAATTTCAGATCTGAAATGGGTTGCCAGATTCTGGTCAATAACAGCAAAAACTATTTCCTTAATGTGAGCGGCAGTTTCAAGGCCGGACTTCACTGACCGAACCGCCACAGGAACAGCCTTTTCAAGCGGATAACCAAAAATACCGCAACTGATTGCGGGAAATGCAATTGAGCGGCATTGGTGCTGATCCGCAAGAGAAAGGGCACGATGGTAACAGGACGCCAATAAAGCTTCTTCATTGTGAGCACCTCCCTCCCACACCGGCCCCACAGCATGAATGACATATCGAGCAGGTAGATCGAATCCTTCGGTCAAGACAGCACTTCCCGTGTCACACCCACGAAGTTGACGACAAGCCTCAGCCAATTTCGGACCTGCGGCGCGATGAATCGCCCCACAAACACCTCCGCCTGGCAATAATTGCCTGTTGGCAGCGTTGACAATGGCATCCACTTCAAGGGAAGTAATATCAACAAGCTCTACCCTGATCATAAAGTCCCCCTAACTACTGATTTTCCTATTTACCCATTTGCTCTCTTTCCGTTTTCTTCTAATTCCTGCTAACAGCAAACAAGGACACTTACGCTAAATCAACAAATTCCGATTGCAGCCTGGAGGAAGTTTTCATGTATTCATTTTTAACAACCTTGAAGGCCTGTTGCGCCTCCAGCATATACATCAGATAAAGGCGAATCGCCGCCGCTGAACGCATCGCCTTGATGATCGCTTTCTGCCGACTCAACAGGACAATTCTTCGGTAACGCTTATCACCTAGCGATTTACGATAAGGAAGCATCATCTGACACTGGTATGCCAATCCATTGCTGCCCTCCAGCATTCGGATATGGCTGATAGCACGAAACTCAATCGCTTTTTTCTGCTCCACCAGTTCTTTATGGTCAGGCACCTTAACGAACATATGACGAATGGGAGGAATGGCAAAGGACAAAAGAGCAATCAGCACCCCAAAAGCCACGCCAGCCACCCATGCCGGAAAAAAGCCGAACCATCCAATCAAAAACACCCCCAGAGCCAGCAGATCGGCCAGCAACCACAAATCCCGCCGTCTTTTGGCACTCAATATTCGCACAGCGTCAGGATATTGTTTCAGTGCCAGCAGCTCATAATTCAGCACTTCGAGCGGCTCGCATTCGCGAATGATCTGAATCAGACGTACCTGCTTCTCCTTTAATTTTTGCCATTCTTGTTTCCTTTGCTCAGCACTTTGCTGAGCTGCCTGCGGATTCTCTTTCCCTGCGGGAGCTGTTTTGTCCGCCCCCCCTCTGGTAGAAGAATTGGAAACAGAAGACTCATTCCCCGTGGCGACCTTCGACTCCTTTCCTGCCAAAGCGTTCTGCCCTCCCTTCGCTGGGAGCCTGCTCTTGGCTGGAGACCTTTTATCATTCCGGTCAGTTTTTTGCGCAGGAGGTTTGCTGCCACCAGCACCTTTTTCGCTGGTCGCAGGAAGGTTTTTGCTACGATGCTCTTCTATCGCCTTTTTAATCGGGTCCAGCTCGCCTCTTGCCAAAGCTCGCAGTTCTTCGGGTTCCAGATCTCGCTGGGTTGAATTATGTATTTTCATAGATCCATATTTCGCTATCGCAGGCTGATCACCCCTTACGGAGCATTGTCAGTTTTTTGACATCACTAAGCTTATTATGAGGTATAGGCAATACTCAGGCCATTTCAATATGTTGATTACCGGAAAATGACTGACTTTTGATAAAGACCAGGCAACCTGTAAGTAGCCAGGAGCGTGTAATAGGCGAAATCGTAATCAACCTCCAATAAATTTGTACGAATGGCTTAATTTTCGCCCGGCTTGACCTTATCCTTACACCCTTGATGTTATTACAGGTCAAATTGTTAATGTTTACCGGAATCGTACAAGGCAAAGCCAAACTCGTTGTTGCCCAGAAGCAAGAAGGTCTGTTCACCTACACTTTCGAATTCCCCGAAGACCAGTCGGACACTCAGATTGGTGCCAGTGTTGCGATCAATGGCACCTGCCTGACGGTCGTCAGCAAAAACCAGAGACAACTCACTTTTGATCTGATGGCAGAAACTCTCCGTCTGACCAATCTGGGGCAACTGCAACTTGGTGATTCAACCAATTTTGAACATGCCGCAAGAATCGGGGACGAGATCGGTGGTCATCTGATGTCCGGACATGTCCACTGCACCGCACCATTAAAATCCAGAAGAGTTTCTGAAAACAATCTGGCTCTGGATTTCGAAGTCCCCCCTCAATGGAGCCGCTATATATTCGACAAGGGATTTATCGGTGTAAATGGCGCCAGTCTGACTGTCGGCGCTTGTCATGAAACAGGCTTTACCGTCAACCTTATCCCTGAAACACTTCGCGTCACTACGTTTGAAGCACTGATTCCCGGGGATCTTGTTAATATTGAAATCGATCCGCAAACTCAGACAATTGTTGATACAATTGAAAGAGTTCTACCAACGCTGGCACAGCGGCAATTTTCCAGCAACTAGCATTGGCAACGGTGAGACATACCACAGCTAACAATACTGACGGACCTGATACCGGAATATAAGTGCCTGATTCATGCTGATTTTACCTGCTGAACACAAAATCAACTGGCAGCGGCCACCAGTCGTCACTCTGGCCCTGATTATCATCAATGTCTTTGTCTTCTTTCGATTGGATGCGGAAGATAACCGACTCTTTAACGCCGCCTATGACCACTACGTAGAACAGAAGTTGTACGTCATGGAAGCGCCGGAATACGCAGATTACCTGCAGAGACAGGTCAACCTGCATCAGGATGACCGTTATGAACTCGCCGCCGAAGTACGTCAGGCAGTTCTCGATAATCAAATTGAGGAACTCATTCCGCAGATGCTGACAGATCGGCGCTTTGTCAGCTATCTTGCAGATAAAGGGCAGGATTTTCTTGAACCAGCTGTCTACGAAAACTGGCTTCCAAAACGACAGTACATACAGATCAGTTTTCTGGACAAATTGAGTTACTGGCAAATGGGGCTGGTACCTGCCGATATTGAACTGGGAGATCTCCTGTCCTATCAATTCCTCCACGGCAGCGTTGGTCACCTGGCAGGAAATATGGTGTTCCTTTTCCTCCTTGGTTTTGCCATTGAGCGAATTCTGGGGAAAGCTCTCTATGTGCTGGCCTATCTGTTCACAGGCGCATGTGGCGGACTACTATTTGCTGCGATTGAAGGAAATAGTCTGCAGCCCCTGATCGGAGCCTCTGCGGCAATATCCGGATTGATGGGCATGTACGTCAGCTATTATCGACTAAGAAAAATCCGCTTTTTCTACTTCGTATTTTTCTACTTCAATTATTTTAAAGCGCCGGCCCTGCTCCTTCTGCCCTTGTGGCTCGGCATCGAAATCTACAATTACTTCTTCGACACACTGTCGCACGTTGCTTACATGGCTCACGCAGGTGGGCTGATTGCCGGCGCAGCGATCATGATTCCCTGGACAAAGTGGTATCAACCACAGGAAGAGGACTCACAAACGGAAGAAGAAAGCGATCAGGAATACAGAACTCAGCTTTCCAAAGGCCTCAAGGCCATCAGCAAGGTAGACTTTGATGAAGCCAGAAAAATCTTTTTGCGGCTTCACGAACAGAACCCCCACGAGCGCGAAATCATTCGCCAGCTATTCAACTTATACAAGATTCATCCTCAGGACCCTGAAAGCCAGCGTTTTACCCAACTCGCCCTGGATCATGCCTTGAGTTTCAATCGTGTCGATGAAGCACTGCAGATTCTTGAAGATTATGACAGGTATGCATCCGGCCACTCTCTTTCGGACCAGAGCTATTATTTCCGCATTCTCAATAGCTGCCTCAGCACGAACCGTATGAGTGAGGCTGAAAAACTACTTCAGGTTATCGGGAAAACGGTTCAGGACAAGGGGCTTCTGTCTGAAGGATTTCGCTCTGCCATACAGGCATTTAACACTCGCGAGATGCCCATGAAGGCGAAAAAGTACGAAAAACTTCTTGAGGATCTTCTGACAGAGCCCAGAGCTTAGCTAGCCGGACCAGACTCTTGTTCGCTGTTTCTTTTGACTGCCTGTCATTGGGTAGTCAAAAGACAGACAATCACACCAAACTCGCATTGCACTTAAATCCGGCTGGCGCCTCTACTGGGTTACCCCTTCCAATCGCCCCTTCTATCCGAAAGAAACTTTGGGATCAGGCAAACGGCCTTCCTTCTTCAAATGCTCCAGAAGCTCAGGAACCTGAACCGCATGAGGATCCTCAGGAAAGTTCTTGGCGAGAAACAATAGATATTGCCGGGCTTTTGTACCGTTATGTAGACCGTTTGCCAGAGCTCTGGCAGAGAGTAAAAGCACCTCAACCTGATGAGGAGCATCTTTGAATCGCTGGCTGTAGTTCTGAATCACCCGCAGGAGTAACCGATAATCTCCGGCGTGATAAAGGGATTGAGCTATGTGGTAAGCGGCATCAGGATCTCGCACTTCAAACTTTTCGCGTTTGGTGTATAAGCCCCGTAACATTTGACGAATTTCTCTGATTCGGCCCGTTTCAACCAACAGCTTCAGAACTGGGAGCGATTTCTTGTCCAGCACGTCCCAGCGATGGGTCAACATCAGGAGTCTGAACAATCGGTCCAGTGTGACTTTATCATGCGGTTTACGACTGAAAAGATTGGTCAACGCCTCAATGGCCAAATCATATTTGCCGTCTTTCAGGGCAATATCTATTTCAATCAGAGACTGCTTTTCGTTCTTCTTTACCTGCTCCGTGCGAGGATCCTCAAGCTGATGAGTACGTATCGCGCCACCAAGACGCGGTTGATACTGGAACAGCACATATCCCATCATGCAAAAGATCACCAGCATAAAATAACTCGAAGTAAAGCCCGTCACTGTATACGCCAGCGACGGACTGAACCGGGTCACCACAAACTCCTGTACGGCTCCTAATCCCAACATCAGTAGAATCAGATAACCGCACATGACGAAATAAGGCCAGCCAATCGCCCCGATAACTCCCAGAATTCGCGAGGGATCCAAAGCCTGCGCAATTTCATGCTCAGTGGCGAGCAACATAACACTCGCAGGTAGGCCAACAAGTATCAGTACTAACATCAGTATGGCAAGAGCCGACCCCAACCACAGGTTTACGGCGAACACCAAACCGCCAAATATCAGGAAGATGAGTGTCTGCTGAATCACCAGCATTAACCCTCCCCCGCCAAACGCCTCTTTTAGTGTGGGAGGTTTCAGATCCCCCGCGGCAGAATTTTCGATCACCAGATACATGTACTTGGTCTGGGCACAGACCAGCACAACCAATACCAACAGCGCCAATAATCCCTGGTTGAATATGGCCGGCAAAACAGTACAAATCGCAATGAGGAATATGGGGTCCCGGGACATGGGATACGCAAAAAAATCGCTCAGACATTGCCAAAACGGCGGAACTTTATTCGCTGACCCGCTATGGCCCACCCCCTGGTGGCAAACCGGACATTGTGCATTAAAACTGCCAGGGCTGGCGGCAACACAGTGCTCACAAAAATACTTCTGGCAAGTTTTACAATACCACTCAGACGGCTCCAAAGGGTGATATTGGCAATAGCTATCCATTTACAGGGCCCCGGGACTTTTTCAGACAGAGAATTTCTTTTTGTTCATGAGCAACCAGTTTTCCAGCATTAGCTGCGGATTGAGGTTACGTTGCTCTATAACACTCTTTTTAGCTTCAATCAGCGCCTGATACAAATGCCATATTGCTTCAGGAGTCAATCTGAGTGTCACTGCCTCTAACGCCTGTCGCGATTGCCTGACGTACGCATCGTTGTCCTTCGCACCACTGTTGATTACCATGGCATCTCTTAACCATCCAGCCAACCAGTGCAATACCCACTCCACATCCTGCTTTGACCATTGAGCAGCCAGTGAAAACGCATCTTCCTTACCTTCGAGGTAATCGATCCAGGAAGACAATACCTGAGATTGGCTGTCAGCAGCATTTTCGCTATACCAATGAAGCCCTGTCAGGGGCTGGCCACCAGCTGATCGCAATAATTGCGCAGTATCCTCTTCTCCCTGCCCGGTATGATCCGCCAACCATTTTCCTGCCAGTACAGTATCGGGCATTGCCAGCTTGATGATCTGACAACGACTCCGGATAGTTGGCAGCAAAAGACTTGCCTGGCCGGTCACCAAAATTATCACAACACTGGTAGGAGGTTCTTCCAACGTTTTCAGCATCGCATTGGCAGAGTACACATTCATGGCTTCTGCCGGACTTACCACAGCAACCAGTCGCCGACCAACTTGCGGGCGACTGTGCACAAATTCCGATAACGCCCTGACCTGGTCTATTTTGATGGACTTGCTGCCCTCTTCCGGTAATACCGACATCAAATCGGGATGACTGCCAGCCTCCAACAGCCGGCAACTTTTACATTCGCCACAAGGTTCAGGATCAGGCCTGTCACAGACCAGAAGACAGGAAAGCCTACGGGCAAGCTCAAGTTTGCCGATACCAGCCGGTCCGGTCAGCAGAATAGCGTTGGGAAAACTGTCCTGACGGTTCTGTTTCAGCCAGGATGACCATTGATCGTTAAACCATGGCAAAGAAAGTGGCATTTTGTTCCCGTTATCCATCTACAGCAAATGTACCTTATGAGTTAAGAGTGTATAAGTGATCAGAATTCAAACCGGCTTTCCGACCTGACTTAGCAGAGTCATATACTGACGGTTACAACCGATTTATTTTCGCCTTCAGTTGCCTGAGTATTTGGCGTCTGGAGGCTTCCTGCGGTTCATCCACGTATAAAAGCTGTTCAAATCCTTGCGCAATCAGCCGGATATTCTGCCTGTACTCCACACTCGACCTAGACTGGGCAGCACCTGCGGCAGATAAGACCTGGCGAGGTGTCATTCCGGCATGAATATTACTATTCTTAGCCGCCAGTTTCCTGATAAATCGATGATAGAGCCTTTGTATCGGTTGTTTGCGGCCTTTCTTCCATTCCGGCCAGACACTGTAGATACCCAGAGCACCGAATACAACGGCAGCCAGAATAGCCAGCAGGACGGCAACATACCGAATATCGTCCTTTCCAGATAAACGACCGAGTAAAGATCGCTGGGACTCCTGATCATAATTGACCACCATGCTGACCCATTGATAGTTCAGGTATTCCGCCTGCTCTCTGATCCAGGAAATGACATTGACATGATTGAATCTGGCGAGATCCAAAGGGGAGTTTTGAAGGAAAGTCCCCTCACCGGCTACCGCATCACGGATTCCGGACTCAACTCTCGCGGGAGCCACCGCAGCAGTAGGATCAACCCTGACCCACCCCTCCTGCTCAAGCCAAACTTCGAGCCATGCATGAGCATCATACTGATGGACCACCAGGAATCCACCTTGGGTATTCCACTCCCCTCCCTGATACCCGGTGACCATTCGCGTGGGGATTCCCAGTGCCCTGAACAAGATGCCGATGGAGCTTGCATAATGTTCACAGAATCCTCTTCTGGTGCCGAAAAGAAACTCATCAGCCCTATTGGCTCTTGGTAGCAAAGGAGGGCTCAACGTATAAAAAAATTCGTTCTGGTTAAGATACTCAAGTACATGGTTAATCTGTTCACGCGGAGATCCAAAGCGGGATTGAATATCCCTTGCCCACTCCCGTGTACGGGGATTTTCTTCAATCGGTAAGCGAGAATATCGTTTAGCCTCCGTAAGGGTCAGCTCCTCATAGGCCGGCGATTGATCAGCCAATCTGTACCAAGTGGCTGACTTAACATCTTTCGTGAAACGTACCAGCCCCTGGTTTGTTGTGTAGGCGTCACCTGATACCAGTCTGGCATTAGCCAAAGCAAACCCCCACTCGCGATTATGAGGGTCCAATAGCACTTCGTAATCGAAAGGGTCATCTCGGCTTAAATTAATTCCCCCCCGATTCCAGCGCTCTACATTCTGCTGAATAAATGACCGAGACCATCGTCCGTTATTATAACGATCCAGAATCAATCCACGCCAGTATAGCTCTTTCTTTGGAGGAACCTCGTTTTCGAAGGTCACCCGAAAGGCTCTTTCCCCTGATTGAGCCAAATTCGCCACATCACCCGGCGACACCGTATCATCGAGCCCGGTAAATGCCGATGTACTTTTCAGCGGCATACTCCACAACGGGCCAAATCGGGGAAATACCACATACAGAATCGCCAGCAGAGGAAGTGCCAGCAACATAAGACTGTACACCCTTCCAAGGCTTCCGGTCAGTGAACTCAGCTTGACCCGGGTACTCACGGCAGCAAGCGCCACCAAACCAATTCCAAGGAAAAAGAAAACATAAACTGTCCGAAACAGCGACTGGCTGAACAATAACCCCAAAGTCAGCAAAAACAGCGTCATAAAGCTGAAGATATAGGCATCGCGCTGACTTCTAAGCTCGACCAATTTCAGACTATAAGCCAATACAAAAAAACCAACGGCATTTTCAACAGTAAACAAACTGCGACTGGTCCATATAAAAAGCAGGAGACACAGCACCATCAATGATGTTTTCAGCCATTTGTTCAGTTCGGCAATCCAGCCTTTAAAAACGGCAACGCGAAAAACAGTGACCCCCGCCGCAAACAGAATCAACCAAACCGGAAGAACCTCCCAATGCACTAGGGTCGCCGGTATTAGCGCGATGATCATCCACAGCAAAGCCTGCCTTTCGACTTTGACAGGATGGTTGAACCGCCTTTGCCATCTGATTTGGCTTAACATTCAGACACCATTTCTTTACAGCCTTTCTTCATTGTGAGTCTTGCTCTTCACCACGGACCGCCTTTTCATCTTAAGCTGCTCTATAATTCCGGGTACACCGCCAGGGCAATGAGGCACCTAGTCCTGTGTAAATCGGACTGATCAGGACTGATCGTTTTTCCTGGTAAACGTAAGCCGTAGAGCTGTCCTCTCGCATGCATCGTCAGAACCTGGTGACACATCATTCCCAGCCGAACCTCTGTATCCCCAACCGAGTAGGCATTAAAATCGATCCACTCAGGGTCCGTCAGAGGCTGAGCAAACTCCTTGGAATAAAACTCCCCACTTTGCGCGTACTTTTTCCAGGCAACTCGACTCATGGATTCCCCCGGTATATGGCTGCGCAGCCCCTCAAAATCTTCCTGGCCGGGCACCATGGCTTTTCTGCCGCTCTCCTGATCTCCCTCGGCTTCTCCCCAAACCATTGCCGACTCAACCGGTGCAGGAAACACAATAATTTCCGCATTCAGGTCCTGCCAGGACCATGCCCTTATCAGCCCCATTGGGAACACTGAAGTCAGAAGCATCCTTCCTGGCCGATACCTTCCCCGGTGAGGACAGGGATGCTCAATGATAAAGCGCTCATTTTCTCCTTTATCAACACTCACTGATACAAAACTGTCAGGAACCCATCCGATTTCAACACTGGAGTGTCCCTTCTCTCTACCCGCCACAATAAACTCCAATCCTCCAAGCTCTCCTGCAAAACAGGGTTCAGAGTGATGAAACTTCACATACAATCCGGAAAAGTTTCGATAAGCAGACACAATATTCAGCAGCAAAATGGAAAACAGGAAAAAGCCAACCGCCATGATCATAGAGTTCTGATAGTTGATTCCCGTCAGTACCAACAAGCCAACCAATCCTATAAAAAGCAGTCCCCATCGGGTGGGTAGAATAAAGATTTCTCGGTGAGACAGTTCCACTTCTTTTACTGGCGGCAGACGTTTTTCAACCCACTTCGCCATGCGCTCTTCAAATCTTTGAATTACGTTCAACATAACAACCCTGATATTTGTCTGATGGCATCGGAAACCTCTGAGAAATTAACAGCATTGCCATTGCTGCGTAAAAAAGGCGGCTCAAATGCGCATTAATTTGCGATAAAAGCTTCTTCTTACCAACTTTATCCTTGCTCTGACGGCCTCGCCAACGCTTTTCCGAAACTCACATGGAATACTTACTCAATTCAAATTAGTAACTTTGTTGCGTTTTGCCGACTCTTTTACAAAACTTAATTAAAATAATCATATAATAGTGGCCATATCCGTTGGTTGATCCGTAACATGAATCATTATCAACCAACACTTTGGACCGCATTCATTACCGTCATCTGAGAGTTCGGCTGTATCCTGACTACGGTAGGTTTAGTGCAATTACTGGTGGGAATTATGTCATATAACCATACCGGAAGTTTCGCCCGAAAGGCTCTCATCGTTGGCATCGCGCTTGTTAGCACCAGCACCTTTGCTGAAGTAAAGTCGCTGTCCAGCGGTGAGTTGACTGATACCTATATCAAGGACTCAACGATCATCGTCACTCCGGCCGTAAAGGCAGCGGAGAAAAAAGTGACCCGCACTTACACCATCGCCCCTGGCGAACCAGTCAAGACAGAGTCAGAAGAACAGGCGGAACTTGAAACCAGTCTGGCAAATGAATGGCAGGAATATGTTGACGCCGCTGAGTTTGCCAAGCAACGGACTCGTGAGCAGGAGCTGGTACTGGCCAATATTGGTACCCCCGAACTGATTCCCCTTACCGAAAGAAACCTGCCTTACAATATCACACTACCGGAAGGGGCCTTCACTTTTGAGCAAGTGCTGGGGCAAACCGATACTCAACCCGTTACCCTTCCCTATGGTGATGAGTTGAATCTTCATTCAAACGGACAGGAATTGACTATTTCGGTAGGAAACCTTCCCGGCGTTGATCCCATTACTCTTCAGCAAAGTCTGCAAGGCGGGCTGGTGAATCTTCAACCTCGGGATAACGGTGGCTTTGACCTGATACTGACAATTCCACAACAATAGTCCCTCAATAATAACCTGGGCCTACAGTCTCCAATTTCGATGCAAGAAATTTTTGATAACCAATAAAAAAGCGCCCGTTAAGGCGCTTTTTTCATTATCTACAGTCTATTTCAACAATTTAACTCAGAAGTATTTTACCGGTGTTAAGGAAAACTCCCCGGATTGTTCGGGAATCGTAAAGGTATTATTTTCCAATGGTGCATTCAAAATCAGAATCCCCTGATTGGAGATAAACAATTGGTCTCTCACATTAACGGTATCCTGATCCATAGTGATGTTCAGGGGGGAAAACTGAGTGCCACGCCCAACATTTGGCTGGAATGAGAACATCATCGCACCCCGATCGATGGTTCCGTCATCGTTGGTATCGACCCCTCCCATTCTCATGGGAAAAATTGAAAATAACTGATCAACCACCCCGCCGGTCTGAGGCAATCCGAACATTTGGCCCTGGAAACTGAGCTGTTGTGTGGAAATAGAGCCGTCACTCGAAGACTGTCCGGGCAATATCACTTCCTGGGGGCCACCATCGGGGGGAGTATAAACAATAGCGTCATAGGTAATCTGGCCACTCATTTCCATCGCAGGTGCGGCCTGCCCGTAAAACTCTCCCAACGCCTCATCTTCAAGGGGCTTTAATTCAGCAAAGCTTACATTTGCCATAAGCACGGCAGAAACCAGGGTGATTCCTTTGCACAATTTCATACTATTTCTTCCTTTGGCCCTTCATTGTTATTTAGCCATTTCTGGAATACTGTCTTTTATATATCTTGCTTTTTGTATCTATGCTGACACTTTACGTTACAAAAAATTTCCAATCAGTGAGGCCTTTCACAAATCATTGATATCAAAACCATTTGTAATTTTCGACGCCCGCTTTTCGGCCAGGAAAATAGAAAAGGCGCCCTAAGGCGCCTTAACTTGTAGCTATCGATTTGAAAGAAAATTCCGAATCGATATTACAGGCCGTTACCACGGATAACCAGTTGCAGGTTATCGATGTTCATGCCGATGATTTCGATTCCACCGTAGCTGGAAACTTGCTGAGCAGCGACAGTACCGCTACCACCAACGTTAGCCAGGTCATACTCTTCTACGAATACACCCATATCACCAACTTTGAAGTTGATGTCAGAGTTTGCGAAGCTGATACCGATACCACCGTCGCCTTCAGCAACCGCACCACCGTTAGCAACAACGTTAGCCAGGTCAGCAGTCGCGTCGATGGTCATGTCTACAGAACCAGCGATCGCGATGTCTTTAGCAATGAAACCACCAAGTGCAGGAACTGGGTTACCAGCGTTTACGTTAACGCCCAGGTTAGTGTCCTGATCCCAGCCACCTTCAATGTCAACAATCCATTTGAACGCGTCGATGGTGATACCAGCACCACTCCAGTCAACTCCGTAGAAGTCACCAGTAGCGGCGTCAACACCAGAAACAGAACCGAAACCAGCTTCGATTACCAAACCGCTCTGACCAGTAACGTCAGACAGTGCAGCGTCATCGATTGCTTTCAGTTCAGCTTGAGCAGCCAGAGGAGCTGCAGCGATAGCAGAAACCAACACTAATTTTTTCAGGCCTTTCATTTAATTTCTCCTAAAAGATATTTTTGTTATTGATTTTGAAACCCTCAAGGGGCTTCTTTACAAACTTCCTGTCCTACACTTTTAATTTTAAGATTGTCTGACATTCCGTTTTGTAATCTTGCGATTGTTACTTTAGTTTTCCCTCTGTAAGTTTTCCGTGACAATCCTCACAGTTTCTGCATCGTTCTGATACATCGAATAATTCCATTTTTTCTTCACTTACCTGGCGACAAACTCTACAATCGCTGGTTCTACAGAACTTTAGGAAGTTTCTGCCCTGAACCGTAAATGCAGTGTATTGGTGCAAAGACGTGGAAACCGTGACTATGTTCACAGCTCGTAACCACTTGTTACATTTTGTTAACGACACCTCATTTTTCTATTGAAACAATACGTCTGCCACTCAAGAACCATTACTCATAAATCCCACCAGCATCAGATACATGCCTAATATCCAGTTCCCCTATTCTGACCACAAAGCCCTGTTAGATGACCTGTCTTCACGAGCAGGATTCGTGTTGGTCAGAGTTCCAGTGCAAAATCAGGGTATTGTCGACATTGCCGCCTTTGAACCTGATTGGACCTTTGAAATACCGGGTAACAGCCCTCCGGATGCCGCCGCCAGAGACCTGAACGAATTTATTCAAAGAATAGAGACGACGCCCTCTGGAACGACTCCCCGTCACGATCTGGATGAGATTTTCAACGGAGGCCTCATCGGCTACTGCAGCTACGAGCTGGGTAGAGATTTGATACTGGATAAAGCCGATCAACGACCAGGGTGTGACCAACAGCTCTTACCGAAATTTTTTGTGGGATATTTCAGCCACTACCTGCTCATCGATCACAGTGGCCAAAAGGTCATCGGCGTAATGCCAGAAGAGATTCAGGAACAGCTGAATCAGTCAACAAATATGAACAACGACACATCGGGCCACCTCGACAGTAATGGCCCATTTTCGTTTTCCGGATTCCAGGGCGACTGGGATACAGAAGATTATTCCAGAGCCTTCCGTAGACTCATTGACTATATATATAGTGGGGACACTTATCAGGCGAATCTCACCCAACGCTTTCAGGCAGAGTTCCAGGGTAATCCGTGGGCCGCCTTCAAGCAGGTACACCAACAAACAGATGCGCCTCACTCTGCCTACATTTCAACGCCGCATGGCCAGGTGTTGAGTTTCTCACCTGAGAGCTTTTTGAGTATTAATCAGGGAGTACTGAGCACTAAGCCCATCAAAGGAACCCGGCCGCGTTCTGCGGAAAGGGAACGGGATAACGAGATTGCCGAAGAACTGCTGTCCAGTCCGAAAGATCGTGCTGAAAATGTCATGATCGTGGATTTGCTGAGAAATGACCTTGGCAAAGTCGCCAACACCGGGTCAGTCAGAGTGGAAAAGCTCTGCGCACTCGAAACTTTCAGCAATGTGCATCACCTGGTCAGCACGATTACAGCAGAGCTTAAATCAGATATTTCCCCCCTGAAGGCATTGATTGAATGTTTGCCCGGCGGTTCCATTACCGGTGCTCCCAAAAAGCGGGCAATGGAAATCATTGAAGAACTGGAGCCATATCCACGCTCCATCTATTGCGGCAGCGTCTTTACTCTGGGCCGAAACGGCAGGCTGGAAAGTAATATCGCTATTCGCACCCTCGTGTGTTGTGAAGGTCAGGCTTATCTTTGGGGCGGCGGTGGAATTGTCGCGGATTCACAATTTGAATCAGAGTATGAAGAGTCGCTGGTCAAAATTCGGCATATTGCCAAAGCTCTTGGGGTTGACCTCAACCCCAAGAGTAATTCCCACTAAGAAGAAAAATATTACTGAGCTACCAGTCGACTGGCCTTGATGAATTCCGCCTTCAGATCATCATAGGTATGCACCGCTGGAAATTGTGGAAACTCCGCGATCACATTATCCGGGGCATGAAAGAGAATACCCGCATCCGCTTCAGACAGCATCGTCGTATCATTGTACGAATCCCCAGCAGCAATGACGTAATAGTTCAAACCATGAAAGGCTTTAACCGACGCTCTTTTCGGGTCCGGTTGACGCAAAACATAGTCAGTAACTTTCCCATTTTCATCGGTTTTCAGGCGATGACAGAAGAGAGTCGGCATACCCAGCTTCTCCATCAACGGCATGGCGAATTCATAGAAAGTGTCTGACAATATCACCAGTTGGAATCGCGCTCTCAACCAATCCAGAAACTCCTTTGCCCCCGGCAATGGATCCAGGGTGGATATCACCGCCTGAATATCAGGCAATCCGTATCCATGCTTATCAAGTATCTCCAGACGCTGTCGCATCAGAACATCGTAATCAGGTACATCTCTTGTTGTCGCCCTTAACTCCGGAATTGCGGTCTTTTCGGCAAACGCAATCCAGATTTCAGGTATTAAAACCCCTTCCAGGTCCAAACAGGCCAGCTCCACGGAATGCTCCCTTATCAGTACAGATGAATGTTTTGTGATGTTATTTGGGACGCCCTGCTCCACAGAAGCTGTACAGCCTGGCGCACGATTATCATATCGGATGAACTCAGGTTTGCCTATTTCAGGGCCGAAGCAAATAACGTCTGGATTGATGAATCAATTGGGGACAACCCCAGCAGAAGGGTTATGAATAACCATGTGTAATAAAAAAACCAAATTTTTAATTATTTGTTTATAAAGGATCGGTATTTTGCCGCCAAGCGATAGTCTGTTAGCCTTTAGCTCCAATCTGAGAATCCTATAACTCGAACGATCTCAGAACTTTAGTGGTTTCTGAACCGGGATCTTAATTAATGTCTGTGAATGTCGATATTGATCAATTAAACAACGAATTAGCTACTGCTTCACCGAAAGATATTATTCGTAAAGCCCTGTCGATGTTTGACAACATCGCCATCTCTTTCAGTGGAGCCGAAGATGTGGTGCTGATTGAAATGGCGACCAAAATCAATAGACAGGTCAGTGTCTTTACACTTGATACCGGTCGCCTGCATCCTGAAACCTATTTGTTCGTAGAAAAGGTTCGTGATCACTATGATCTGAATCTGGAGGTACTCTTCCCGGATGCCGCCGCTATAGAGAAGTTGACCCGAGAGAAAGGTCTATTCAGTTTTTATCGTGATGGTCACAGTGAATGCTGTGGCATTCGCAAGGTTGAACCACTCAAGCGCAAGCTCGCCCAGGTTGATGCCTGGATAACAGGTCAGCGCAAAGACCAGAGCCCAGGTACCCGGAATGATGTCCCCATAGTTCAGCTGGATGGCACTTTTGGGTCAGAGGAAAAGCCACTGATTAAGTTCAACCCTTTGGCCAACTGGACATCTGAGGACGTGTGGAATTACATCCGGATGTTCGATGTTCCATACAACGAACTCCACTCCAAAGGATTTATCAGCATCGGTTGTCAGCCTTGCACTCGCCCAGTCCTTCCCAACCAGCACGAGCGCGAAGGCCGCTGGTGGTGGGAAGAGGAAACCCACAAAGAATGTGGCCTCCATGCAGGCAACCTGATCAAAACCGAACAGGCCGACTAAACGCTGCCTCCTAAAGAAAATCTGGGAGAGGATTGGACAGAGTTAAGGCCTCTTTTGGATGCCACCGGTTGATTAAATAAGGTGTGGTGCATAAATATAAGGTGTGGTGCATAAAAGGTTGCAGCACAAAAACAATAGCCCAGTGATCACTGGGCTTTTTTTTACTGCGAATATTTTAGTTAGTAAGTGGGTAGGGTTATGTCCTTGAACAGCTCATCCACTTCAGCCTTGGTGTGTCGGGATACGACCTCATCCACCAGCTCCCTGGTAAGATGAGGCGCAAAACGATGAATAAACTCGTACATATATCCCCGCAAAAAAGTGCCTCGACGAAAACCGATTTTTGTCGTGCTGGGGCGAAACATACGGCTGGCATCCAATGCCACCAGGTCTGAATCCGCCTGTGGGTCATAGGCCATTCTCGCAATAATCCCCACCCCAAGCCCCAAACGCACATAAGTCTTGATGACATCCGCATCCGCGGCAGTAAACACCACTTTCGGGGTCAGCCCCTTCTCATTAAAGGCTTCATCCAGCTTGGAACGCCCAGTAAAGCCGAATACATAAGTCACCAGAGGAAAGCCCGCCAACTCTTCTATCTCAATTTTCCGTTTTTCCGCCAGCGGATGATTCTTGGGAACGACAACACAACGGTTCCAGCGATAGCACGGCATCATCACCAGATCAGAGAAATGCTCCAGGGCTTCTGTGGCAATGGCAAAATCCACCGTCCCATCTGCTGCCAGTTCAGCAATCTGCATCGGAGTCCCCTGATGCATATGCAGTGATACGTCGGGGTACTCCTGGATAAAACTGCGAATGATGGAAGGTAAGGCATACCTGGCCTGAGTATGTGTGGTGGCAACACTGAGTTCACCTTTCTTCTGGTTACTGAACTCTTGAGCAATCTGTTTGATGCCCTCCACCTTTTTCAGAATTTCACCGGCAACTTTGATAATAGTTTCACCTGCCGGTGTCACGCGGGTCAGGTGTTTCCCGCTCCGTGAAAAGATTTCAACTCCCAGTTCGTCCTCAAGCAGACGTATCTGCTTACTAATACCAGGCTGCGAGGTGTATAGACTTTGTGCCGTCGCGGACACATTCAGTTCATGATGAGCAACTTCCCAGATATAACGAAGTTGTTGAAGTTTCATCCCCTTCTCCTTGCTTCACCCGGCCTTTATAATCAATAAGGATAAAAATATACCCAAATATTCTTTTTAGAAATAGAAAAATACCGTTAGATTGTCCACCTAGAGTCGGCTTATTCCCTATTGATTAGTTTAGTCCAAGTTTTATGGAAATTCTTTTATATATTGCCGCAGGTGCCAGTGTAGGATTTTTAGTGGGATTAACCGGTGTTGGCGGCGGTTCCCTCATGACTCCTTTGTTGATCCTGTTTGGTTTTCCCCCGCATATTGCGATCGGGACAGACCTTCTGTATGCGGCGATCACCAAGGCAACTGGCGTAGCAGCCCACGCGAGACACCATACCATTAATTGGAAAGTTTTGGGGCTTTTGGCTGCCGGAAGCATTCCCGCATCCATTCTGACGACTTTCCTGTTGTCACACTTCTTTACTGAACCGGATAAGTACAGCCATGTACTCACCACCAGCCTTGGTCTGATGCTGATCGTCACCTCCGCTGTACTACTGTTCAAAAACAAACTGGCGATCAACCGCTCCAGTCAGGGTACCTCTATCGCCTACAGAAACCGGGCTCAGCTCACTGTTCTCATGGGATTGATTCTGGGGGTATTTGTCACGCTGTCTTCCGTCGGGGCGGGTGCCATAGGTACAGCCGTTCTGATGATTCTTTACCCTTCTCTTGCAGCCGTCAGAGTGGTCGGTACCGATCTTGCCCATGCAGTTCCTCTCACCCTGATTGCAGGTCTGGGACATATGCAATTAGGTAATGTTGACTATTACCTGCTAGGCAGCCTGCTCATCGGCTCTTTGCCCGCCATTCACCTGGGGACCAAGCTCAGCAAACACCTGCCGGCCAACGTATTGAGACCGGTACTTGCCAGCATGCTGTTGGCGATTGGAGTGAAATACGCATTTTTTTAGTCCCGATATGGTTGACTTGATGACGCTTTATCTAAAAACTTGCAGATGCACTTTTTTCTAGATTAAGCGTCCAAATGATTGTTTTAGAGACCAAATTCTTTCCACTGCAACTCGATGAGAATATCATCAGCAGAGAAAGATTAACCCGCCTGATGGGATCAGCCGGTCAACATCGTTGTCTGGCTGTTGTCGCGCCTGCCGGTTTTGGAAAATCCACACTTGTCAGGCAATGGCTCGACCAGTCAGCCACCAATGCCTGCTGGTTGACGCTTGATCGCTCAGATAATCATCCCGGCAACTTCTGGCACTATGTTCTCGAATGCTTTCGTCGAGGAGGCCTGGATGATGCTGAACTTTTTGCCTTACTCAATAATGCGGAAACCAACACTCAGGCACTTGTCTCTGGGCTAATAAACCGTCTGGGTGCTGTCAGTGAAAAACACTTTTCGCTGATACTTGATGATTTTCACCTCATCCAGGACGCCTCAATCATTGAAGGTATTACCTTCCTGGTGGATTTCGCCCCTGCCAATCTAACGCTAATCCTCACATCCAGGAATGAACCCCCCTTTCCCTATGCCAGATGGAAAGTGAAGCGATTTGCGCGTGTACTGTATTCTGCCGACTTGGTATTCAATAGTGACGAGACCCGGGATCTGCTGGCGAATAGCCTGGATCTTGCTGTTGACTCCTCCCAGTTGGAGCAGATCATGCACACTACCGGAGGATGGGCGGCAGCATTGCAACTGCTGGCACACGGCTCACTGCCTAAAGTTAAAGAAACGCTCAATGAAGGAGAGTTTTCCAGAGCCCTGAGCTCCAACCGACGGGACATAGAAGACTATATCGCCCAGGAGGTCCTGGACGACCTACCTGAGGATCTCAGGGACTTTATTCTGAAACTGGCCCCGGCAAATCGTTTCGATGTTGAGATTGCCAATGCGGTCAGACATGCTTCTGACAGCCATGAGCATATCGCCAAACTGGAATCCCGAAACCTTTTCCTGATAGCTTTGGACGACCATGGTCAGTGGTTCCGCTTCCACGAACTTCTCAGAGACGGGACCCTGCACTACCTGAAAACCCGGTACCCGGATTTATTGCAGGAATACAGTCAGCAGATTATCAATTTCCATCTTGGGGATAAGCACTACATTGAAGCAATTGAGCTGATTATTGAGCTCAATGCATGGGACCGTCTTGTCTCCACCCTCGAGGATATCGGGAACAACCTGATACGGCAGGGTTATCACCTGAACATCCTACACGCTCTGCAACAAGTGCCCGAAGACATGGTGCAAAGATCCCCCAAACTCCAGGTGGTGAAGCTTTGGTGCCTGTTTTACAACAACCAGTTTTCGGAAATTCCACCACTATTGAAAACGGTCAATAAACTGATTGCCAAAACCGACCTGCCTGCCTCACTGAGACTGGAGCTGGATCTGTTGGATGCTTACATGGCACGTTTTTCAAAAGATGTCGAACGAGCACGCGCCGTAACAGAAAGGACACTAAGTCAGCTGGAGGAATCCTCCGCCCCGGTTAAGTCTCTCGCTTATTTTGGCCTGGGCAATGATTACTTTGCCCTCGGCGCCTATGACGAAGCGGAGAAAGCGCTCAGAGAAGCCATCACCCTGGGAAAACTGGAACAACGGTTTTCAACGGTGAAATCCAGTCTGGGCCTCTTGCTCTGGATTTACCAGATACGGGGAGAGTTTATCCGGGCACTGGATCTCTACAAACAAGTCGATGTGTGGATTAAAAGCTTTCACAAGGATGATCCTGAACCCAAAACGATTTCATGCTGGCTCAACAGTTCTCTCATTCTGATATATACAGAACAAGACCAGTTGGAGCACGCTTCAGGCTATCTCTATCCGATGTTCAGTCTTATTCAGAGCGCTGAACCATTACAGAAGATGCTGGTCTATTTTGTTCAGGGCGAATATCAACGGCTCACATTTCAATACGAAGATGCCATTAAATCATTGGATCAGGCGCAAGCTGTGCTGAATCAGAACGACGAGGAGATTCATCCCTTTGCCCCTCCCATTCTTGCCACCAAAGCGGAAACGCTTTGGCAAATGGGCGCAGCCGAAAGAGCCGGGGATCTTATCGATGAGATTGCGGAAAACGCCTACCAAGACTCCAGCCCCCATCGATTGCAGAAGTTTCTGGAGGTCAAAGCCATTATTGATATGCAAAGAGACCCTCAATCAGTGTTTGAAACCTGCGCCCGCATGGAAAAACTCGGCATCCGCGGTAAGTCTCCCAAAAGCCTTGCCTTGGCACATCTGTTTAAAGCCCGAGCTCTGGCGCTGACTGACCAGCAACATGAATCCAGACTTGAACTGGTCAAAGCTTTAAGCCTCGGCGAGCAAAACGACTACATTCAGATGTTCCGCATGCCAATAGACACCTGGACGTTTGATATTGGCGCACTACAGCATGACGGCATTAACCAGAGCTTCCTTGAGAAGGTCAGTGAGACCTCCTCTTCGGCAACGTCTTCTGCAACTGCGACAGCCTATTCTTCCAAAGATGGTGAAAAAGAGCAGGGGCAGATCAATACACCATCCGAGCACCAAAATGCTGTGACCGAGCAGGCTGAATTACTGGAACCTTTAAGCCGAAGGGAACAGGAAGTGCTGGAACTGATTAACCAGGGGCTGCCCAATAAAAAAATTGCGACCAAGCTGTCCCTCGCTCCGGCCACCATCAAAGCCCATATCCGCAATATCTATGGAAAAATAGACGCTACCAGCCGGACTGACGCTCTCGCCAAGGCAAGGCAACTGGGCTTAATTCGTTAGGAGGCGCGTACTTCAATGTACGCCCCCCTCAATTTACGCCCTTTGGACGATGATTTTACGCCCCCCCTCCCCCTAAACTGGAACCATCCTAAGAATTCGATAGGCCTTTCAAATCGAGTTCTCTTAAATGGAACTAGTGGAGTTTTTGTCTTCCTTTAAAACCCTGCTTGCATTACGGCGGTACAATCAGTTCGGCATTGTACACGCCGTTTTTTTTGCCTGGCTTTCCCGCCGTCAATCTCAGTTAACCAATCCTTCACAAATTCCTCAGCCCTAGACGCTATATATAAAACAGACAGCGAGAAAGGATCACCACTAGCTGGCTTTACTGGCGTACTGCTTCCAGGTCTGACAGTTTTTGAAAATCCTGACGGTAGGGAGGTAGAGCATTGAGGATCGTACGCCCATAGGACTTGTGCCACAAACGCCGGTCCAGAATAGAAATCTCTCCGGCATCTTTCTCGCTACGCAAGAGTCGTCCACATGCCTGCATCAGCTTTGTGATCGCGTCCGGCAACACCACCTGATTAAAAGGATTTCCGCCCCGGGCTCGCAACCACTCGGCGTAAGTTGCTTCAACCGGGTCATCCGGCACAGCAAAAGGAAGTTTGGCGATGATGACATGAGTTAGATATTTCCCGGGCAAATCCAGCCCTTCTGCAAAGCTTGCCAGCCCGAACAATAAACTGCCCTCACCTTTATCGACTCTTTCCCGATGTGTCTCCAGAAGCTGGCTCTTATTATTGCCCCCTTGAACCAGAATGAAATTCTCCGGGTATTTTTTTTCCAGCATGCGGGCGACATGCTGCATATGCTTACGGGCACTGAATAAGACCAGTGTTGCCTGTGCCCTTCCGACCAACTGATTAATCGCTTCACCCAAAGTGTCCAGGTATTCTTCCTTGTCACTGGGGTCAGACCCGAGATCACAAAGACGCAACAGGCAATTCTCCTGAAAATTAAACGGACTCTGGTGAATACTGTATTGGGTGTCCTCAGGCAGGCCTACCTGCATTGCCAGGCGACCAAAGCTCCCCGCTACACTTAACGTAGCGGAAGTCAGAACGGTACCGAAAGCCCTTTCCCACAGTCTGTATTTTATTAACCCTGCGGCATTGGTTGGACTGACATGGACCACGATGTCTCCCTCCCCATCCGCTCCGGTAGTCGTCAACCAACGGGCAACCGGAATCGCTCCTTCTTCCTGAACTCTTTTCATCTGCTGCCAGACATCTACCATATTCCCAACCTGGGCCTGAAACACGGATAACACCATCAGCGACTGTTCCATGACCTGTCTGGACATACTGCCCGGGCTTTCCTTATCTACCAGGTCTCTCAGCCTCTTTAAAATCGCTTCCAGATCATCAGCAATGGAACCGATCTTGGAGGCGCACTGATCAGACAAGTCGATCAGTTCATCCGGAATTATGCCGAGCGGATATCGGTAGATACTTCTGACACTATCCCCCTGCCAGCCTGCATCATATTCTCTCTGCCATTCCGCAGTGCGCCACAGCAACTTCTGGATAGCCTCCAGAATCTGATGACATTCGATCGACGAACTTGAGAGCGGCGGTATGTGATTGCCAATTTTGTCATCGTGTCCCCATCCCATCTGGCCTTCAGCTACCGCTTTGGAAAGTGCTTTAAGGACTTTCTGACTACTTTTGATTCCCGCGCTGAAGGCAAAGTGATTCAACGCCTTGTCTGCCAGATGATGGCCTTCGTCGAAGATATAAATCGTTTGCTCTGGCGGTGGAAGGACATACCCTCCGCCAAGGCTAAGATCCGAAAATACAAGATCATGATTAGCCACAATAACCTGGGCCTGCTCGGCCTCAGCCTTGCTCTTATAATAGGGACACTGTAAAAAGAACCCGCAACGCTTCACCAGGCATTGCCGGTGATCAGTCGTCACCTGCCGCCAGAGATCTTCCTCCACTGGCTCCGGCGTGCTATCCCAGTCCCCTTTCCAACCTCGATCCACCATCCAGTTCAGAAATTGCTGATAAGCTTCCTGGGAGTATTCACCCGAGTCCTGAGGCTGCCCAAGATCCATCAGGGGAAGTAATCCCTGTTCCTGTTCGCCCAGTAACTGATCCACTTTATGCAGGCATAGGTAACGCCCCCGGCCCTTAGCCAGGGCCACCTTAAATTCCAGATCTGTATGCTCTTTTAGCAGCGGCAGTTCTCTATCGATAATCTGCTGCTGTAGGGTCACCGTGGCTGTTGAAATGACGATATTCTTGCGAAGCGCGGTAGCAAAGGGAATGGTCGCGAGCAAATAAGCCAGCGTTTTTCCGGTTCCTGTACCCGCTTCAATGACACATGCAGAAGGCTCGGAACAGCGTTTCAAATCACCGTCCATTTCAATACCGGATAAGTACCTCGCGATTTCTGCAATCATATGACGCTGACCGCTACGGGGCTTGATATCCCTGGCGGTCAGATATTGACGATAGGCGCTCTGAATAGAGTCTTTTACTGCTTGATCAACCATGTTCCACTTAAATTTATCTTGCTCGCCCCGGATTCCCGCATCTCAGGACTCGGGAGACCAGTTCCTGACGACCGAAACCCTGAAAGGTTGACCATCTTTTTTCAGGACAACACCATTTTCCGTGATTTCCAATACCTGTATACCTGAAAAGCTTTGCCCTTCCCGCAGGTAATTATTGTTGATCATGATACGACGCCCTTGCGGGTCGCTACTGTAAATATGACTATTAAAAACAAGTGCCGGAACACGTTGCTGAAATGATTTTGCCAGCTCTTTGATTGAGGGGTATTCAGAGTTCTCAAAGTCAGATTCATCGACAGGTGACTCTTCCTTTGCTATAGGAGCCTCTGCAGTACGCCAGTTAGAATCGCTTTCCTGCACGTTTCCCGAACTGGCCACTGGCACGGCAGCACCACGCTTCTTGCCGCCCGGCGTAATCAACACAGCTTCCTCGACATTGGCAGCTCCATCCCAGTGAGCTGCACTGGCGCTGCTCCCATCTGACATTGTACCTGGCGCTTTTGCCAATGTTGCCTGACGCGACTCCTCACGTTTCTTCGCGATTGCCGCTCTTGCCAATGCCAAAGGGTCCTCAACCGACGCAGTCTCGCCAGTGGTGGTAATGGAGGAGTCAACGGCAGAATCAGAGCTTTCCTCATCGTCTAATGAGGAGGCATTTCCTTTTACCGGGCTTTCAGTTTTTTCATGCGGGTCTACAACCGGATCTGCCTGCGCCTGCTCAGAGGGCACTCCCACATTTTCTGTATTTGAGCCCAAGTTCGACGAACGATCTTTGTACAGAAAGAAATAAGCCATTCCCAGCATATTACATATCAAAAGAATGGTGAGAATAATCGGCCAGAGCTGCCTTTTACTATTGCGGCTATAGAGCATCGGCCGGGATTGGGCCAAATGACCGGGTAGTTTTTCCTGATGACGTTCAGATTCAGATTTTTGCAGAGCTTCCAATATGTATGACATGTTCAGTCCCTTCAGGAGTTCCTGGACGAACGTAACAACGGGACCTCGGGATTAGTCCAGCTATTCAGCATAATTAAAGTAATTGTTCCGGCAATACCGTCCGGCAATATTCCCACCATTTGCTGAAACTCTCGGATTCGGTCTTCAATTGGTCGTTTGACTGAGTTCCCAGCCGAGCCTACAAACTCCTTTTTCTCCCCGCCTGTCATTTCCAGCACAGAGTCCAGAAGGTCCAATTGCTGCGCCAGCCAAGCTTCTTTATCCTGTTCTGCTCCCGGTTCAATAACCAGAGATTCATAAGGGGGCACTCGCCATAGCAGGCTATAGCTTCCTCCCCAAAACTGATCCAGGTCACCGAGCGGAAGGACAACCTGTTCATTCTGAACCCTGATTGTCGCCTTCTCTTGATGATCAATATCCAGCAAGGCCAGCGAAAAACGATTTCCATCGCGATCCATCAACCGAAGAATGACCGGCCGGTTCAATTGCATTAGGCTTCGCCAATTGCCTTCCCGGTGCAGACACCTCAGCCCTTGAAGCTCAGCCCACTGACAGTATCGACCCTCGGAATTCATTGTGGGATCGGCCTTCAATCCCCATTGAGTAAACAAGGCGGTATAGGCCTGGGCCACATCATTACCTGAACTACCTATAGATGCCAGTGCAGCTTTAACCTGCTCTCCCCCGGAAGAGCCTACAGCTGACGACGCCACCGGGAGCATTGGCGAACCCGAGCTTTCCTTATCCTGTTCGATGCCATCAGACTCCAAGGCATTTCGGGTAGCCGTCAATGCAGCAAATGATGTTGCGGTTCCAGAAAGTGGGTTGTCGGTTTCTCTCCGCGCATCCACTGCCGTCGTTTTGGGGCTGGATAAACCTCCAGACTCTGACGAAGACTGTATCGAAGCCTGATGCTCCGCACTATTACCACCATTAGCCTGCAGGTTTTCTATTTCAGAAGACTTTTTTGAAGAAGCCCAATAAGCCATGAAAATGGTCAGTGAGGCAGCTAACGCCCCAGACAAGATTCCTTTGGTAACCCAATGCTGCCACCACTTTTCTTTTGGTGTGCTAACCTCAGCTCCGACTTCCTTGACCGCATTGCGCACCATAGCCGCCGTAATTTCACCTTCGTGTGCTGAATAGGCCCCCAAAAGAGCCCTGTCACATATCAGGTTGGACAGCCTGGGGATTCCCCGCCCCCCTTTGTGTATCTGCCGCACCGCGCCTTTGGTAAACACCGATCTTGGGCACCCGGCCCGGTTCATTCGATAAGAAATATAAGCGCCCAATTCCTCAAGATCCAGCGCCTCGAGATGGTAACGGGCAGTAATTCGTTGCGATAATTGGCGTAGCTCCGGCCTTTGCAGGAGAGTTTTCAGTTCCGGTTGACCAAGCAGAATAATCTGCAGCAGCTTCTTCTGGTTGGTTTCCAGATTCGTCAACAGGCGCAACTGTTCCAAAACATCTGTAGAGAGATTTTGCGCCTCGTCAATAATGAGTGCGGTGTGTTTGCCTGCGGCATGAGCTTCAAGTAAATGGTGGTGAATCAGATCCACCAGTGTCTTGGTAGACGACAGAACCGGATAAGTAATACCAAATTCATCACAGATACTGGCCAATAGCTCCCGGGCTGTAAGCTTGGGATAAAGAATAAATGCCAGTTCAGTATTTTCGGGTACGCTCTGGATAAAACAACGACAAATTGTGGTTTTACCCGTACCGACCTCTCCGGTCAGCAGAACGAATCCTCCTTCTCTCTCCAGTCCGTACAAAAGATGGGCGAGCGCCTCTTTATGACGCACACTCATATAAAGGTAACGGGGATCGGGAGCGATGGAAAATGGGCTTTCTTTCAGCCCAAAGAACGATTCGTACATGTATCTCAATCAGATTGGGTCAACGCGACGCCATAGTGTACCCCGCCATCTATCGGAGATAAATGGTTGTGGCGGTAAGGTTTAGATTATTCGACTATTCAGCAAAGAAATCAGCGACGACACTCAACCGCCAACCACTCTTAGATCTGCCTTACGGCCCTGTAAGCGACTTCTGAGACGCTCCGTCGCTTTCTCCAGAGCAATACTGATTTTTGAATGACTGCGAATCATCGAGACCATCGGCCAAGTGGCCCTCTCCCCCTCCAGAGTCAGGCGCTTCACAAATTCTGTATCAGGGTTCGACAACATTTTAGAGAAATGCCAGAACTTGTAATTGGGAGCTATGGTGACATCACCATAGTAACGCTGGGCCAGAATGGTGTATGCCTGCCCGCAGGCCTGACGCAACAATTCAGGTTCGGCGTACTTACGCAAATAATCAAACACGGCTTTGCCATGAAAACGGGTTTCGGCCTTCAGAATCCGCCAGGGCAGATTCAATTTACTGAACGCTGTTTCTGCTTTTTCTGATTTCAGAAAGGGAACGATGTGCGGGTTGGTCTGACTGACAATGGAAAAATTAACGTCATACAGATGCATGAGTCTTTCAATAGGCAGGTCACTGACAACAGACCCATCCACCCAACGCAGCTTTGACATATAAGGAACAGAGTTACCCTGTTCGTCTTTTTTCATAAGACGTACAGGTGGAAAAATAGCTGGGACTGCAGACGAGGCCAAAGCTCCGCTCCACATCAGCAGGTAAGGTGAAGTGAAACGACTCAGCAAACGTGATTTCTGATGCTCATGTACCGGTGATACCGAAATATTCACGCTCCTACCGGTACGCTGGAAGGCTTCCTGGAAAGTATACTCGCCAATATTTGAACGCAAGCAACCTTCCAGTTGCTGAATATCCATAAATCCTTTGCCCTGAAGGCCATTGAACATCCCCATCCAACGCCAGGCTTTCAGGTTATGCTTATTGGGATCGAGCATGTCAGGAATTTCAGCATCCGTGTGGGTGCCAAGAGTGGCGGCAATTATTGCCCCGACACTGGACCCTGAGATGACTTGGGGCAGCAATCCCCGCTCCCATAATGCTTTGATGACTCCAAGATGAAACAGACCCAGAGAAGCACCACCGCTTAACAGCAAACTCGGATGTCCGAAACTGAGCGATGTATCTTTAAAGAATTCCAGCTTTTGACGTAGCGGCAACTCAGGTAAATCATTGTCGCAGACGTAATTGATCGCGTCACAGACCTGGCTGACATATTCCTCAACCAGATGTTTGGTGCCAACATGACTACGGTGATAAAGCTCAGGATTACCAATATTTCCAAGATCGTGGTGCAGCCCTTCACGAAGGCTGCGTATGAGCCTGTCATGCTGGCGGGCCTGCTGTGCGTTTTTCAGCTCCATCAGGCGGTCATAGATGAGTTCGTAATTGTACAGACTGGAGCTATAGGACTCTTTCCACTCAACATGTCCCTCCAGATAATCCAATTCCAAAGCGGCGTCACGCCAGGTGTGGTAGTCTTTCGCCTCCGCCATGGCTTTGCGGTATCTGGCCAACTTCTGATTAAAAAACAGCCCCATATCACCTCATCTCGTGCCCTTATCCACTAACAACTATAGCGAAGGACAGCACGGATGTCTTTTTAGTCTGAGAGGACGATCACATAGTTGTACAACTTTTAATATTTGCTTCTATCAGAGCGCGGGGCGACACAGGCTCTCAACAGAATCAGAAATCACTCAAGTCCTCATCGTCGTCGAGGAAGCCGTCTTCGATTTTGCCATCATTGATAAGGTAGTCGCGACGTTGCAGATAAACATTGCGCAGACCGGCATATTTGTCACCGGTAAGCAGATTCTCAGTGGGAATCAGATCAGCGCGGATATCTACGATTTTGACCCCGGTCGCGTAGTAACTTTCGGGTGCATCAAAAATATGCACAATAGGGTTAAAGAGCGAATCGGGGATCTTACCAATCGCATCAGAGACTGTTGCAGGGCCTAAAAACGGTAATACCAGGTAACTACCCTCTGGAACGCCATAGTAGTTCAAAGTCTGGCCGAAGTCCTCCTCCTGCACCGGGAGATCCCATTCGGTAGCAATATCAATTAACCCACCAAGCCCGAAGGTGGTGTTATATACCAGCCGTGAAAAAGTAATCGCAGACTCCCTGCCTTTCAATTGCAGCAGATTGTTCGCCAAATGAGGCACATCAGAAAGATTATTGAAGAAGTTTGTGATCGAGCGGTCCACAGCCCCTGGAGTGACAAACCGGTATGCCTTCGCCACTGGACGTAGAATCCACTGATCAAGTGTGTCATTAAAGGAATAGATCTTTCTGTTAACTGACTCCCAGGGATCATCCGGGTGCTCGTAAGCAGCTGCCAACGGGGTGGATGACAATAAACCAACGACCAATAATCCCAGGGTGTTACAAAATTTCATGCTTTTCTTCCTGATAGATAGATAAACCGGAAAGGTGCTCCTCCCCCTTTCCCTACGAACAAATTCAGGTTTCGGTTGGCGGTAAATCTCTGGATTATTATTATGTGGTTTTTATGTTGGCTGCCAAACATTGATAGGAATGGTTGTTTTGGCAGTAATTTTCAGCTAATCCTACACAAAGTCAGATGATAATCAATGACAAATTCTAACGTTGAGCTGGGCCGACTGGAAGTTCCTGTACGCTGGGGTGATCAGGATGCTTATGGCCATTTAAATAACACTGTCTACTTTCGGTTCTTTGAGGAAGCACGGGTAAACTGGTTGGAACAGCAAGGTTTTGGTGTCAGAGGCCAAGGCGAATCTCCGGTGTTGATTCAATGTAGTGCAACATTTCTCCGAGAGATTAACTACCCTGCAATCCTCATCGTGACAACACTGACCGAGGCAATAGGCAGTACCAGTTTCACCTTGGGCCACCAGATCTTGAGTCAGGACCAGACTACAGTTCACTGCCAAGGTACAGCCAAGCTGGTATGGGTGAACCGAGATACTGGAAAAAGCGCGCCTCTCCCACTGGAATTGCGCGCGATTCTGGAAAAGGGCCTGTCATCACGAACAGGTTCTTAAACCATGGAAAAGTTCTGAAATCGCGGACATAGCCCTATTCTGGAATGGCCAGGCATCTGTAGGAAGAAGCCGCGACGAATAACTGAGAGGGTTGACGCCAAAAAACAGATCGCATGACAACCAATCCGGATATTGAAGCAATCTCCGGATTGGTTGGTATATTTATTGACTAACCATTATTAACTAACTTGGGAAAATTACTGCTTACGTACAATCACACTACCGGCAGAATATCCCGCACCAAAAGAACAGATAACGCCTACATCGCCACTATTCAAACCTTCTTTGTGCTTATGGAAAGCAATGATGGAACCGGCTGAACTGGTGTTCGCATAGGTATCCAGAATCGTTGGAGCTTCTTCCCTTGTTGCATCCCGACCGAGCACTTTCTTGGAAATCAACACATTCATATTCAAATTGGCCTGATGCAGCCACAAGCGACGAAGGTCCTGAGAACCAATTCCATGCTCAGAAATGTGTGCCTGAATCATATCAGAGACCATTGGGCATACTTCTTTGAACACTTTGCGCCCATTCTGAATAAACAGTTTATCGGGAGCCCCGACTCCTCTTTCGTCACAGCGATTCAGGAATCCAAAGTTATTACGGATGTTGTTGGAATATAGCGTCTGGAGTTTGGTGCCAACGATTTCGTACCCTTTGACTGTGGCCAGATCTGAACGTTCCAGCAGCACGGCTGTACAGGCATCACCGAAAATAAAATGACTGTCTCTGTCACGGAAGTTCAAATGACCGCTGCAAATTTCCGGATTGACCATTAATACCGCTTTGGCGGTTCCGGACTGAATGGCATTATATGCTGCCTGAATACCAAAGGTCGCAGAAGAGCAGGCAACGTTCATATCGTAAGCAAAACCCTCAATTCCAAGCGCTGCCTGCACCTCGATGGAAACCGCTGGATAAGCGCGCTGCAGATTGGAACAGGCCACAATGACAAAATCGATATCCGAGGCACTTCTGCCCGCTTCTGCCAAAGCCTGTCGAGCGGCGCTGACTGCCATTTCACACTGAACACTCTGTTCTTCATTGCTGCGCTCAGGCAGGTGTGGATGCATATAGCCGACATCCAGAATACCTTCCTTATCCAGCACATAGCGGCTCTTAATACCGGAGGCTTTTTCGATGAACTCTGCCGAAGATTCCTGAAGAGGCTCTATCTCTCCGTTCCGGATCGCTTCTGCGTGATCCTGGTTGAATTTATTGACATAAGCATTAAAAGATTCAACCAGTTCCTGATTGGAAATACTGTACTCAGGCGTATACAACCCGGTGCCACTTATCACTACTGAATTCACAATGTAGCCTCTTTCATTCTTATCTTGGTTCCCTGATTTCCACCCTGCTCAAGCATCATTGCATCAATGAAGTGGACGGGTGTTACCGTGGAACCGAAAACTTAATTATATTACTCGCGCACAATCGACCAATAATACCACAAACCTCTGACAATCATGTCCGTCGGTGACCATTGTTAATCAATTTTCAGACTGACAGCATCCGCAGAAATCCCCACCTGTTATGGACAACCCTCAAAGGCTGACTTTTTCCCACTGTTTCTGGAGTTTTTTCTCTGAAACGCTCATTGCTGTCCCCAGTTTCTGAGCAAAGAATGACACTCGGAACTCTTCCAGCATCCACCGATATAACTCCAGCTCAGGATCAGAAACCCCCTCTCGCTGATGCTTTGCACGGCGTTCTTCAAATCGCTTCCACATTGGCTCCATAATACGGAGAAAGTCTCTTTCCAGACTGACCTGACGCGGCATTTTTTCCAGCCGTTCTTCCACCGCCTGCAGATAACGAGGGTAGTGGCGCAGCCACTCTCCAGGCACCTGTTTCAGAAACCCGTCTGACACCAGATTCGATAACTGGAGCTTCACGTCCGCCATGGGCATCGCCAGTGCCAACACGGTTGATTTGGCTAAGACCTTGGTCAACGAGTGGTGCTGCTTGAGAATATCATGCAACAGTAATGCTCTCTCCTCAGCCGCCAGAACCCAATCCGACTTGCAAGACTTCAGCCGCTCAGTGAATGCCTGGCGACTGTATACCGGCTCTCTGCCAATCAGAAACACCTCCATGGCCGAGCTCAGAATCAGGTCATCTATCAGCGGCTCCAGCTTACCTTTGGGGGCGTAATACAAGCCAATCTCATTCTGCTTGGGGAGATTCTTACGCAGATATTTCACCGTATCAGCCAGAGTAAACATCACCATTCTGGCGACGCCCCTGCTATGCTCTGCGATCGCATGCTGCTCATCAAACCCGGCAGTGAGGGTCACGGTCTTGCCCTCATCCCGCAGATATGGAAACAGAAACAGGTTTGCCCCTCCCTGCTGAACCTGCTGCCTGGGAGGGATGGTATCGATATCCCAGGATACCAATCCGGTTTTTTCTTCAAACAATTGATTACCGGTATCACTGACCGCAGATTCTAACTTCCGCCCGATTTGATCCACCAGTTGATGGTAATCTCTTCCACGGGCAACCACTTTGCCTTTGCTGTCTACCACCGCAATTGTGATTTTCAGGTGCTCCGGTACAGATTCTGTATTCCATTGCTCAGGCTCAATCGTCACACCGGTCATCTTCCTTAACTGACGCCCAAGAACTACAGTCAAGGGCTCATCGGTAGGCTCCATGGCCTCAGCAGCGGCCTTGGCAAAATCCGGTACAGGCACAAAGTTTCGCCGCAAGGATTTCGGTAGACTCCTGATCAGCGCTTCGCATTTTTCCCGCAACATTCCGGGAACCAACCACTCCAGTCGGCTGACAGGAAGCTGCTGTAACGCCGCCGGGGGCACTTCAATCGTTACCCCATCATCCTTCTGCCCAGGCTTGAAGGCGTAATCCAGCTTGAACTGCTGCCCGCGCCACTGAAGGTTATCCGGATAGGCCGTTTCCAGATTCGTCTCTGGGCGGCTCCTCAAAAGATAGTCTTCAGTAAGAATGAGGGCTTTTTTATCTGAATCATCCAGATGTTTATACCAGTGTTCCAATCCCCTGACCGTGGCACAGTCGCCAGGCAGGTGCTCGTCATAAAACTGGAATAACGTATCGTCATCCACCAGCAGATCTTTTCGCCGGGTTTTTGCCTCAATCAGCTCCACGGCCTCTCGATTGGCGGCATTTTTCTGGATAAAAGACAGACGCGAATGAATTTCCCCCTCTATCAACCCTTCCCTGATCAGCAGTTCGCGACTTAAAGCAGGATCCACTTTGCCATAACTGACCCGCCTTCTGGGAACAACCACCAATCCGTAAAGGCTCAATTGGGCAAAAGCCTGCACTTCACCACGTTTCTTTGACCAATGGGGCTCGAGATAGCTGGTTTTCAGCAAATGGGGAGCAATATGCTCAATCCATAAGGGCTCTACTTTCGCAACAGTACGAGCAAACAGTCGACTGGTTTCCACCAGTTCCGCCGACATTATCCAGGGAAAACTTTTCTTTTTAAGTTTAGAGCCCGGGAAGACCAAAAATTTACGCTGCCTGGGGCCGACATACTCGTTCTTTTCGTCTTTCTGTCCAACCTGGCTGATCAGGCCAGTCAATAGCGCTTTATGAACCTGCTCATAGGTAGCCGGCTCAGCATTTTCACGGTATTCAAGCTCATGGCAAAGTATCAGCAGCTGCCTGTGAGTATCCCGCCATTCCCGCATACGAAGGAATGACAGGTAGTTCTTTTTACACCAAGCTCTGAGCTGACTGTTAGACAGCTCCTGACGTTGCTCCTCATAGGCGCGCCATAGGTTAAGGTAATCCAGAAATTCCGATTGCTCATCAGACCACTGGGCATGTTTCTGATCAGCCGCCTGCTGACTTTCATGCGGCCTTTCCCGAGGATCCTGAATGGCAAGAGCCGAGACAATCACGAGAATTTCATTGAGACACTGCTGCTCTGCAGCGGCTAACAGAATTCTGGCCAGACGGGTATCAATGGGAAAGCGTGACAACTTTCGCCCGACGTTGGTCAGCTTTCGGTCCTTGCTGACCGCGCCGATTTCCTCCAACAGCTTATAGCCGTCGTTGATATATCGCTTGTCCGGGGCCTGCATAAAGGGGAAACCGGAAATATCACCAAGTCGTAATGCCAGCATCTGCAAGATGACCGAGGCCAGATTGGTCCGCAGAATTTCTGGATCGGTAAACGCCGGCCGACTGACGAAGTCCTCTTCGCTGTAAAGCCGGATGCAAACGCCCTCTTCCACTCGACCACATCGACCCGCACGTTGCTGTGCGCTGGCTTGGGAGACAGCCTCAACCGGCAATCTCTGCACCTTGGATCGATATGAATATCGGCTGATCCGAACATCACCCGGATCAATGACATAGCGAATGCCCGGAACTGTCAGTGAGGTTTCCGCCACATTCGTGGACAGCACAATGCGCCGCCCCCCGTGAGACTGAAATATACGGCTCTGTTCCTGATGGCTGAGCCGGGCATACAAAGGTAATATCTCCGTATTACGCAACTCCGCTTTACGTAACACATTGGCTGTTTCACGGATTTCGCGTTCACCAACCATGAAAATCAGAATGTCCCCGGGGCCTTTTCCTGTCGATCTTTCGAGCTGTTCAATTTCATTGACGGCGGCCAGGATGCCTTCCTGCAGAGACAAATCCCTATCGCTGTCATCTTCCCCCACCAAAGGACGGTAGAGAATATCAACTGGATAAGTCCGCCCGGACACCTCAATCACTGGGGCGTTTTCGAAATGGTTTGAAAAGCGCTCCACATCAATAGTGGCGGAAGTAATGATGAGCTTAAGATCAGGCCGCTTGGACAGAATGTTCTTTAGATATCCCAACAGAAAGTCGATGTTCAGCGACCTTTCGTGGGCCTCATCGATAATGATGGTGTCATAACGACTCAGAAATCTGTCATGCTGTGTTTCGGCAAGTAAAATACCATCCGTCATCACTTTTACCAGCGTATGCGGCGTACTCTGATCAGAAAACCTGACCTGAAATCCTACCTGTTCGCCAACTTTACAACCCAGTTCTTCCCCCAGCCGATTTGCTACCGCTCTGGCAGCCAGCCTTCGGGGCTGGGTATGACCGATCATACCGGCAACGCCTCTCCCCATATCCAGGCAAAGCTTGGGTAACTGTGTCGTTTTTCCTGACCCAGTTTCACCGGCAACGATGACAACCTGATGCTCAGCAATTGCGTTTCTGATTTCATCCAACCGGTCTACAACAGGCAGGTTCTCAGGATATTTCACCTGGGGAACACGCTCCTGCCGCTCATTCTTGAGCGCTGCGGAACTCTCGGCTTTCTTCCAGAACCGTTCCAGTTCAATGTCTACTGGTTTCTTGTCAGCCGAATCTTCACCACTCGGTCGATTGGCAGTCGAATGTTTTGACAACTTTTGCCATTGTTGCTGAAGCCGGTGTCTGTCTTTGCATAGCACCAGATCAGGGTTAAATACTTTCACGGGATTTCGCGTATTGGTCATGAATTTAAAGCGGATGACTAGAATTTACAGGGGATGAATAATAGCGAGAAAAGTTATCGTTGTAAGCCTATCTCACCGATTAAGGTAAATGGAGAGGCTGCAGTTGTATATCACTTGGGAGCTACGCTCACTATCTGTTCATAATAGCATCTCGCAGCAACAGAAAGGGCCGGTCATCACCGCAATGCTGTTCACTTAAGAGGAGCAGCATTGCGATCTACTGGATATCGGGTCTTTGATATCTTAACCGTCCGAGGTGTCGTAGGCCTCGGACGCCTCTCCAAAAACAGACTACTAATTCCCGATCTTAACTCTGACAAGCGCCGACCTGTTCCAGATATCGGATTGGAAGCCGCCATCACAATTAACTGAACAGCAATATAATCACACACTGGTTTGAAGCGAATGTCAGACGGGGCTCGATCAAAGCTTACCGCCGCAAT